>NZ_CVTH01000082.1:50564-110052 GCF_900005955.1 Pseudomonas sp. 8 R 14 | reverse complement strand
TGACGGGGCGATTTGAGATCAAAAGCCAAAGCGCGGCGGCCTTAGAGCCGACCGGAGTTGGGTCTGGTGTACTGGGTTAAAAATGTGGGAGGGGCGGTGCGACGATTCGACTTGCCCCCGATTGCAGTGGGTCAGTACCAAATCCATCAACTGACACTCCCTCATCGGGGGCAAGCCCCCTCCCACATTTGGATCTCCATCCAGCAGGTAGACCTCAGCCTGCTTTTGCTCTGCTTTTGCTCTGGCTTTTGATCTTGATCCTAGGCGCCCCGTCAACCACGCTGGCCGAACGCAGGCTTGAATCCGTGGGTAACCCGGCAGGACGCCGGGTTAGCCGTCCTGGGCCAGGGATGGCCCATGACGGCGGCCCACGGATTCAAGCCTGCGTTCGGGCATACCGAGCCTAGGCGAGGTACCGAGTGGTGGGGCGAAGGCCTTTTGCTTACTTTTGGGCCTTTCCAAAAGTGAGCCGCCGTAAGGGCGGAACCAATATCAGCCGTGACCGCAGCAACGGATATGTACTCGGTCAAACCCAACGACATGGTCGGCCCGAAGGCCGCCACGGAAGCAAGCTCCCTCGCCACAGACCACTGAAAATTGTGTAGATACCCATGCCCCCGATGAGGGCGTGTCAGTTGATGGATTTGGTACTGACCCACTGCAATCGGGGGCAAGTCGAATCGTCGCACCGTCCCTCCCACATTTGATCTGCATACATCAGGTATGCCGTTACCTGAATAACGGATATGTACTCAGTCAACTCAACCCCGACTACCGGCTCTTGTAAGAAATTTCCCAGAGGAGTACAAATGTACTCCATGACGACCCTGACCCCCCGCCGCACCGCCATCCTGACCTTTATCCGCGACCGTATCGCGCAGCAAGGCCAACCCCCCAGCCTTGCCGAGATCGCCGAGGCGTTCGGCTTTGCCTCCCGCAGCGTCGCGCGCAAGCACGTCGTGGCCCTGGCCGAAGCCGGTTTCATCGAGGTCAACCCCAACCAGGCGCGCGGCATTCGTTTGCTCAACCAGCCCCCGCGCCCGGAGTGGCTGGATGTCCCTGTACTCGGCCGAGTGGCAGCCGGCCGGCCCATCGGCGCGGATGCCGACGTGCACAGCCGCCTGCAACTCGACTCCGCCACTTTTGCGAAAACCCCGGATTACCTGTTGCGGGTGCAAGGCGACTCGATGATCGAGGACGGCATCCTCGACGGCGATCTGGTGGGTGTGCGCCGCAGTGCCGAAGCGGTGAACGGGCAGATTGTGGTGGCGCGCCTGGACGGTGAAGTCACCATCAAGCGTTTCGAGCGCAGTGGCGAGCGTGTTCGCCTGCTGCCGCGCAATCCTGCGTATCAACCCATTGTGGTCGGCCCCGACCAGGACCTGGCCATCGAAGGGGTGTTCTGCGGCCTGGTGAGGCAAGGCTGATGGGCGCCGTGGTTGCACTGGATACGCTGTTCAATGGCGGCCGCGTCTGGAAAGGCCGGCCTGTCGCGCCTCCGGCCAGCGTGCAGCCTACGGGGCTGGCGGCGCTGGATGCGGTGCTGCCCACGGGCGGCTGGCCGGAGTCGGCCTTGAGCGAAATCCTGATGGCCAGGGACGGTATCGGCGAACTGCAACTGGTGCTGCCGACCCTGGCGCGATTATCGGCGGCGGGGGAGCGCATTGTGCTGGTGGCGCCGCCCTATACCCCGTACCCCCACGCATGGCAGAACGCCGGGGTGGATTTGCGCCAGCTGTCGGTGGTCCAGGCCGAGGCGCGGGATGTGCTGTGGGCGGTGGAACAATGCCTGCGCTCCGGCAGTTGCGGCGCGGTGCTGTGCTGGCCGCGCAAGGCGGATGACCGCGCCTTGCGTCGCTTGCAGGTGGCTGCGGAAACCGGGCAGACCCTGGCGTTTGCCTGGCGCGCCTTGAGTGAAGCGATCAACCCTTCGCCCGCCGCCCTGCGCCTGGCCGTCGAGGCCAAACCTGCCCAGGTGCGGGTGCTCAAGTGCCGGGGTGGCTTGGCTCATCCGGCGCCGATTGCACTGGCGGGGCACTGAGGTTGCCATGCGCTGGGTGTGTATTGTCTTCCCGCAATTGGCGCTGGACGGGGTGCAGCGCCTGCACCCCGAGCCCGACCAACCCCTGGCGCTGCTGGCCGGCACACCGCAGCGGCGCGTGCTGCAAACCGTCAATGACGCCGCCCGCGCACTGGGCCTGCGCCCGGGGCAATCGCTGACGGCCGCCCATGCCCTGGCCAAGACCTTTGCCAGTGCCGAATACGACCCCGTGGAGATCGAGCGCTGGCAGCAGTTTCTCGCCGCCTGGGCCTACCGCTTCAGCTCCCAGGTCAGTGTGTATTACCCGCGTGCCTTGCTGTTCGAGATCGAATCGAGCCTGGGCCTGTTCGGGCCCTGGCCTCGGTTCGAGGCACGCCTGCGCCAGGAGTTGACCGAGCTGGGCTTTCGTCACCGTATCGTCGCCGCGCCCAACCCGGCGGCGGCGCGGGTGCTGGCCAATCTCTACGATGGCCTGGCCGTGGCCGATGAGGAGGGGTTGCTCCAGGCCCTGGCGCCATTGCCCATCGACCGCGCCGGCCTCGACCCGCAGGCGGCCACCGCGTTGTCGCGCATGGGCCTGCGTACCCTGGCCCAGGTGCAGGCGTTGCCCCGGCACACCCTGGCGCGGCGCTTTGATGCCGGCCTGCTCAAGCACCTCGATGCCTTGACTGGGCAACGGCCGTTGGCCCTGGCGTTCTATCAGCCGCCGGACCAGTTCGATGTGCGCATCGAGTTGAATTTCGATGTGCAATCCCACCAGGCCTTGTTATTCCCCCTGCGCCGTTTGACCGGCGACCTCTCGGCGTTCCTCTGCGGCCGTGACAGTGGCGTGCAGCGTTTCGACCTGCACCTGGAACATGCCGATGCACCGGACAGTGTGATCAAGGTCGGCCTGCTGAGCGCCGAGCGTGAGCCGGCGATGCTGTTCGAACTGGCCCGTGGGCGCCTGGAGCACGTGCAAGTCACCTCGCCGGTGCGTGGTTTTCGCCTGGTGGCCCAGGACCTGCCGGTGTTCGTGCCGCAACGCCAGGACCTGTTCGACGATCGCCCGCAACAGACCCTGCCGTGGGAACAACTGCGCGAACGCCTGCGTGCGCGCCTGGGGGATGAGGCGGTGCAAGGCCTGCGCTTCCATGCCGACCATCGCCCCGAATGCGCCTGGCAAATGGCGGCGGATAAAAGCCCGTGCGCCACCTTGAACAAGGTGCGGCGTCCCGGCTGGTTGCTTGACGAACCGACCTTGCTGGCCGAGCAGGGCGTGCAGATCCTCATGGGCCCGGAGCGCATCGAATCCGGCTGGTGGGACGGTGCCGATATTCGCCGCGACTACTACCTGATCCAGACCCGAGCCGGCCAGCAAGGCTGGGCCTATCGCTGCGTGGGGCAAAGCGATGGGCTGTGGCTGCAGGGCTGGTTCGCATGAGCCCCCATAGGCTGCAACCGGCCCTCTGTAGGAGCGAGCTTGCTCGCGAAAAACCTAAGGGCACCGCGATGACCCAGGGCTCCCGCGTCATCGTTAACGCGCTTCGCGAGCAAGCTCGCTCCTACAGGCGGCGGTGGCCATGAGTTATGCCGAGCTGCACTGCCTGTCCAACTTCAGCTTCCAACGCGGCGCCTCCAGCGCCCTGGAGTTGTTCGAGCGGGCCAAGCGCCAGGGCTACAGCGCCCTGGCGATCACCGATGAATGTACCTTGTCGGGCATCGTGCGGGCCTGGCAGGCGGCGAAGGCGGTGGGCTTGCCGCTGATTATCGGCAGCGAAGTGCGCATCGAAAACGGCCCGAAACTGGTGCTGCTGGTGCAGGACCTCAGCGGCTACCAGCACCTGTGCCGCTTGATCACCGTGGCCCGACGCCGGGCTGAAAAAGGTCGCTACCGCCTGCTGCTGGAAGACTTCGAGCAGCCGTTGCCCGGCCTGCTGGCGCTGTGGGTCGCCGAAGACAGCGACACCCAGGTCTCCATCCACTGGCTGCGCCGTACCTTCGCCGAACGCCTGTGGCTGGCGGTGCACCTGCACTGCGGCCAGGACGATGCGCGGCATCTGGAGCAACGCCTGCACCTGGCCGCCAGCCTGCAGATTCCGGCGGTGGCCTGCGGCGATGTGCATATGCATGCCCGTGGCCGCCGCGCCCTGCAAGACACCATGACCGCGATCCGCCATCACGTGCCGGTGGCCGACGCCGGCACGCGCCTGCACCCCAACGGCGAGCGGCATCTGCGCAGCCTCGACGCCCTGGCCACGCTGTACCCGCAGGCGCTGCTCGACGAAACCCTGGCCATCGCCCAGCGCTGCCGCTTCGATCTTGGCCAGTTGCGCTATCACTACCCGCGCGAGCTGGTGCCCGAGGGCCACGATGCCGAATCCTGGTTGCGCGCCGTCACCGACGAAGGCGTCGCCCGGCGCTGGCCGCACGGGGTCGACGCCAAGACCTTGCAGCAGATCCATCACGAGCTGACATTGATCAGCAAACTGGGTTACGAAAGCTACTTCCTCACGGTGCACGACATCGTGCGCTTCGCCCGCAGCCGGTCGATCCTGTGCCAGGGCCGGGGCTCGGCAGCCAACTCGGCGGTGTGTTTTGCCCTGGGCATCACCGAGATCGACCCGAGCCTGACGAGTACGTTGTTCGAGCGCTTCCTGTCAGAGGAGCGCAACGAGCCGCCGGACATCGACGTCGACTTCGAGCACGAACGTCGCGAAGAAGTGCTGCAGTACGTGTTCCAGCGCTATGGCCGTACCCGCGCGGCGCTGACGGCGGTGGTCAGCAGTTACCACGCCTCCGGTGCGGTGCGCGATGTGGCCAAGGCCCTGGGCTTGCCGCCGGACCAGATCAACGCGCTGGCCGAATGCTGCGGGCGCTGGAGTGACGATGCGCCGCCCCTGGAACGCCTGCGCGAAAGCGGCTTCGACCCGGACAGCCCGATCCTGCGCCGTGTGCTGACGCTCACCCAGCAACTGATCGGTTTTCCCCGGCACCTGTCCCAGCACCCCGGGGGCTTCGTGATTTCCGAATACCCACTGGATACCCTGGTGCCGGTGGAAAACGCCGCCATGGCCGAGCGCACCATCATCCAGTGGGACAAGGATGACCTCGATGCGGTCGGCCTGCTCAAGGTGGATATTCTCGCCCTGGGCATGCTCAGCGCGATCCGCCGCTGTTTCGATCTGCTGCGCCGCCATCGTGGCCGTGACCTGTCGCTAGCGACGATCCCCCAGGAAGACCAGGCCACCTACGCGATGATCAGCAAGGCCGACACCATCGGCGTGTTCCAGATCGAGTCGCGGGCGCAGATGTCGATGTTGCCCAGATTGCGGCCGCAAACATTCTACGACCTGGTCATCGAGGTCGCTATCGTGCGCCCCGGGCCGATCCAGGGCGGCATGGTGCATCCCTACCTGCGCCGACGTAACGAAGAGGAGCCCACCACCTATCCGTCGCCGGAGCTTGAGGCGGTGCTCAAGCGCACCCTGGGCATCCCGCTGTTCCAGGAACAGGTGATGCAGATCGCCATGGTCGCCGCCGACTACAGCCCCGGCGAGGCCGACCAGTTGCGCCGTTCCATGGCCGCCTGGAAACGCCACGGTGGCCTGGAACCGCATCAAGCACGCCTGCGCACCGGCATGTTGAAAAATGGCTACACCGAGGCTTTTGCCGCGCAGATCTTCGAACAGATCAAGGGCTTCGGCAGCTATGGTTTCCCCGAGTCCCACGCCGCCAGTTTCGCCTTGCTGACCTACGCCAGTTGCTGGCTCAAATGCCATGAGCCGGCGGCCTTCGCCTGTGCGTTGATCAACAGCTGGCCCATGGGGTTCTACAGCCCGGACCAGATCCTGCAGGATGCGCGGCGCCATCGCTTGCAGATCCGCCCGGTGGATGTGCAGGCCAGCGACTGGGATTGCAGCCTGGAACCCATCGATGGCCAGCAACCGGCGATTCGCATGGGGTTGCGCATGATCTCGGGGTTTCGCGAAGAGGATGGGCGGCGCATCGAAGCCGCACGTCAGCGCCGGGCGTTCAGGGATATTGCCGATCTGGACGCCCGCGCCGGGCTGGATGCGCGCACCCAGGCGTTGCTGGCGGATGCCGGGGCCTTGCGTGCCCTGGCCGGCAACCGGCATACGGCGCGCTGGGCCGTGGCAGGGGTGCATAAGCAGCTTGGCTTGTTCGCCGGCCTGTCCAGCCCCGATGAGGCGCGGGTGGAACTGCCGAAACCGACGGTGGGCGAGGATCTGCACGCCGACTACGCCATGCTTGGCACCACCCTTGGCCCGCACCCATTGGCGCTGCTGCGCGCCGAGCTGCGTAAACGGCGTTGCCGCAGCTCGAATGAACTGCAGGCGGTGGAGCACGGGCGCACTGTCAGCGTCGCCGGGCTGGTCACCGGTCGCCAGCGCCCCGGCACGGCCAGTGGCGTGACCTTTGTCACCCTCGAAGATGAATTCGGCAACCTCAACGTGGTGGTCTGGCGCGACCTGGCCGAACGTCAGCGCCAGGCCCTGGTGGGGTCGCGATTGCTCAAGGTGGACGGGCGTTGGGAGGCGGTGGGCGAGGTGCGACACCTGATCGCCGGGCGCCTGACCGACCTGACGCCACTGCTGGACGGCATCACGGTGCGCAGCCGGGATTTTCACTGAGGCGGGTAGCGCCGGCGGTGATTACCCCCTAATTTATACAAAATGAAACCATCGCCCCTTGATACGTTCCAAATTTTGCGACCGTCCTTTCTCTGCGCAGAGCCGAACGATGCAATTCTTATCCGACCCCCACGGCTGTGAAGGTTGGGCCGGCGAAATGGCCCAGCGCATTCGCGCATTTGACTGGTCAACCACCGACCTGGGACCCCTTGACCGCTGGTCCACCAGCCTCGCCTGTACCGTGCAGATGATGCTGGCATCCCCCGTGCCCATGGTGATGCTCTGGGGGCCGGCGGGGTACATGATCTACAACGACAGCTATTCGGTGTTTGCCGGTGGCCGCCATCCTTATTTGCTCGGCACGCCGGTGGAGCTGGGCTGGCCGGAAGTCGCCGACTTCAATCGCCATGTGGTGGACACCTGCCTGGCCGGCGGCACCTTGTCGTTCAACAACAAAGACCTGGTGCTGCTGCGCAACGGCCAGCCGGAAACGGTGTGGCTGGATCTTTATTACAGCCCCGTCGCCGGGGATAACCAGCAACCGGCCGGCGTGCTGGCGATTGTGGTGGAGACCACCGCCCACGTGCATTCCGAACGCGTGCGCCAGGAACTGACCCATAACCTGGAGCAACGGGTGGCCGCCGAAGTCCAGGCGCGTTCCGCCGCCGAAGACCAACTGCGCCAGTCGCAAAAGCTCGAAGCCATTGGTGGCCTGACCGGTGGCGTGGCCCACGACTTCAATAACCTGTTGCAAGTGATCGCCGGCAACCTGCACCTGCTGGCCCGCCATGAACCGGAGAATGCCCAGGTGCAGCGGCGGGTCACGGCGGCCATTGCAGCGGTGGAGCGGGGCGCCAAACTGTCCTCGCAACTGCTGGCCTTTGCCCGGCGCCAACCGTTGTCACCGGCCGTGTACAACCCGCAGCGCATCTACGCCGGGCTGGGCGAACTGCTGCAACGTGCGTTGGGTGAAACCATTCATATCGATGTGCAGTTGCCCCAGGATTCCTGGTGCATCAACGTCGATCGCAACCAGTTGGAAAATGCGCTGCTCAACCTGGCGATCAACGCCCGCGACGCCATGAAAGGCGAAGGCGTGATTCGCATCACCGGCGAAAACATCATCCTCAACCCCAAGGATTGCCGCGGCAAAAGCATCAAGCCAGGCGAGTATGTGCGCCTGGCCGTCACCGACATTGGCGTGGGCATGCCGGCAGCGATCCTGTCGCGGGTGTTCGAGCCGTTTTTCACCACCAAACGCGATGGCTACGGCACCGGCCTTGGCTTGAGCATGGTGTTTGGTTTTGTCCGCCAGAGCGGTGGGCATGTGGACGTGTGGAGCGAGGAGGGCAAGGGCACCGTGGTGCAAATGTACTTTCCGCGCAGCCTGGGCGAAGAAGTCCAGGAGACTCACCCAGAACCCGTGCCCCACGACATGGGCCAGGAGACCATCCTGGTGGTGGAGGACAACGAGGATGTGCGGGTGACCGTGGTGGACCTGCTCGAACAGGCAGGCTACACGGTGTTGACCGCTGAAGACGGCGACCGCGCGATGCAAGCCTTGCAGGACGGCGTGCGGCCCGACCTGATCTTCACCGATGTGGTGATGCCCGGCCGTATCAAAAGCACTGACCTGGCCGAGTGGGCCCGCGTCCAATCGCCGCCGGTGGCGGTGCTGTTCACCTCGGGGCACACCCGCGACATCCTCTCCAGCAATCACCTGCTCAGCGCTGACATTCATTTGCTGAGCAAACCCTACAGCCCCGAGGCCCTGACGCAACGGCTGCGCAGCGTGCTCACCGCCAGACAAGGTTGTTCATGACGTCACAGCGCAACATGCCTCCGATCACTGCCCAGCACCTTGGATTCGTAAAGGTGCGCGGCGCCCGCGAACACAACCTGAAGAACGTCGACGTGGACATTCCCCGGGATGCCCTGGTGGTGTTTACCGGCGTCTCCGGCTCGGGCAAATCGTCCCTGGCATTTTCCACAGTGTATGCCGAGGCCCAGCGCCGCTATTTCGAATCGGTGGCGCCCTATGCACGGCGCCTGATCGATCAGGTCGGCGTGCCGGATGTCGACAGCATCGAAGGTCTGCCGCCCGCCGTGGCGTTGCAGCAGCAGCGCGGCACGCCGAGTGCGCGTTCCTCAGTGGGCAGTGTGACCACCCTCTCGAGCCT
This sequence comes from Pseudomonas sp. 8 R 14, assembly GCF_900005955.1. Taxonomy (NCBI): domain Bacteria; kingdom Pseudomonadati; phylum Pseudomonadota; class Gammaproteobacteria; order Pseudomonadales; family Pseudomonadaceae; genus Pseudomonas; species Pseudomonas sp. 8 R 14. The sequence continues at coordinate 101,197 of NZ_CVTH01000082.1, read as the reverse complement.
GATCCGCATGCTGTATTCGCGTGCCGGCAGCTACCCGCCGGGACAGGCGATGCTGTATGCCGAGGACTTTTCGCCGAACCTGCCCCAGGGCGCGTGCCCGCAATGCCATGGCCTGGGCCGTGTGTATGAAGTGACCGAGGCGCTGATGGTGCCCGATCCGTCCCTGACCATCCGCCAGCGCGCGGTGGCGTCCTGGCCCCTGGCGTGGCAGGGCCAGAACCTGCGCGACATTCTCGTGACCCTGGGCTATGACGTGGATGTTCCCTGGCGCGACCTGCCGAAAAAACAGCGCGACTGGATCCTGTTCACCGAAGAAACCCCCACCGTACCGGTGTATGCCGGTTTCACCCCGGCGCAAACCCGCGATGCACTGAAACGCAAGCTGGAGCCAAGCTACCAGGGCACGTTCAGCGGCGCGCGGCGCTACATCCTGCACACCTTCACCCACACCCAAAGCGCGCTGATGAAGAAGCGCGTGTCGCAGTTCATGCAGGGCAGCGCCTGCCCGTTGTGCGAGGGCAAGCGGCTGACCCGGGCGGCGCTGTCGGTGAAGTTTGCCGGGGTGGACATTGGCGAGTTGTCGCAACTGTCATTGACGCAATTGGCCGCGTTGTTGCGGCCGGTGGCGGCGGGGCAGGACAAGATGAAGCTGTCGGTGGAAAAACGCCTGGCGGCCCAGCGCATCGCCGAGGATCTGCTGGAGCGGGTCAGTACCTTGATCGAATTGGGGTTGGGCTATCTGTCCCTGGAGCGCAGCACGCCGACCCTGTCGTCAGGGGAGTTGCAGCGCCTGCGCTTGGCCACGCAATTGGGCTCGCAGTTGTTCGGCGTGATCTATGTGCTGGATGAGCCCTCGGCAGGCTTGCATCCGGCAGATGGCGAAGCGTTGTTCACCGCGCTCGAACGCTTGAAAGCGGCGGGCAATTCGTTGTTTGTGGTGGAGCATGACCTGGAAACCATGCGCCGCGCCGACTGGCTGATCGATGTGGGCCCGGCCGCCGGCGAGCATGGCGGGCACGTGCTGTACAGCGGGCCACCGGCCGGTCTGGCGGACGTTGAGGCGTCGCAGACCCGGGCCTATCTGTTCGCCGACAAGCGCCCTGGGAACCCGGCGCGCCGTGAACCCAGCAACTGGCTGAGCCTGGAAGGCGTGACGCGCAATAACCTCAAGGACCTGAGCGTGGATGTCCCGTTGGGTTGCTTTACGGCGGTCACCGGTATTTCCGGCTCGGGCAAGTCCAGCCTGGTCAGCCAGGCGCTGCTGGAACTGGTGGGCAGCGGCCTCGGCAGCCGGGTGGAAAACGACGAAGAGCCGAGCCTGGAAGACGACGCCCCGCAAATCAGCGGCGGGCGCATCAGTGCCGGTCTGGAGCACATTCGCCGCCTGGTGCAGGTGGACCAGAAACCCATCGGCCGCACCCCGCGCTCCAACCTGGCGACCTACACCGGTTTGTTCGACAACGTGCGCAAGTTGTTTGCCGCCACGCCAGCGGCGAAGAAGCGCGATTACGACGCCGGGCAGTTCTCCTTCAACGTCGCCAAGGGCCGTTGCCCGAACTGCGAAGGCGAGGGCTTTGTCAGCGTCGAATTGCTGTTCATGCCCAGCGTCTACGCCCCGTGCCCGACCTGCCACGGCGCGCGCTACAACCCTGAAACCCTGGCCGTCAAATGGCAAGGCCTGAGCATCGCCCAGGTGCTGGGGCTGACAGTGGAACAAGCGGTGGAGGTGTTCGCCGAGCAACCTGGGGTACTGCGTTCACTGCACGTGCTGCGGGATATCGGCCTGGGTTACCTGCGCCTTGGGCAGCCGGCGACGGAACTGTCCGGCGGCGAAGCGCAACGCATCAAACTGGCCACCGAGCTGCAACGCAATGCCCGTGGCGCGACGTTGTATGTGTTGGACGAACCCACCACCGGGCTGCATCCGCGGGATGTCGACCGCCTGCTCAGTCAGCTCAATCAACTGGTGGATGGGGGGCATACGGTGGTCGTGGTGGAACATGAAATGCGTGTGGTGGCCCAGAGTGACTGGGTGATCGACATCGGACCGGGGGCCGGGGACCTGGGCGGCAAGGTGGTTGCCAGTGGGACACCGCAGAAGGTGGCCAAAAACAAAACCAGCCGCACCGCGCCATTCCTGGCCCGAGAGCTGCTCTGACAAGCGATGTAGTCCAAATGTGGGAGGGGGCTTGCTCCCGATGAGGGAGTGTCAGTCGCTAATAATTTGACTGAGCCACCGCCATCGGGGCATAGGTATCTACACAATTTTCAGAGACCGGCGAGTTCCCCTGTGGCGAGCGGGCTTGTCCCGCGTTGGGCCGCGTAGCGGCCCCAAAACAGCCGCTATGGAGTTTCTGATACACCGCATTCTGCTTTACTGGGGCTGCTGCGCAGCCCAACGCGGGACAAGCCCGCTCACCACAGAGTTATGTGTCAGCCTTTAAGAGTTGTGTAGATACCTATGGCCATCGGGGGCAAGCCCCCTCCCACATTTTGCTCAGCGTTAGGTCAGTTGGATCTGTGCCCTGGCCTGCTTCACCACATTCTCAACCGTAAACCCGAACTGCTCCTGCAACTTCGCCAGCGGCGCCGATGCGCCGAAGCTGTTCATCACTACCTTGGCGCCGGTCTGGCCGACATAGCGGTCCCAGCCTAGTGGCCCGGCCTGTTCCACCACTACCCGGGCCTTCACTGCCGGCGGCAACACGCTGTCGCGGTAGGCCTGGTCCTGGTCTTCGAACAGTTCCCAGCTGGGCATTGATACCACCTGCGCGGCAATCCCTGCGCTTTTCAATTGCTCATACGCGGCCACCGCCAGGCTGACTTCACTGCCGCTCGCCAGCAGAATCACCTGAGGATCATCCGCCTTCGCCAGCACATAGGCGCCCTTGGCCGCCCCCGATGCCGCCGCGTACTGGGTACGATCCAGCGTCGGCAGGGGCTGGCGGGACAGTATCACGCAACTTGGCCGGTGGGTCTGCGCCAGCGCGACCTTCCACACTTCCAGGGTTTCATTCGCGTCGCCCGGGCGCAGGGTCAGCAACCCCGGCGTGGCGCGCAGTTGGGTCAGGTGTTCGATGGGCTGGTGGGTCGGCCCATCTTCGCCCACGCCAATCGAGTCATGGGTAAACACGAACACCACCGGCAACTCCATGATCGCGGCCAGGCGTATCGGCGGCTTCATGTAGTCGCTGAACACCAGGAACGTCGAGGTGTACGGCCGCAGGTAGGACAGCGCCATGCCGTTGGCAATCGCGCCCATGGCGTGTTCGCGGATGCCGAAGTGCAGGTTGCGCCCGCTGTAGTCGTCGGCACTGAAACGCCCGGCACCGTCGAAGGTGAGGTTGGTCTTGGTCGAGGGCGACAGGTCCGCCGAGCCGCCGAGCAGCCACGGGATCTGCCGGGCAAAGGCATTCAGTACTTCGCCACCGGCGGCACGGCTGGCCACGCCCTTGCCGTCGGGGTCGAAACCGGGCAGGTCATCCTGCCAACGCTCCGGCATTTCGCCGGCACGCATGCGGCGCAACTCCTCGGCCAGTTCCGGCTCGTGCTGCTGCAGCTGCGACAGGCTGTGCTGCCAGGCGTCATATAACGGCTGGCTGCGCTCCAGCAGGGCGTCACGCAACACCGTGCGGGCCTCATCGGGGACCAGGAAGCTGGAATCCTGCGGCCAGCCATACGCGGCCTTGGTCAGGCGGATTTCCTCATCGCCCAACGGCTCGCCATGGGCGGCGGCGGTGTTGTGTTTGTGTGGCGAACCGTAGCCGATCACGCTGTCGACCACGATCAGGGTCGGCGCGCCGGTGTTGCCCTTGAAGGTGTTCAGCGCCTCGCTCAAGGCCTGCAAGTCATTCGCGTCGGTCACGTGCACGGTGTGCCAGCCATAGGCCTGGAAGCGCTTGATCACGTCCTCGCTGAAGGCCAGCTCGGTGTGGCCTTCGATGCTGATGGTGTTGTTGTCGTAGATCCAGCACAGGTTATCCAGCTTCAGGTGCCCGGCCATGGACGCGGCTTCGCTGCTGATGCCCTCCATCATGTCGCCGTCGCCGCACAGGGTGTAGACGTTGTAGTCGAACAGCACCTGGCCGTCGCGGTTGAAACGCTTGCCCAGCCAACGCTCGGCCATGGCCATGCCGACACTGTTGGCGCAGCCCTGGCCCAGCGGCCCGGTGGTGGTTTCCACGCCGGTGGTCATGCGGTACTCGGGGTGGCCGGGGGTCTTGGAACTCATCTGGCGGAACTGCTTGATATCGTCCAGGCTGATCGCCGGTTGCCCCGAACGTTTGCCGTGGGCATCGATCTCGACCACACCGGCCAGGTGCAGCAGCGAATACAGCAGCATCGACGCATGCCCCACCGACAACACAAAGCGGTCACGGTTGGGCCAGTCGGGATGCTCGGGGTGGTAGCGCAGGCAGCGGCTCCACAGCGTATACCCCACCGGCGCCAGGCCCATGGGCGTGCCGGGGTGGCCGGAGTTGGCCTTCTGCACGGCGTCCATGGCCAGGGTGCGCAGGGTGTTAATGCATTGGGTGTCGACAGCGGTGGCAGCATGAGTCATGAAACCGTTCTCCCTCGGGTGGCGATCTACAGTGGAGGGCTGGGTGTGGCAAAGGTTTGATCCCATTGCCCGCGCCACGACGAACGGGGATGGATTGACCCTGAACATGACAAGACCGGCTGGAATGGGCTAGCTTCAAGGGGGTAAGCCATTGATCAACATGCGGAGGTACGCCATGCCAGTGAAACACGACCTGTATCAGGATTTGGGGTTGAGCAAGGAAGCCGTTCACGAACGCAGGGCGAACGACAAACGCCTGGACTCGCTGTTCACTCAATACGATGCGGCCGATGGGGAGGTGCTGAAGGCGGAATCGGCCAAGGCCAGCGATGAGGAGGTGGAGAAGCTGAAGAAGAAACGCCTGTTGGTCAAGGACGAGATTGTGGGGCGATTGGGTTAAATGAAAATCTTGACCCACCGGTAGGAGCGAGCTTGCTCGCGAAGAACGTCAACGATTACGCAGCTCTTCTGATTTAACGCGGCGTTCTCAAGTTTTTCGCGAGCAAGCTCGCTCCTACAAAAAGCACAGCGTATTTATTCAGGATTGTCTTAGGGACATCATTCACGCCACTGTCTATGATCCCGCTCGCCCACCCGGCTCAGGGGACTGTTGCGGCGCAAGGATTGCGCCGGTGAGCCGGGTGGGCCCTCTCCGTTTTTACACCAGCAGTGTCCGGGTGCATTCATCTATGGAGCGCTGCTGCGTCTCGCCATACACCTTCAATTCATCGACAGTCGTGCGCCCCAGGGCCTTCTCGAATTCGGCCTGGTTCGAATTGGCCGCGTAGTGACTCTGCGCCCCATCCCCCAGGTTCGACTGGAAAATCCCCGCCGCACTCACTGGCAGGAAATCCTCATACACCAAGGGTTCGACAGCCACATGGCCGGCGGCGACCAGTGCCTCCAGTGTGCGCGGTTGATCGGCCTGGCCGCGTGCCGCCAGGCCTTTCTCCGTGGCGAAGTAGCGGAAGTAGGCCAGATCCTGCTCACGCATCTGCCCGTGGTTATCCGGGAAGGCCTGGAAGTGCTGCTCCATCAACTGCATGTAGCGCGCGGCATTGCCCTCGTTGGGGAAGGCGCCCAGTTCGTCGCGCGCGGCATTCAGCAGTTGGTCGTACAGCGCGCGGCCCTTGGGCGTCAGCGCCACGCCACGCTGTTCGATTTCGCCGAAACGCGCGCTATGGCTGCCCTGGGCATCGGTGAAGGCGATGGGTTCGTCGAGGGCCTTGAAGCTGGTCTGGCGCAACAGGATCGGGCACTGGCGGCGGGGCGGCCCTTCGATCACGGCCTTGGGGGTGATGCCCTTGCCGGGCATGGCGGCCTGGACCTGGTCGATGTCCAGGGTGCGCGGGGTCAGGTGGTTGATGTGCGGGCCCTTGAAGGCCACCACGTCGGCGATCAGGCGGTGCTGGTCGCTGAGTTGCTGGTACTGCGCGGCGGTCACGGTCGCGGTGTGGTGCCAGCGGAAGGTTTCCAGGGCCTGGCGCACAAACTCATCGGCATCCGCAGCGTTGAGGCCACCATCCTTCTCCGCTTGTTCGATCAGCGCCAGGGCGCGGGGAGTGAATATCGAGCGCTTGGCCAGGGCGGCTTCGGCAAACCCGCGCAGCTCGGGGTTTTCGATCAGCTCCAGGCGCAGCAATGAGGTAAACACGCGAAACGGGCTGGTCTGCAGCGCGCTTTCGTGCACGGCGCGGAACGCCGTGGAATGCACCGGGACGCCGGCAGGGGTCAGGTCGTAGTAACCCACCGGCTGCATGCCCATCACCGCGAACAGGCGGCCGATGGTCGCCAGTTCCGCCGCGGTGCCGAGGCGGATGGCGCCATGGCGCTCCATGTCCAGGCGCTGGATCTCACCGGTGCGTTGCAGCTGTTGCGCCAGGCCCGGTTCGCTGGCGAATACGCGGGCGTTGGTGGCGGCGACCAGCTCCATCAGTGCGCCATACAGCGGAACTTCATCTCGGTACATGTCGGACATGGCCTTGGAAAAGCCCTTGCGGATCTCGTCGGGGCTGACATGTGCGGTGCTGTGCATAGAAAAATTCCTGATGACGATGCTGATGGGCGCGGCCGATACCTGGATTTTGTTGGGCTGTGGGCGGGCGTGCAAACGAAGAATCCTCTGGACTTCATTCTGCAAATGAATGAAATGACGTGAATATGACAAAAAACGGCGGCAGGGAAATTTCATTTTCCAGGCCCTTTTCTAAAGAAAGCTTCACGAGGTCCGCCCTGGCCGGCATGAAAGAATCGTCACGTTTGCAGAGCCGACAGTGGGTTTGCACGCCAAACACGATAAAAAAACATTCAGGGGCCGCAGTTAATGAAAATTTCTACACTGGCGCTGTCGATCACCGCCGCCGTTCTTGCACAACAGGCTTACGCTGATGACTTCGGGCTCGGCTCGCTGGGCACAGGCAATGGCCACAGCGGCTTTCTCGAAGACAGCCATGCGTCCGTCAGTTCGCGGACCATGTACTACAGCGCAGATAACCGCTCGGGCACCAACAACGACTTGCGTGAAGCGGCCACCGCGCTGCGTTTCGACTACAAATCCGGCTTCACCCAAGGCACCGTTGGCCTGGGTTTCGACGTGATGGCCTTCGGCGCCCTGCGTCTGGACGGCGGCGATGGTCACACCGCAGGCCCGGGCCTGGCGGGTAATGGCAACAGCTTCTTCCCGACCAAAAACAACGGCACCGAGCCGGCCGATGCCTTCGGTCGCGCGGCCGGCAACGTGAAGTTCCGCATTTCCCAGACCGAGTTGCATGTCGGTGGTGGCCTGGCGCCGGTGTTGCCGATCCTGGTCTCCAACGACAGCCGCGTGGCGCCGCAAACCTTTGACGGCGGCATCCTCACCTCCAACGATATTCCCAACGTCACCTTCACCGGCGGCGAGCTGAACCGCGCCGAAGGCCGTGCCTCCAGCAACTCCACGGGCTTGAGCGTGGCCGGCGGTACGCGCGACAGCGACAGCTTCAAGTTCGGGGGGGTGGACTACAAGCCGTTTGGTTCGTCCGACAACGCCATCGCAAAAAACCTGACGTTGCAGTACTACTACGCCCAGTTGCAGGACTTCTACAAACAGAACTACGTCGGCCTGGTCCACGTGCTGCCCCTGGGCAACGACCAGTCGTTCAAGACCGACCTGCGTTACTTCGACAGCAGCAGCGACGGCAAGAATGGCGAGAGTGGCTACCAGTTCAACAACAACGGCGGCTACGCCAAGCACGCCAACGAAGTGGACAACAAAACCTACAGTGCCGCGTTCACCTACCAACTGGGCGGCAGCAGCCTGATGCTTGGCCACATTGGCGTGGGTGACGATGGTGGTTTTGTCTGGGTCAACCAGGGCAGCCTTGCCGATCCCCACGCCCAAGGCGCCGGCGGCAGCGACTTCTACCTGTTCACCGATGCGGTGGTGGGCCAGTTCTCCCGGGCGGGCGAGCAGGTCAACTTCGGGCAGTACGCGTATGACTTCAAGGCCTACGTGCCGGGCCTGAAAGCGTCCGTGGCCTACCTGGACGGTACGGATATCAAGTCGAAGGTCGCCGGTGGCCCTGACCAGAAAGAAAACGAAACCGACTTCCGCCTGGACTACGTGGTGCAGGCCGGTCCTCTGAAAGGCTTTGGTACCACCTTGCGTACCGGCACCTATCACGGCAAAAACACCGGCACCGCCGACCAGGACCAGACCCGCCTGATCTTCAACTACACCTACGCCATCTTCTAAGTCTTCATGTGCACCCGGGCGTCATTGGGCTCTACACTGCTCCTCACCTGGTAGGCGATGGAGGACCCGATGACGGCCACACCCGACACCCGAATACTGGACACGATCGAAGGCCAACGCCTGGCGACGCCGGAGGCCGAGCGTTGGCGCGAGTGGGGCCCCTATCTGAGCGAACGCCAATGGGGCACGGTGCGCGAAGACTACAGCGCCGACGGCGATGCCTGGGCTTACTTCCCCCATGAACATGCACGCAGCCGCGCCTACCGCTGGGGCGAGGATGGCCTGGCCGGCTTCAGCGACAAGGCGCAACGCTGGTGCCTGGGCCTGGCCCTGTGGAACGAGCGCGACGCGATCCTCAAGGAACGCCTGTTCGGCCTGAATAATGCCGAGGGTAATCACGGTGAAGATGTCAAGGAACTGTACTTTTTCGTCGACGGTGTGCCCAGTCATGCCTATATGCGCATGCTCTACAAATACCCCCATGCCGCCTTTCCCTACGCCGACCTGATCGCCGAAAACGCCCGCCGTGGGCTGGGCGATGCCGAGTACGAGATCCTCGATACCGGTGTGTTCGAAGACAACCGCTACTGCGACGTCAGCGTCGAATACGCCAAGCATCAGCCCGACGATATCTTCATGCGCGTCACCGTGCACAACCGCTCGCAACAGCCGACGCGCCTGCAGGTGCTGCCGCAGGTGTGGGCGCGCAATGACTGGAGCTGGACCTTTGATGCACCCAAGCCGCAGTTGAGGCTGGACGGCGAATACGTGCTGGCCCGTCATCATGAACTGCCCGATCGACATCTCAGCGCCTGGGGCCAGGAGGGCCTGGAATGGCTGTTCTGTGAGAACGAAAGCAACTTCCCGCTGCTCGACGGGCAACCGGCGCCGGGGCCTTTCAAGGACGGGATCAACGACTACGTGGTCGAAGGGCTGGACGCTGCGATTCGCCGCGACACCGGTACCAAGGTGGCCGCGCGCTTTATCCTTGAACTGGCGGGCCTGCAAAGCCAAAGCCTTTACCTGCGCTTTGCGCCCGTGGACGCGCCCGAGGTCAACGCGCGCAAACTGTTTGAACAGCGGCGCCAGGAGGCCGATGACTTCTACGCCGCCTTGCAGCAAGGCATCGCCGATGACGATGCGCGCAATGTGCAGCGCCAGGCCCTGGCCGGCTTGCTGTGGTCCAAGCAGCTCTACTATTTCGATGTGAACCAGTGGCTCGACGGCGACCCGGCCCAGCCCGCGCCACCGCCCGAGCGCCTGCATATCCGCAATACCCATTGGCGGCATCTGTCCAACTTCGACATCCTCTCCATGCCCGACACCTGGGAATACCCGTGGTACGCCTCTTGGGACCAGGGTTTCCAGGCGGTGGCGTTTGCCCTGATCGATCCGGGGTATGCCAAGCAACAGCTGTTGTTGCTGGTGAAGGACCGCTTCATGCACCCCAACGGCCAACTGCCGGCCTATGAATGGCGTTTCGACGACGCCAACCCACCGGTGCATGCCTGGGCCAGCTGGCGCGTGTACCAGCAGGACAAGGCGCTGACCGGTGTGGGCGACCTGGATTTCCTCGAGCGGATTTTCCACAAGCTGCTGCTGAATTTTTCCTGGTGGGTCAACCGCAAGGACGCTGAGGGTCGCAACCTGTTCCAGGGCGGCTTCCTGGGGCTGGACAATATCGCCTTGTTCGACCGCTCGGCCGCGTTGCCGCCGGGTTATCAGCTCGATCAGGCCGACGGCACAGCCTGGGTGGCGGCGTATGCGCTGGACTTGATGCGTATCGGCCTGGAGTTGGCCAAGCGCAATGCGGTGTATGTCGATATCGCGGTGAAGTTTTTCGAGCATTTCCTGTATATCGCCGGCGCCATCAACCGCGTCGACGACAGCGCCGAAGGCCTGTGGGACGAGCAGGACCTGTTCTTCTACGACGTACTGCACCGTCCCGATGGCCAGAACGAGCCGGTGCGGCTGCGCTCCATCGTCGGCCTGATGCCGTTGTTTGCCGTGCTGGTGCTGGAGCAACGCGAACACGAGGGGCTGGAAGGGTTGCGTGAACGGCTGTTGGGTTTCATGCATCACCGGCCGGACCTGGCCAAACTGGTGTCGCGCTGGAACGAACCGGGGCAGGGCAATCGCCTGTTGCTGGCGCTGTTGCGTGGCGAGCGCACCAAGGATTTGCTGCGGCGCATGCTCGATGACGACGAATTCCTCTCGGCCTTTGGCGTGCGCTCCCTGTCCAAGGCGTTCGCCGAGCAGCCACTGGCGCTGAAGATGAATGGCGACACCCTGTGCGCCCGTTACCAGCCGGGTGAATCCGACTCGCGCCTGTACGGCGGCAATTCCAACTGGCGCGGGCCCTTGTGGATGCCGGTGAACTACATGCTGATCGAATCGCTGCGCGAATTTCACCGCTACTACGCGGACAACTTCTCGGTGGAATACCCCACGGGCAGCGGGTATCTGGCATCCCTGGAGGACGTGGCCGACAGCCTCAGCCAGCGGATGACCCGCCTGTTTCTGCGGGATGAAAACGGTTCACGACCGTCGATGGCGGGGTATGCGCAGTTGGAGGCGGACCCGGCCAGTCGTGACCTGGTGTTGTTCCATGAGTATTTCCATGGCGAGACGGGGCGGGGGTTGGGGGCTTCGCACCAGACCGGATGGAGTGCGTTGGTGGCGTTGCTGCTACAGCCCAGGATCTGAATACCACCGTAGACCAACTGTGGGAGGGGCTTGCACCCTCCCACAGAGATTCAGGGTTGCCCGTGAATCAGGAAGGGAACAGTTCGCTCAGCTTCATGGCCAGCATCATGTCGCCTTCGGTGCGCAGCTTGCCGCCCATGAAGGCCTGCATGCCGTCGGTGGAACCGTCGACGATGCCCTCCAGGGTCTCGCTGTCCATGACCAGGGTCACTTGGGCGTCCGGGTTTTCGCCTTCCAGCAGTTCGCAGGTCTTGTCTTTGACGACCAGGGAAAAGTTCTTGGTGTCGTCGATACGGAAACCGAACACCAGGTCCAAACCTTCGGCAGCGCTTGGGTTGAATTTGGCTTTCATTGCTTCTACGGCTTTAGCTACGTCAGTCATGGTTTCGATCCTTTTATGGTGAGTCCAGTGACCTTGGGGTCACGGTTGGCCGCACTTCATCGGAAGGTGATGAGTTGCGGCGCCTTCAACAGTTGCAAGTGGGTGTGACTGTTGAAGGAAGCCAGTGCCACCTCGCGACCGCGGAATTTCAGCTGGTTGAGCGAGGTGTTAACAATTTGCCAGTTCAGTTCGAAGGCCTGGGCGGCAGGCATCCGGGTAATCAGGTGGAGCAGGGCGGTGATGGTGCCGCCGGAGGTGAACACGGCGATCTTCTGCGTGTTGTTCGCCGCTTCCAGAATGCGTTGCAGGCCACCCTGGACGCGCTCGACGAACCCCAGCCAGCTTTCCAGCCCCGGGGGGTCATAGGTGCCGGCCAGCCAGCGCTCGATGATCAGGGCGAAGATGCGTTGGAACTCGCTGCGGTTTTGCGCGGCGTTGCGCAGGATGTCCAGGGCGTCGGGTTCGCTGCCGAGCAGGTCGGGGAGCAGGGCGCGGATGATTGCGTCGGCGTCGAATTCGTTGAAGGCGCTGTCGGTTTCCAATGCAGGCACCGGCAGGCCGAGGGTGCAGTATTGATCGAAGGCGGCAGTAGCGGTGTGCTGCTGGCGGCGCAGGTCGCCGGCGATGCAGCGGTCGAACACCAGGCCCATATCCGCCAGGTGGCGGCCGAGCACTTGCGCTTGTTCCACGCCGACGGGCGATAGCACGTCATAGTCGTCTGCACCGAAGGAGGCCTGGCCATGTCGAATCAAATAGATGCTGCCCACGTCCGTTTTCCCGGTACGTTGAAAGTCTGGCGAGGTTATGAGGATGCCAGGGTGCTGTCAATGAAAAAACATACGCTTGTTTTAAAAGCTCGTTGGAGCGCGTTCCTGCTGGCGGTTTGAGCACTGGCCGCCCGGCGATCCCGTCGGTATGCTTGGGCAATCCGCGCCTGGCGCCGTGCATTGTTAAGGAGACACATGGATTTTTTGGCTGAATACGCGAGCTTTCTGGCGAAGACTGTCACCCTGGTGGTCGCTATTCTGGTGGTCTTGATCAGCTTCGCGGCACTGCGCAGTAAAGGGCGTCGCAAAGCCGCCGGCCAACTGCAAGTCAGCAAGCTCAATGACTTCTATAAGGGCCTGCGTGAGCGCCTGGAGTCGAGCCTGCTCGACAAGGAGCAGCTCAAGGCCCTGCGCAAGTCCGAAAGCAAAGCCGAAAAGAAGAACGGCAAGAAGAAACCCGAGGTCAAGCCACGGGTGTTCGTGCTGGATTTCGACGGTGACATCAAGGCCTCGGCCACCGAGAGCCTGCGCCATGAAATCACCGCGCTGCTGAGCCTGGCCACGCCCAAGGACGAAGTGGTGCTGCGCCTGGAAAGCGGCGGCGGCATGGTCCACAGCTACGGCCTGGCGTCGTCGCAACTGGCGCGTATCCGCCAGGCGGGCGTGCCGTTGACCGTGTGCATCGACAAGGTCGCGGCCAGCGGCGGCTACATGATGGCGTGCATCGGCGAGAAGATCATCAGCGCACCGTTTGCCATCCTCGGCTCCATTGGCGTGGTGGCGCAGTTACCCAACGTCAACCGCCTGCTGAAAAAGCACGACATCGACTTTGAAGTACTGACCGCCGGCGAGTACAAGCGCACCCTCACGGTGTTTGGCGAAAACACCGAGAAAGGCCGCGAGAAGTTCCAGGAAGACCTGGACATCACCCATCAGCTGTTCAAGAACTTCGTCTCGCGTTATCGCCCACAGCTGGCGATTGATGACGTAGCGACCGGAGAGGTGTGGCTGGGTGTTGCCGCGCTGGATAAGCAACTGGTCGACGAACTGCAAACCAGCGACGAATACCTGGCCACCAAGGCCAAGACCGCCGAAGTGTTCCACCTGCACTATGCCGAGCGTAAAAGCCTGCAGGAACGGGTGGGCCTGGCGGCCAGCGGCTCGGTAGACCGGGTGCTGCTGACCTGGTGGAGTCGCCTGACCCAGCAACGCTTCTGGTAAGGCCCTTTGAGGTATAGGTAATACCTGTGGGAGGGACGGTGCGACGATTCGACTTGCCCCCGATGGCGGCCTGACAGCCGACCAGGCCGACCAGGATGTTGGATCAGACCGAGTACATATCCGTTGCTTCGGTAACGGCGGCTATTGGTTCCGCCCTTACGGCGGCTCACTTTTGAAAAGCGCAAAAGTAAGCAAAACGCTTCGCCCCACCACTCGGCACCTCGCCTAGGCTCGGTGTGCCCGTAATCCGACAGTGATTTGGGGGGCCGCCGCCACGCGCCATCCATGGCGCGGGGCGGCTAAACCGGCATCCCTGCCGGTTTACCCCCCAAATCACTATCGAATTCCGGCCAGCGTGGTTTAACGGGGCGCCTGAGATCAAGATCAAGAGCGGCTCGCTTCGCATCGTGGTTAGCGTTGGCTGCTACAAAGTTTTGTAGATACCTATGCTCATCGGGGGCAAGTCGAATCGTCGCACCGTCCCTCCCACATTCAGTTCGGTGTGGGTATCGGCTTGCGCATCAGCCTCCCCACCACCAGCGCTCCGAGCAATCCCAGCACACCCGCCACCCACAATACGTAACTGAATCCACCCACAAACGCCTGCTGCGCCAGCGGTTGCACCATCGCCCGTGCCGGCTCGGGCAACAAGCCCATTGCCGCCGGCATATCCCCGGCCACCACCCGTGAAGCAATCCCCGCCACCTGCGCCTGCCATTGCGTGTCGATACGTGCGCGCAACACGTGCTCGCTGTGGCTGCTCAGCAGTGCGCCATACACGCCAATCGCCAACATGATCGCGCTGAACCGCATGGTGGTGCTCATGCCCGACGCCATCCCCGCACGGTCCCGTGACACGCAGGCCATGATGTTTTTTTGCGTATCACCATTGAGCAAACCGGCACCGGCACCGGTGACGGCAATCGCCAGGGCGAAGGGCAGGTAGCCGCCGATATTCACCGCCCAGGCACTTAGCAGGTTGCCGCAGCCCACCAGGGTCAACCCGGTTGCCATCATCGTTGCCGGTGCGAAGCGCCCCGCCAGCCGCGCGCCGATCCGGGGACAGACCAGCATGGTCAGGGCGAACGGCAGCATGCCCAGGCCCGAGGCAATCGCGGAGAAGCCCAGGCCGTTCTGCAGATAGAACGGCAGCAGCGTCATCATCACTTGGGCACAGCCGGCGTAGGCAAACATCCCGAGCAAGGCGCCGATAAAACGCGGGTGGCGAAACAGTTGCAGGTCCACCATGGGCCGCCGCTGCACACGTTCGACCCCTACAAATACACCCAGCAACACCGCACCGCCGATCAGGCGTGCAGAGGTCAGCGGGTTATCCCAGCCGATACGGTTGGCCTCGATCAGGCCCCAAATCAGGCACAACAGGCTCGCGCTGAAGGCCAGGCTGCCCCACGGGTCGAGGCGGACGGATTGGCTATCGCGGGATTCCGCAATGGCGTGCAGCACCAGGCTCATCAGCGCCAGGCCCATGGGCAGGTTGAGGTAGAAAATCCAGCGCCAGCCCAGGTACTCGGTGATCAAGCCGCCCAGGGTCGGCGCGGCCGTCATCGCCACGCCCATGCAGGCGCCCCAGAACGCCCAGGCCTTGGCCCGCTCGACTTCATCGTGGAAGGTGTGGCCAATGGAGGCCAGGGCTGACGTGAGCAATAACGCTGCACCGACGCCCTTGACCGCGCGGGCGATATCCAGCCACAACGCACTCGGCGCCGCCCCGCAGCCAACGGAGGCGAGGATAAAAATACTCAGGCCCCAGACCAGGGATTTCTTGCGCCCGAACCGATCGGCAATGCTCCCGGCCGGTAGCAGCAAGGCGGCAAACGCCAGCATGTAGGCGCTGACCACCCACTCGATATCGGCAAAGTTCGCCCCCAGGTCGCGAGCGATGCTCGGCAGGGTCACGGCGACGATATTGGTGTCGAGCACGATCAGCGAGCAGACGCCGGACGCGGTCAGCAACGTCAGGCGCGGGTTGACCCGGCTCATGATTGGATTACCTTACAGGCAATAGGGGAAATGCAGGTGATGGGCATCGCAAGGGCGCTCCAGTGGTGAGGTGCTTCGAGCTTATCCCTGGCCACTGCTGGTATTGTTAGCCGCTGTGGAGCACTTCATTACCTTTGAGCTAATCCTGTTATGGATATCCGCCATTTTCGCTACTTCCTCGCCGTGGCCCGGCAGCGCAACTTCACCCGTGCCGCCGAGCAATTGGGCATTGCGCCACCGACCCTGAGCCGGCAGATCCAGGACATGGAAACCAGCCTGGGCACGCGCTTGTTTATCCGCCGGCAACGCGAAGTCAGCCTCACCGAAGCCGGCGCCGCCTTGCTGGTCGAGGCCGAAGCCACCGTGCGCCAGTTTGAATTCGCCCAACGCCATGCCCAGCGTGCCGGGCGTGGCGAGATCGGCCATATCGAATTGGGTTACGTGGCTTCGGCGCTGTACGCCGGGCTGTTGCAGCGGCAGATGCGTGCGTTCGGCCAGGCATTTCCCGACGTCAGCGTGACGGTGCGCGAATGCGCCATGGCCACGCTGCCGAGTGCGGTGGCGGACGGGCGCTATGACATCGGCTACATCCGCTCGCCGATGACCTTGCCCGAGGGGGTGGAGGCGGTGCGCCTGGACGGCGAAGGTTTTGTCCTGGCGCTGCCCCAGGATTCCTGGCTGTTGGGGCTCGCGGCCATAGGCTGCGAACACCTGCAAAACGAGACATTTATCCTGCCGGAGCAAATCAGCGGCACCCTGCATATCGCCGCGCAAGGCGGTTATGCTCCGCGCCTGGGGCCACAGCCGGGCGGGCTGGTCGCGGTAGTGGCGCTGGTGTCGATGGGGCAGGGCGTGGCGGTGGTGCCCGCGTCAATGGTCGGGCATGTGCAGTTGCCGGGCGTGGTGTACCGCAGCATTCAGGGCTGCGACGCATCCTCGTGGCTGTCGCTGATTCACCGGCGCTTCGAGAAAGCGCCGGCGGTGGCGCGGTATATCCAGCAGGTCAAGCACTCAGGCGCGGCTGCACCGAATCCGCCAGGCGCGTAAGGATCAGGCAGCACGACACCGCCCCCGCATCCAGCACGCCGAGTGAGCGCTCGCCCAGGCGACTGGCGCGGCCGATCTTCGCCACCAGGTCCTTGGTGGAGTCGCGCCCCTGGGAGGCGGCGGTTTTCATCGCCTCCAGTGCATCACTGAAGGACGCCCCCGAGGCGTGCGCGCGCTCGAAGGCTTCCACCGCCGGGATCAATGTGTCCATCAGGCACTTGTCGCCCACGCCCGCTTCGGTGATGTCCTGCAACGAGGTCAGGCCGCCGCGCAACAGGTGGGCGAAGGTGGCCGCGTCGATGTCGTCACGGCCACGCACTTCGTCGGCCATGCCGATAAACAGGCTGCCATACAACGGCCCCATGGAGCCGCCGATGCCTTCCATCAGGCTCAGGGTCAGTTCATCCAGGGCTTCGGCGAGGGTCAGTTGGCGACCTTCGATCGTGCGCCCGCAATGGGCGAAGCCCTTGGCCATGTTGATGCCATGGTCGCCGTCGCCAATCGCGCCGTCGACTTCGCTGAGGTATTCACGGTTGGCCACGATCACGCTGACCAGGTCGGTGACGATGGCGCTGCCGTGGTGGCTGGAAAAATGCTGGCTCATGGTTCAGTCCGCCTGGGTCATGCCGATGGAGCGGCAGGGTTGGTCGATCAGGGTTTTCAGCTCGGCGTCGAGGCCGAGCAGGGTCAGGGTCACGCCCATCATTTCCAGGGAGGTGAAGTAGTTGCCGACGTAGCAGCGGTGAATCTTCAAGCCCTTGGCCTTGAGTTGGCGTTCGACCTCGGCATAGAAAATATACAGCTCCATCACCGGCGTGGCGCCAAGACCGGAGACCAGCACCACCACGCTGTCATCCTGTCTGAAGTCGCGGTCGGCGAGGATTGGCGCGAGCATGCGCTCGGCCATGGCGGCGGCGGATTCGATCGGGATGACCTCAATGCCCGGTTCGCCGTGATGACCGATGCCCAGTTCCATCTGGCCGTCGGCGATCTGGAAGTTCGGCTTGCCCACGGCGGCAATGGTGCAGGGCGTGAGGCCGATGCCAATCGAGCGGCACTGGTCGACGGTTTTCTGCGCGACGCGAATCACGCCGTCGAGGTCGTAGTGCTGGGCGGCTGCGGCACCGCCGATCTTCCACATGAAGATTTCCCCGGCCACGCCTCGACGTTTGGCGATCTCGGCCTTGGGCGCGGAGGCCACGTCGTCGTTGGCGACCACGGTGCGGATGCGCATGTCTTTGCTGGCGGCCATTTTCATCGCCAGCTTCACGTTCATATTGTCGCCGGCATAGTTGCCGTACAGGCAGGCCACGCCGGCGCCATGGTCGGCAGCGCGGAAGGCGTCGAAAAAGCTCTTGGCGGTGGGCGAGGAGAAAATCTCGCCGACGGCCACCGCGTCGACCAGGCCGGGGCCGACATAGCCGAGAAAGGCCGGCTCATGGCCGGAGCCGCCCCCCGTGACAATGCCGACACGCCCTGGCCCGGAAGGCCTGGCCTTGACGATCACCCGTGGGTTGCTTTCGTACTGGCGCAGTTCGGGGTGCGCGACCAGGATGCCGCGCAGCATGTCCTCGACCACTTGGTCCGGATCGTTGATGACTCGATTCATAACGCGGGTTCCTGTGTTCTTTTTGTAGGAGCGAGCTTGCTCGCGAAAAGCGTGAAGACACCGCGTTTATCCAGAAGCCCCGCGTTATCGTTGTCGACCTTCGCGAGCAAGCTCGGCTCCTGCAGTAAAGCGGTTGTGTGTTCCTAGGGTTCGAGTACAACCTTGAGCGACTTGTCGCCACGTTCCATCACCGCAAACGCTTCCTTGAAGTCCGCCAGGGCGAACTTGTGGGTGACTACATCGCGCATATCGATCTTGCGGTTGCCGATAAAGTCGATGGCCCGCGGGTACATGTACGGCCCCAGGTGCGAGCCGAGGATGTCCAGCTCCTTGCGGTCGCCGATGATCGACCAGTCCACCGTGGCCTCGTCGTTGAATACGCTGAACTCCACGAAGCGCCCCAGCTTGCGCAGCATCGCCAGGCCCTGGTTCACCGCCTTGTGGTGCCCGGTGGCCTCGATATAGATGTCGCAGCCATAGCCGTCGGTGATCGCGCGGATGTTGGCCAGTACGTCCACTTCGGCCGGGTTCCACACTTCGTCGGCGCCCATGCGCAGGGCGAGGGCGGCGCGTTCGGGTTTCATGTCGAGCACGATGAGTTTTTTCGGGTTGCGCAAACGCACGGCGCCGATGATGCCCAGGCCCAGGGTGCCGGCGCCGGCGACCACCACAATGTCGTCATGGTCGACGTTGGCGCGTTCCGCCGCATGCAGTGAGCAGGCCAGGGGTTCGATCAGGATCGCTTCGTCGGGGGCGATGGATTCCGGCACTTTGTGAATGATGCCTTCCTTGGTGAAGATCATGTACTGGGCCATGGCACCCTGCACATTGTTCTGGAAACCATAGAGGTCGTGTTTCTGGCACATCCAGTACTGGCCGTGGTTGCAGAAGCGACAGCCCCAGCACGGCACGATCTGCTCCGAGATCACCCGGTCACCGACCTTCACGCCGCGCTTTTCCGCGCCCGGGCCCAGGGCCACCACGCGACACACGAACTCATGGCCGGGGATCATCGGCGGCTTGACGTAGCGCGGTTGCTCGGCATCGCCCCAGAACGACGGCGCGCCGCGATAGGTCTTGATGTCGCCCATGCAAATGCCGCACAACTCGACCTTGGTGAGGATCTCATCGGGGCCGGGCGTGGGTACGTCGACGGTTTCCAGGCGATAGTCTTCCGGGCCGTGGCAAACCACGGCCTGCATGGTTTTCGGGATGGCCGGCGAGAGTTGTTCGGGTGTGCGTTCGGTGGCAGTGGACATGACAAAACCTCACGACAGATAAATGAATTACTGAATGCTGTAGCCGCCGTCGATCACCAGGTTGGCGCCGGTGATCATCTGCGCGGCATCGCTGAGCAGGTACAGCGCCAGCCCGGCGATTTCCTCCGGCTGCGCAAAGCGGCCCGCCGGGATCTGCAATTTGGCCCGTTCGCCGACTTCACCGGCCCAGGCCTTCTTGCCCAGCGCGGTCTCGACGATGGTGGGGGAAATGGCGTTGACATTGATGTGCGGCGCCCATTCCATGGCCAATACCTTGGTCATGCCGACGATGGCCGCCTTGCTGGCGCAGTAGGCGACGTGGCGGTCGAGGCCGATCACCGCGGCCTGGGACGCGAGGTTGACGATGCGCCCGCTGCCCTGGGCGAGCATGTGCCGGGCGCAGGCCTGGGCCACGAAAAAGCTGGCCTTGAGGTTGATGTCCAAGGTGGTGTCCCAGGCGCTTTCGCTGACATCGACGGCCTTGTCCAGCAGGGCCACGCCGGCGCTGTTGATCAGGTAATCCAGGCGTTGGAAGTGTGCGAAGACCTGGTCGATGGTGTGTTGCACCTGGTTGATCTGGCTGAGGTCGACGGCAATGCCCAGATGCCCGGCACCCAGGCCCGCTGCCACTTCAACCACCGCCGGGTCGCGGTCGAGCAAAGCCACGCGGGCGCCGCGCTCCACCAGCAGGCTGGCACAGGCCAGGCCGATACCGGCGGCGCCGCCGGTGATCACCGCGCAACGGCCGTTGAGGTCGAAGGCTTGGTTCCAGAATCCAGACATGCATGACTCCTCTTTCAATAACGATCGAGATCCAATGTGGGAGGGGGCAAGCTCTCTCCCACACTTGACTGTATTTCAAGCCAATGACTACTTACCGCCACTGACCTGTTTGTACAGCGCATCGGCGTTGGCGTTAGTCACGGGCACCCACGGCAGGATGTAGGTCTTGGCCGTGCCATCGCCCCATTTCACGTCCTTGGCATAGCGCTCCCAGATCACCGACTGCGGCTTGTAGTCCTTGCCGGCCAGTGCGCGCAACGCCACGTCCAGTGCGCCCTGGGACTGGGCCTGCGCGTCCTGGAGGAAGGTGGTGACTTCGTCTTTCTTCGCCGCCTGGATCGCGTCCGGCATGCCGTCGATGGACGTGACGGGCACATCCTTGGAGGTCAGGCCGTGGGATTTGAGGGCCTGCACGGCGCCGAGGGCCATGTCGTCGTTCTGCGCGATCACGCCGTTGATGCCTTTGGGGTGGGCGTTCAACCAGTCTTCGGTCAGCGCCAGGGCCTGGGCGCGGTCCCAATTGGCGGTCTTTTTCTCGATGATCTTGATGCCAGGGTGCTTGCCCAGCACTTCCAGCTCGCCTTTTTCGCGGTCGATCTGCGCCGACTGGCCAATCGGGCCCTGGATGATCACTACGTTGCCCTTGCCGTTGAGCTTGTCGACCATGGCCTGGGCCTGCAGGCGGCCGCCTTCCACATCATCGTTACCGACGTAGGGCACCGAGGCGTCGGCGACCTTGGTGTTGGAGGCGATAACCACCACGTCGTTGCTCATGGCTTGCTTGACGGTGCCGACGCCGGCCTTGGTGTCGATCGGCACGAACAGGATCGCGTCGTAGCGCTGGGTCACCATGTTTTCGATCTGATTGTTCTGGGTCAGGGCGTCGTAGTTGCCGTCGAACACCGTCAACTGCACGGTGCCGTCCTTGACCGCCGGGTGCTCCTTGAGCTCGCGGACCCAGTTCTGCATGAACTGGCCCTTGAGGCCATAGACGGCCGCGCCGACCTTGTAGGTCTTGCCATCGGCGGCCATTGCGATACTGCCGGCGAGCAGGGAGAGAGCCGCCGCGGCGGCCAGGGTGGTACCAAGTTTCATGGGGGGAACTCCGGTTATTGTTGTAGTGGTCGTTCTCTAGCGTTTTTTCTTGCGCCACACGTCGATCAGTACTGCAAACACGATGATCAGGCCCTTGGCGACCTGCTGGTAATAGGAGGACACGCCGAGCAGGTTCAGGCCGTTGTTGATCACGCCGATCAACAACGCGCCGAACAGCGTGCCGACAATGCTGCCGGTGCCGCCCGACAGGCTGGTGCCGCCGATGACCACGGCGGCAATCGCGTCCAGCTCATAGGACACCCCGGCCTGGGGCAGGGCGGAGGTGGTGCGTGCCGACAACACCACGCCCGCCAACCCGGCGAGCAGGCCGGACACCACGTACACCGAAAACATCACCTTGCGCACGCCGATCCCGGAGGTGCGCGCGCTTTTTTCATTGCCGCCCACCGCGTACACATAGCGGCCGTAGGTGGTGTAGCGCAGCACCATCCAGAAGATCAGCGCGACCACGGCGAAGATGATGATCGGCACGCCAATCGGGCCGATCTTGCCGATGCCCAGGGCCAGGTAGGCGTCGGGCAGGTCGGTGATCGGGCTGCCGTCGTTGAGGATGAAGGTCATGCCGCGGGCAATGCTGAGCATGCCGAGGGTGGCCACGAACGGCGGGATCGACAGGTTGGCGACCATAAAGCCGTTGACCACGCCGAGCATCGCCCCGGCAAACATCCCCGCACTCACCGCCGCCAGCAGCCCGTAGCCCTGGGTCGCGACCATGGCGCTGCACAATCCGGCAAAGGCCAGGATCGAGCCGACGGAAAGGTCGATGCCCTTGGTCAGGATCACGTAGGTCATGCCCACCGCGAGGATGCCGTTGATGGAGGTCTGGCGCAGGATGTCCATCCAGTTGCGCCAGGTCATGAAGTACTCGCTGGAAAACGCCATCACCAC
Source organism: Pseudomonas sp. 8 R 14 (assembly GCF_900005955.1). Taxonomy (NCBI): domain Bacteria; kingdom Pseudomonadati; phylum Pseudomonadota; class Gammaproteobacteria; order Pseudomonadales; family Pseudomonadaceae; genus Pseudomonas; species Pseudomonas sp. 8 R 14. The sequence continues at coordinate 79,124 of NZ_CVTH01000082.1, read as the reverse complement.
GCACAGCAGGATAAACACCAGCGGCAGGCCGAAACGGTCGAGGGACAGGCGCAGGCGGTTGCGTGGCGCTGTGGTGATGGGGGCGGCAATGGTTTTGGCATTCATGAGGCAAGACTCAACAGGGCTTCCTGGGAAAGGGCGGTGTCGGTGCTGATGGTCACCAGGCGGCCGCCCTTGAAGACGGCGATGCGGTCACTCAGGTGCAACAGTTCCGGGGCTTCCGACGACACCACGATGGCGGCGCCACCGGCGCGCACGAATTGATCCAGCAGGTGGTAGATCTCCTGCTTGGCGCCCTCATCGATACCCCGTGTCGGCTCATCGCACAGCAGGCACACCGGTTCGGTCGACAGGCATTTGGCGAGCACCACTTTCTGTTGGTTGCCGCCGCTCATGGACGCCACCGGCAGTTCCAGTGAGGTGGTTTTGATCTGCAGGCGCTTGACCATGTCCTGGGCCAGTTGGGTTTCCTTGCGCGCATTGATCAGCGACCAGCTCGACAGGCGCTTGTAGGCCGACAGCGCAATGTTGGAAACAATGCTGCCGGTAAGCACCAGGCCGCTGTCCTTGCGGTCTTCGGTGACCAGCGACATGCCGGCATTGATGGTCGCCTTGGGCAGGCCCACGGGCATGGGCTTGCCTTGCAGGGTGACGCTGCCGGAGTCCGCCACGGTCAGGCCATAGATGCAGTTGAGGAATTCACTGCGCCCCGAGCCCATCAGGCCGTAGATGCCGAGGATTTCACCCTGGCGCAGTTGCAGGCTGATGTCGTGGAACTCACCGGCGCGGCTGAGGTTGTCGACTTGCAGGCAGGTGTCGGCGGCGCATTCGCGGCCGACCTTGTGGTCGATGCGGGTCAGTTCCTGGCCAACGATGCCGCGCACCAGGTGGTCGCGGTCGATATCGGCCATGCGTCCGCTTTCCACAAAGGCGCCGTCGCGGAAGATGCTGTAGTCATCGGCGATCTGCGCCAGTTCGCTCAAGCGGTGCGATACATAGACGATGCCGGCGCCCCGCGCGGTGAGGCGGCGAATCGCCTTGAACAGGGTTTCGGCTTCGCGCTCGCCAATGGCCGAGGTGGGCTCGTCCATGATCATCACCTGGCAGTCATGGCTGAACGCCTTGGCGATTTCCACCAGTTGGATCTGCGCCACGCTCAGGCGGTGCATGGGGCTGCTCGCGTCGACATCGAATTCCAGGCTTTCCAGCAGTTCGCGGGTGCGGCGGTTCAAGGCCTTGTTGTCGACGATGCAGCCGGCGCGGCGCGGTTCGCGGCCCAGCCAGATGTTTTCGGCGACGGTCATGTAGGGGATCGGTTCCAGTTCCTGGGTGATCATCGCGATCCCCGCCGCGAGGGCTTCGCTGGGGCGATTGAACTGTACGGCGGTGCCGTTGAGCAGAATGCTGCCGGCATCACGCGGGGTGATGCCCATCAGGATGCTCAGGAAAGTCGACTTGCCTGCGCCATTGCCGCCGCACAGGGCGTGGACGCTGCCGGCCCGCAGAGAGAGGCGCCCGTCACGCAGGGCAGGGATCCCGGCGTAAGCCTTGGCGACGTGTTCAGCCTGGAGCAGTAATGGCGTGGCCATCGGCGTGTCCTCGTGCTGTGAATTCTTATTAGGTCGCACAGTCATGTTTCGCTGTGATCATATGTGTATCAAATGAAATTCTGATCAGTCAATCTCTTTCATGTAAATGCTGCGATTCTGATCTTTTTCGCCAATTACCCTTTTTTAGAGCGCTTTGACTGGCAAGTCAGTTAAATCCTGCTTGACAGGAGAGGGTTACGCCTGCGAAATGAATGAGAGAAATTTCATTGAGTGATCAGTTGATCAGTCATAAGCACTCACGGCAGCGGAGCCAGACACCATGAACACACCTTTCCCGGTGGCTATCGGATGCGATGAAGCGGGTTTTGAGCTCAAGGAGCTGTTAAAGCGCCATATCGAGGCGCTGGGCTATCCGGTGACCGACTTCGGCACCCATTCCACCGCGCCGGTGTTGTACCCGGACATCGCCCTGGCCGTGGCCACCGCCATCAACGCCGGGCAGCAGCGCCTGGGCGTGCTGGTGTGCGGCACGGGGATCGGCATGGCGATCTCGGCCAACAAGGTGCTCGGGATTCGTGCGGCCCAGGCCCATGACACGTACTCGGCAGAGCGGGCGCGCAAGAGCAACGATGCGCAGATCCTCTCTATCGGCGCGCGGGTGATCGGCGCCGAACTGGCGAAAAGCATCGTCAAGTCGTTCCTGGAGTCGGAGTTCGAGGCGGCACGTTCCGGGGCCAAGGTCGAGCGCATCAATGCGATCGAGCGCGATGGGCATCAATAGTGGACGTAGCAGGGCAAGAGTCGGGAGAATGCGCCTTTGACGCCGAAACGGAAGCCCGTCCCCATGAGTGACAGTACCCAGCGCATGGCCAGCGATATTGATCAGATGACTGAAGTGGCGATGCTCTATTACCTCGAGAACGTCACTCAGGAAGCCATCGCCAAGCGCTTCGACCTGTCCCGGGCCAAAGTCAGCCGATTGCTCAAGCGCGCGCGGGATGAAGGCATTGTCGAGGTGCGCGTCTTGCAGCATCCGGCGATGAACAACGAGCTGGAACAGGCCTTGGTGGCGCGCTTCAAGCTGGATCGCGCGTTGATCGCGGTGGACCACAGCGACCCCGATACCCAGCGCTCGGCGGTCGCCAGCCTGGTGGCCAACTACCTGAACAAGACCTTGAGTGACGGCATGATCGTCGCCGTGGGCATGGGCCGCAACGTCGGCGCCGTGGCCGATAACGTGTTCCTGCCGGTGACGCGCAACTGCACATTTGTCTGCGCCATTGGCGGTTCGCTCAAGGCCGGCGAATACATGAACCCCGATCACATCTGCCGGCGCCTGGCCCTGCGCTTTGGCGGCGAGAGTGAAAGCCTGTACGCCCCGGCCCTGGTGGCCAACCCGGAGTTGCGCGGGGTGTTGATCAACAACGACACGGTGCGCTCGACCCTCGACCGTGCGCGGCGGGCTGACATGGCGCTGATCGGCATCGGCGACATGAGCGAAAACAGCAATATGGTGCGCATGGGCTGGTTCTCGCCCCAGGAGATCGCCCAGGCACGCTTGTCCGGCACCGTGGGCGACATGATGGGCTATGACTTCATCGACATCCACGGCCAGCCGGCAGTCAACGCGATCCAGGGGCGAGTGATCGGGTTGACGGTGCAGGAGTTGTTTCGCATCCCGGACGTGGTGGCGATTGCCAGCGAGAACACCAAGGCGGCGGCGACGTTGGGGGCGTTGCGGTCGGGGGTGATCAATACGTTGGCGACGACGGTGACGAATGCCCACACCATCCTGGCGCTGGACGATGCAACCCGTAAAACCTGACACGCCCTCGTCGGGGCATGGGTATCTACACAACGTTGGCTCAACGCCGGACGCCCGGCAGACAGGGCTGTTGTGGTGAGCGGGCTTGTCGAATCGTCGCACCGCCCGCGCCGGGCTGCGAAGCAGCCCCAGTAAAGAAGTACGCGGTGTATCAGGCACTCTGTAGAGGCTGGTTTTGGGGCTGCTTCGCAGCCCAGCGCGGGGCAAGCCCGCTCACCACAGAGATTTGGCAGGATCTGAAAATACTCATGCTCATCGGGGGCAAGCCGTCTCCCACATGATTTTGTGTGGGGGTCGAAGACAGGTTTTGTAATAGTTTTGCGTTGCAGGAAATTTGTATTTCGCCTGTAGGATTCAAGTCCTTTTGTTATTTCAGGACCTGCATGAACATCCTCTCGGAGCCTCCCAGTCGTCTTTCCCCAAGACATCCGCCGCCGCTGTTCCCGCTGAAACACCCCGTATCCCGACTGCCAGCCGTGTCCCGGTCCACTGACCGCGCCTTGCCGTGCCCGGCATTCTGAAACCTGTAGAGAGACTTGTATAAATGGAATGGTTAGCGGATCCAACGGCCTGGCTCGGCCTGTTGACCTTGATTGTGCTGGAACTGGTGCTGGGCATCGACAACCTGGTGTTTATTGCGATCCTGGCGGATAAGCTGCCGCCGGAGCAGCGCGACCGAGCGCGCTTGATCGGTTTGTCCCTGGCGTTGCTGATGCGCCTGGGCTTGCTGGCGAGTATTTCCTGGTTGGTAACCCTGACCCAGCCGCTGTTCGAGGTGTTCGACAAGAGCTTCTCCGGCCGTGACCTGATCATGCTGTTCGGCGGTGTGTTCCTGTTGTTCAAGGCCACCATGGAACTGCATGAACGCCTGGAAGGCCATGTGGCCCAGCGCACCGGCAACGTGGCATACGCGATGTTCTGGCCGATTGTGGCGCAGATCGTGGTGCTCGACGCGGTGTTCTCCCTGGATGCGGTGATCACGGCCGTGGGCATGGTGGATGAGCTGGCGGTGATGATGATCGCCGTCATCATTTCCATCGGCCTGATGATCGTCGCGAGCAAGCCGCTTACACGCTTCGTCAACGCCCACCCGACGGTGATCATGCTGTGCCTGGGCTTCCTGATGATGATCGGTTTTGCCCTGACCGCTGAAGGCCTGGGTTTCCATATTCCCAAGGGCTACCTGTACGCGGCGATTGGTTTCTCGATCCTGATCGAGGTGTTCAACCAGATTGCCCGCGCGCGTCGCAAGAAGTCGGCCCAGGGTGTGTTGCCGGTGCGTGAGCGCACGGCCCATGCGGTGATGCGCTTGCTCGGCGGTCGCAGCCTGGCGGTTGAGGAGGTGGGGGAAGAGGTGGCTGACCTGTTGGGCGAGACGGATGCCGCCCAGGGGCCGCTGTTCGACCGACGCGAGCGGGTGATGATCAGCGGTGTGCTGCAACTGGCCGAGAGGCCGATTCGCAGCTTGATGACGCCGCGGGCCAACGTCGACTTTATCGACCTGGCGGACGACCCCGACACGATTCGCCTGAAGCTGATGCATTCGTCCTATTCGCGCCTGCCGTTGATCCGCAATGGCGCGGTGGATGAACCGTTGGGCTTTGTGCATAAGAAGGAATTGCTCAAGGAGTACCTGGCCGGCAACGAGCCGAACCTGGAGCACCTCGCACGCCGGGCGATCAACCTGCTGGAGAGCTTTTCGATCCTCAACGCCCTGGAACAGATGCGCCAGGAATCCACCCATATCGCCTTCGTGATCAACGAATTCGGTGACTTCATGGGCGTATTGAGCATGACCGACATTCTTGAATCCATTGCCGGTGAGTTGCCGGACGCCAGTGAGATCGAAGGGCCGGATATTGTCGAGGAGGGCGCGGGCTTCCGTGCCAATGGCGCCCTCAACCTCACCCAGATTCGTCAGCGTACCGGCTTCAAGGCCGTCGCGACCGAGGACTACCAGACCCTGGCCGGCCTGGTGATGAGCCTGCTCGACCGCCTGCCTGTGGTGGGCGATAGCCTGGAGCATGAGGGCTGGCGCCTGACGGTGGCGGCGGTAGAGGAGCGGCGGGTGACGCAGGTGTTATTGCAGCCTTGCGGCGTGCATAACGCCTGAAGGTGTCCTCCACAAACTGCGCTTGCTGCTCCTCGGGTCCGAAACCCTTGAATGTTTCCATCAAGGTGCCGTTCTGGAAGACCAGCAGCGTCGGGGTGCCTGTAACCTGCGGGTGCCTCGGCGTTTTCGCGCAATCGAGCACCAGGCTCACTACTGATCGGTACTGGGCGGCAATCTGCTCAAACAGCGGCCCGGCTACCTCGCAGGCCGGGCAGTGAGCTGAGATGAACAGCATGAACACCGGGCGCGAACTGCTCAGCACGCGCCGGTAGTCGTCGGTAGTGGCAATGGTTGCAGTGGCAATCCCCATGATGATCTCCCTTTGGACCGTGCAGGTTTTTTACCAACGCTAGGCCCGGGGACCGTCACCGTCTACTGTCAACCTTCACAGGTCTGCCTCACGCTCCACCCGTTCCCGGGCCTTGCGCGCCTGGTTTGCGCACTTGCGGTATTCCTCATTGTCCCGGGAGGCCTTGGCCCGGCGGTAGTCGTGGTGGTTCTGGCTGGTGTAGTTGGTGTCGAAGGCTTCCTTGAGCCTGCGCAGTTCTTCCTTGCAGTCGCGGCGGTCGTTGCTGGCCGACGCGTTGCCGGCTGCCAGCAAGGTGAGCATCACCAGGGTAAGGCATGACTTCATCAGGGCAGGGTCCTTGTCGGCAGGGATGTGCCAAGGCTAGTCCAGCGTGGGGATTTTTCCACGCTGCGCGCGCACTGCAACGGTGCGCAGTAACGCTGTCGCAGTGCGTCCAAAGGGACCTGTCACCGCCATATGGGGCCCTGGGTAGCAAAGTGATTGCAGATGCTGGCGTAGCGCCTTGTCTCCCCGAAATATTTATCTATCTGATTTAAAAAGCCTTTATTGCAGGCATGTTTTTCTTTGAGGGCGTGTGGCACACTTTCTGCTGTCTATTCCGTTGTTACATACTATGTTCCGGTATAGCGGAATACACAACTCCTGGAGTGCTTGTCATGCATCACCGACCTTCCGTGTTCAAAGCGTGTGTTTTTCTCTTCGCCGCATCGGCTTCCCTCGCAGGCATCGTGCAGGCGGCGGACAGCAAGCTCGATGATGTGCTCAAGCGTGGGCACCTGATCGTGGGTACAGGCAGTACCAATGCGCCGTGGCACTTCCAGGGAGCGGATGGCAAGTTGCAGGGGTTTGATATCGACATCGGCCGTATTGTGGCCAAGGGCTTGTTCAACGACCCGAGCAAGGTCGAGTTTGTGGTGCAGTCGTCCGACGCACGCATTCCCAACCTGCTGACCGACAAGGTCGACATGAGCTGCCAGTTCATCACCGTCACCGCCAGCCGTGCCCAGCAAGTGGCGTTCACGCTGCCGTACTACCGCGAAGGCGTGGGCCTGCTGCTGCCGAACAACAGCAAGTACAAGGAAATCGAAGACCTGCAGGCGGCGGGCGATGGCGTCACCGTGGCGGTGCTGCAGAACGTGTATGCCGAAGAACTGGTGCACCAGGCGCTGCCCAAGGCCAAGGTCGACCAATACGACAGCGTCGACCTGATGTACCAGGCGGTGAACTCCGGTCGCGCCGATGCCGCCGCCACCGACCAGTCCTCGGTCAAGTACCTGATGGTGCAGAACCCTGGCCGCTACCGCAGCCCGGCCTATGCCTGGAGCCCGCAGACCTACGCGTGTGCGGTCAAGCGTGGCGACCAGGACTGGCTGAACTTCGTCAACACCGCGTTGCATGAAGCCATGACCGGTGTGGAATTCCCCACCTACAAGGCGTCGTTCAAGCAGTGGTTCGGTGTGGACCTGCCGGAACCTGCCATCGGCTTCCCCGTCGAGTTCAAGTGATTCGTGAAAACCGGGGCGCCGCCAACGGCGCCCCCATCAGGTACTGCTGACCATGAACTATCAGTTGAACTTTGCCGCCGTGTGGCGCGATTTCGACACTTTGCTGGCGGGGCTCGGCCTGGGCCTGCAACTGGCATTGCTGTCGATCGCCATCGGCTGCGTGATCGGCCTGTTGATGGCGTTTGCCATGCTGTCCAGACATCGTGCGTTGCGAATCCTGGCCTCGGTGTATGTGACGGTGATCCGCAATACGCCGATCCTGGTGCTGATCCTGTTGATCTACTTCGCCTTGCCCAGCCTGGGTATCCGCCTGGACAAGATCCCCTCGTTCATCATCACCCTGTCGCTGTACGCCGGTGCCTACCTGACCGAAGTGTTCCGCGCCGGGCTGTTGAATATTCCCAAGGGCTTGCGTGAAGCCGGACTGGCCATCGGCCTCGGCGAATGGCGGATCCGCGCCTATATCACCGTGCCAGTGATGCTGCGCAACGTACTGCCCGCGCTGTCGAACAACTTCATTTCGCTGTTCAAGGACACTTCCCTGGCCGCCGCCATCGCAGTGCCCGAACTGACCTATTACGCCCGCAAGATCAACGTCGAAAGCTACCGGGTGATTGAAACCTGGCTGGTCACGACCGCGCTCTACGTGGCGGCCTGTTACCTCATTGCCATGCTGCTCCGTTACCTGGAACAGCGTCTGGCGATCCGTCGTTAAGGAGGGTGTCCATGTACGAGTCCCCCAGCTGGCTGCATGAGTTGTGGATCGCCCGGGATACGCTCTGGGCGGGGTTTCAGGCCAGTGTCGCGGTGTCGGCACTGGCGATTGTCTTTGGCACGCTGATCGGTATCGTCGCCGGGTTGATCCTGACCTACGGCAAATTCTGGATGCGCGCACCGTTTCGCCTGTATGTCGACCTGATCCGTGGCACGCCGGTGTTTGTGCTGGTGTTGGCGTGTTTCTACATGCTGCCGGCGCTCGGCTGGAAAATCACCGCGTTCCAGGCCGGCGCCGTCGGGCTCACGCTGTTTTGCGGCTCCCACGTGTCGGAAATCGTGCGCGGTGCACTGCAAGCCATTCCCCGTGGGCAGTTGGAAGCAGGCAAGGCGATTGGCCTGACATTCCGGCAGTCCCTGGCCTACGTGCTGCTGCCCCAGGCGCTGCGACAGATCCTGCCGACCTGGGTCAACTCCTCGACGGAAATCGTCAAGGCCTCGACCTTGCTCTCGGTGATCGGCGTGGCTGAATTGCTGCTGAGTACCCAGCAGGTGATCGCACGTACCTTCATGACCCTGGAGTTCTACCTGTTCGCCGGGTTTCTGTTCTTTGTCATCAACTACGCCATCGAGTTATTCGGGCGCTACATTGAAAAACGGGTGGCCTTGCCATGAACCAACCTCAAATAACCGAGCCGCTGCTGGACATCCGCGGCCTGCGTAAACAATACGGCGAGGTCGAAGTGCTCAAGGGCGTCGACCTGTCCATGGCGCGCGGCAACGTGGTGACGTTGATCGGCTCCAGCGGCTCGGGCAAGACCACCTTGCTGCGTTGCGTCAACCTGCTCGAAGAGTTCCAGGGTGGGCAGATCACCCTGGATGGCGAGTCCATTGGCTACAGCGACATCGGCGGCAAGCGCGTGCGTCACCCCGAACGCGTGATCGCCCAGCACCGGGCGATGACCGGCATGGCGTTCCAGCAGTTCAACCTGTTTCCCCATCTGAGCGCGTTGCAGAACGTCACCCTCGGCCTGTTGAAAGTTAAGAAAATGCCTAAGGACGAGGCGGTGGCACTCGCGGAAAAATGGTTGGACCGTGTAGGACTTCTGCAGCGCCGCGATCACTTCCCCGGCCAGCTGTCCGGCGGCCAGCAACAGCGTGTGGCGATAGCCCGTGCCATTGCCATGAACCCGAGCCTGATGCTCTTCGACGAAGTCACTTCGGCCCTCGACCCGGAATTGGTGGGCGAGGTGCTCAGTGTGATCAAGGGCCTGGCGGAAGAGGGCATGACCATGTTGCTGGTCACCCACGAGATGCGCTTTGCCTATGAAGTCTCGGACAAGATCGTCTTCATGAACCAGGGCCGGATTGAAGAGCAGGGCTCGTCGAAGGACATCTTCGAGCGGCCGCAATCGCCGCGCCTGGCGGAATTTCTCAAGAACATTCGTTTTTAATCAGGAGCATCGTTTTATGAGCATCACTCGTTACGGAGCCGGCAGTACGGCCGGCGGTGGCCAGCCGCGTCCCTTCGCCCGCGCGGTGGAAGCGGACGGTTGGTTGTACGTCTCGGGCCAAGTGCCTGCGGTGGACGGCGAAATCATCACCGGCGGGATCATCGAGCAAACCCGGCAGACCCTGCGCAATGTGGTGGCAATCCTCGAAGAAGCCGGCTACGAGTTGAAAGACGTGGTGCGGGTTGGCGTGTGGCTGGAAGACCCGCGGGACTTCTGGAGTTTCAACAAGGTCTTCGGCGAATACTTCACCCCGGAACACGCCCCGGCGCGGGCCTGTGTGCAGGCCAACATGATGGTGGACTGCAAGGTCGAGATTGATTGCGTGGCCTACAAGAAAAAGGGCTAAATTGCCCTCACTCTTAAGCCCACCAGAGATCAAATGTGGGAGGGGGCTTGAACCCGATAGCGGTGTATCAGTAACAGATGTGTTGATTGACACGCCGCCATCGGGGGCAAGCCCTAATGCCAGTCAGTTAAGGCTTTTTGTAGGAGCGAGCTTGCTCGCGAAAAACTCACAGGCGCCGCGTTCATTCAGGAAGCACGCGTTATCGTTGACGTTTTTCGCGAGCAAGCTCGCTCCTACAGGAGGCGATGTACGCTTAACTGACTGGCATTAGGGCAAGCCCCCTCCCACAGTGGACCTGCGCCAGCCCTACCATTTCGACCGGACCGAAATTGCCATGACCGAAGACACCATCAAACGCCGCGCCAAAGGCCTGGACCGTGCATTCGATATCCTCGATTTTCTCAAGGAAATCGGCCAGCCCCTGCGCCCGAATGATATTGCCAGCGGCATCGGCAGCCCCAAATCCACGGTCTACGAATTGGTCGCCTCCTTGTTGGAGCGGCGCATCCTCGAAACCGTGGGCAAGGACGGTCACGTCTACCTCGGCCGTCAGTTGTACTTCCTCGGCCAGGCGCATCTACGCCATTTCGACCTGACCCGCGAGGCCGACCACGCCTTGCAGGAGATCGTCAGCCAAACCCACGAAACCGCGCAGATGTGCCTGCTCAACGGGCGCAAATACACGGTGGCGCTGATGCGCGAAGGCGAGCGGCATTTCCGCATTTCCTCGGACATCGGTGAAGACGCGCCGATCCCATGGACCGCCTCCGGGCGCCTGTTGCTGGGGCACTTGAGCGACCAGCAGATCATCGACCTGATCGACCACGACGACTTTATCCTGCCGGACGGCCAGCGCCTGCCGCTGGAGACCTTTCTCGCGCAAATCCGCCAGGCCACCCTCGACGGGTTCTTTTCCTTCGACAGCGTGGCCGACACCTTTACCCACTGCTTTGCCGCCCCGGTCCGGGACGCGCAGGGCATCAGCATTGCGACGCTGTGCATCGTCGCCCCTCGGGCCGATGCGAGCAAAAACTACAACGACTATCGCCGGGTGTTGATCGACAGCGCCAACAACCTGGCTCGTCGCATCAACGAATAGGAGTTTTCCATGTCAGCCATCAATGCCGTTGAAAAGGGCGCCGCCGCCGTCGGTGCCCACCTGGTCCGCGACGTCGGCCTGCCCGCCCTGGTGCTGCACCGCGATGCCCTGGAGCACAACATTCGCTGGATGCAGGATTTCGTCAGCAACAGCGGCGCGGAACTGGCGCCCCACGGCAAGACCAGCATGATGCCGGCGTTGTTCCAGCGCCAGCTTGCTGCGGGCGCCTGGGGCATCACCCTGGCCAACGCGGTGCAGACCCGCGCCGCCTATGCCGGTGGCGTGCGCCGGGTGCTGATGGCCAACCAGTTGGTGGGCGCACCGAACATGGCGTTGATCGCCGACCTGCTGGCCGACAAGGATTTCGACTTCCACTGCATGGTCGACCACCCGGACAACGTCGCCGACCTGGGCCTGTTCTTCGCTGCCCGTGGCCTGCGCCTCAACGTGATGATCGAATACGGCGTGGTCGGTGGCCGTTGCGGTTGCCGCAGCGAGCAGGAAGTGCGCGACCTGGCCAAGGCGATCAAGGCCCAACCAGCCCTGGCCCTCACCGGTATCGAAGGCTACGAAGGTGTGATCCACGGCGAGCACGCCATCAGTGGCATCCGCGACTTCGCCGCGAGCCTGGTGCGCCTGGCCGTGGACCTGCAAGACAACGGGGCCTTCGACCTGCCCAAGCCTATTATCACGGCGTCGGGGTCGGCCTGGTACGACCTGATCGCCGAGTCCTTCGAAACCCAAAACGCAGCTGGTCGTTTCCTCAGCGTGCTGCGCCCCGGCAGCTATGTGGCCCACGACCATGGCATCTACAAAGAGGCGCAGTGCTGCGTGCTCGACCGCCGCGGCGACCTCCAGGAAGGCCTGCGCCCGGCCCTGGAAGTCTGGGCCCATGTGCAATCGTTGCCTGAGCCGGGGTTTGCGGTGATCGCCCTGGGCAAGCGCGACGTGGCCTACGACGCCGGTTTGCCGGTGCCGCTTAAACGCTATCGCGCCGGGATCCTGCCGGCGGAAGGCGATGATGTGAGCGCCTGCACCGTCACCGCCGTGATGGACCAGCACGCCTTCATGACCGTCGCGGCAGGTGTCGAGCTGCGCATCGGCGACATCATTTCCTTCGGCACCTCGCACCCTTGCCTGACCTTCGACAAGTGGCAGGTCGGCTGCCTGGTGGATGAGCAGTTGCGGGTGATCGAGTCCCTGGAAACCCGTTTCTGAGTGTAAAGCCATGACCACCACCCATCCCAGCATCGCCCTGATCGGCGAATGCATGATCGAATTGCAACACCGCGCCGATGGCAGCCTGCAACAGAGCTTCGGCGGCGATACCCTGAATGCGGCGGTGTACCTGCGCCGTGAGCTGGGGGATATCGGCACGGTAGACTATGTCACCGCCTTGGGCGATGACAGCTTCAGCGACGCCATGTGTGCGCACTGGGCCGAAGAAGGCCTGGGGCTGGAGCGGGTCCAGCGCCTGCCCGGACGTTTGCCCGGCTTGTACTGCATCCAGACCGATGCCAACGGCGAGCGCAAATTCCTCTACTGGCGCAACGAAGCGGCCGTGCGCGACTGCTTTACCACGCCGGCGGCTGCGCCGATCCTGGCGGCATTGCCGGACTACAACGTGGTGTATTTCAGCGGCATTACCCTGGCGGTGCTGGGTGAAGTCGGGCGCCAGCGCTTGCTCGAAGTGCTGATCGAAACCCGCCGACGTGGCGGCGCAGTGGTGTTTGACAACAACTACCGGCCACGGCTCTGGGCCACGGTGGACGTTGCCCGCGAGGCTTATCGCAGCGTACTGGCCGAGGTGGATATCGCCTTGCTGACCGAGGATGACGAACGCGCGTTGTTTGGTTATGCCGACAGCGAACAGGTATTCGCGGCGTACCCGGCGATTGCGGAAGTGGTGCTCAAGCGCGGTGCGGATGCGTGTTTGATCCGTTGCGACGGCGAGCGCCTTGCCGTGCCGGCGCTGAAGGTGGAGAAGGTGGTGGACACCACGGCGGCGGGGGATTCGTTCAGTGCGGCGTACCTGGCCAGTCGGCTCAAGGGTGGTTCGCCCCAGGAGGCTGCTTTGGCCGGGCATCGATTGGCGAGCCGGGTTATCCAGGTGCCGGGGGCGCTGATCCCCAGGGAGTAGGTGAATGGCCGCCTGCGGCGGATCGGGGGCTTGCCCCCGATAGCGGTCTTAAGCCAAAGCCTCAATCCCGGTAAAACACCTGCACCAGGTGATACCCGAACTTGCTCTTGATCGGCCCGTGCACCACCTTCACCGGTTTCTTGAAGATCACCGCATCGATCACCCCGACCATCTGCCCCGGCCGCACTTCACCCAAGTCGCCGCCGCGCTTGCCGGACGGGCACGTGGAGTACTTCTTGGCCAGCACATCAAAGGCTTCGCCCTTGGCAATGCGCTGCTTGAGTTGTTCGGCTTCTTCGCTGGTTTTCACCAGGATATGGCGGGCTTGGGCTTTCATCGGTCTCTACCAGGTGTGCGACGGCGCGCGATTATGCCTGAACTGAATCATCGACGCTGATCATGCTGCGGATTTTGGTCGCCAGCAGGTCGATGGAAAACGGCTTGGCGACCATGTCCATGCCGTCCTCCAGGAAGCCCTGGCGTTCGGCGGCTTTCTCCGCGTAGCCGGTCATGAACAGCACCTTGAGCCCCGGCCGATGCTGGCGAGCGATCTCCGCCAGTTGGCGGCCGTTCATGCCGGGCAGGCCGACGTCTGTCACCAGCAGGTCCACGCGCAAGTCCGACTCCAGCAACGGCAGCGCTGCACGCGCATCCCCCGCCTGGTGTGCGGTATAACCCAACTCGTCGAGCACATTGACCACCAGCATGCGCACCGCCGGGTCATCCTCGACCACCACCACCGCTTCGCCGGCAAGGGCCAGCGGGACTTCGCCCAGATGGGCGGGCTGGCTGCTTTCCAGGGAGGTGCCGTGCAGGCGCGGCAGGTACAGGCGCACGCAGGTACCCTGGCCCGGTTCGCTCTGGATGGTCACGTGGCCACCGGACTGCTGGGCAAACCCATAGATCATCGACAGCCCCAGGCCGGTGCCCTGGCCGATGGGTTTGGTGGTGAAGAACGGGTCGAACGCCTTGGCGAGAATCTTCGGTGCCATGCCGCTGCCGTTGTCACACACGCCGAGCATCACGTAGTCGCCGGCCCTGACCGGTTCGAGGGTGGTGATATCGGTGCCGTCCAGGTAACTGTTAGCGGTTTCGATCAGCAGTTCGCCGCCATCGGGCATGGCGTCGCGTGCGTTGATCACCAGGTTGAGCAGGGCGTTTTCCAGTTGGCTGGCGTCGGTGTTGACCGGCCAGATGTCGCGGCCCAGTTGCACCTTGAGCGTGATATGCGCGCCCTTGGTGCGCTGGAACAGCTCCTCCAGGGACGCTACCAACTGGTTCGGATCCAGCGGGCGAAGGTCCAGCGACTGGCGCCGCGAAAACGCCAGCAGACGGTGGGTGAGGGCGGCCGCGCGATGGGCCGAGGACACGGCGGCGTCGGTAAAGCGGCCGATCTCGTCGCTGCGCCCGGCGGCGATGTAGCGCTGCATCAGGTCCAGGCTGCCGATGATGCCGGTGAGCATATTATTGAAGTCGTGGGCGATACCGCCGGTGAGCTGGCCCACCGCTTCCATCTTCTGCGCATGGCGCAGGGCATCTTCGGCGCGCTCGCGCTCGAACATCTCGTTTTGCAGGCGTTCGTTGGCTTCGGCCAGCGCCTGGGTGCGCTGGGCCACGCGCTCCTCGAGGTTTTCGTTGAGGTGGCGCAGGGCTTCTTCGGTGAGTTTGCGTTCGGTTTCATCGATGACAAAGATGTAGAAACCGTTCACCGAGCCGTCATTGCTGAAGCGCGGCAGGTATTTCATCAACGCATGGCGCGGGCGGCCATCGCGATGGGGGGTGACGGTCATGAAACTGCAGGCCTTGCCCCTGAGCGCAGCGGTGATCTTGTCCTCGCGCCCGGCGTACACATCGTCGCCGAGCACCTCGCGGATGGTCTTGCCGTACAGCTCCTGGGGCGTCATGCCGTACCAGTCGAGGTAGGCACTGTTGTTCAGGCGAAAGCGCTGCTCGTGGTCGACGTAGCCGATCAGCACCGGCATGGCGTTGATGATCAACTGCAGTTCGGTCTGGCTCTGGCGCAGGGCCTGCTCGGTGTTTTTGCGCTCGGTGAGGTCCAGTGCCGCGCCGAGGAAGCGCGCGGGGCGGCCTTGATGATCCTTGTAGCAACGCCCCCGGGCGAACACCCAGCGCACCTGGCCGTCGGCTTGTTGCAGGCGATATTCCTCGGCGTATTCAGTGCCGTAGGTGATGCAATGCTTGATGCTGCGCGCCACCATGCCGCGATCTTCGGGATGTACGCCTTGCAGGTAGTCGCTGATCGGCAACCGGCTGGCGTCGCTTGGATCAACCCCGTGCAGGTAGGCGAAGTGCGCGTCGGCGATAAAGCGGTCTTCGCCAATGTCCCAGTCCCAGGTGCCCACCGCATCGGTGGCGGCCAGGGCCAGTTGCAGGCGTTGTTCGGTGTTGTGTTGGGCCTTGCGCCGTTCGTTGGTTTCGATGGCCGTGACCAGGATGCCGGCCACATTGGCGCGTTCATCGCGGATCGGGCTGTAGGTCAGGTCCAGCCAGATTTCGGTATCGCGATTGTTGCGTTGCAGGACAAAACGCTGCTCGCTGAAGGTGCGCACCTGGCCGGTCAGCACGGCGTCGTAGATCGGCGCAGTGAAGCTTTCGAGTTCCGGCCAGGTCTGGTGCGCCGGCTGGCCCATGGCCTCCGGGTGTTTATTGCCCGCCAGCAAGGCGAAGCCGTCGTTGTAGAGTTGGGTGAGTTCGCTGCCCCACAGCAGGAGCATCGGCATCGGTGAGTGGATGACGATGTCCACGGCTGTGCGCAGGCTTTGCGGCCAATCATTGGCCTCACCGAGGGGGCTGTGCGCCCAGTCCAGCCGCGCAATCAATGCAGCGGCTTCGCTGCCGGTGGTTGTTCCCTTCATAAAAAGCCCTGAGCGTAACGCTTTGAAAAATGACAACACCCATTATCCCGTGGGACACCGATGGGTGACTACCCTCGAAAAATAGCATGCATTGAGGGTTTGTCTTCAAATGAGTGCGGCAGGGCTGAAACCTTTCATCTTTCCGCCAGTTCGGGGCGGTCGCGAAATTGCTCCAGGGCCTGCGGGTTGGCCAGTGCGTCGGTATTCTTCACCGGCTCGCCGTGCACCACGTTACGCACCGCCAGTTCGACGATCTTGCCGCTGATGGTGCGCGGGATATCGCTGACGGCGAGGATCTTCGCCGGCACATGGCGCGGCGTGGTGTTGGCGCGGATCACCTGGCGGATCTGTTGCTCCAGGTCCTCATCCAGTTCGATCCCGTCATCCAGGCGCACAAACAGCACGACCCGCACATCGTCCTGCCAGCGTTGGCCGATGGCCAGGCTTTCCAGCACCTGCGGGACTTTTTCCACCTGTCGATAAATCTCCGCAGTGCCGATGCGCACGCCGCCCGGGTTGAGCACCGCGTCGGAGCGGCCGTGAATCAGCAGGCTGCCGTTGGCGCGTTGCTCGGCGTAGTCGCCCTGGGCCCATATGCCGGGGAACTGACTGAAATACGAGGCGCGCAGCTTCTGCCGGTCCGGGTCGTTCCACAAACCGATGGGCATCGCCGGAAAGTGCCGGGTGCACACCAACTCGCCTTTTTCCCCGACCAACGGCCGGCCCTGGTCGTCCCACACCTCGATGGCCATCGCCAGGCTCTTGCATTGCATTTCCCCGCGCCGCACCGGCAGCACCGGATTGCCGATCACAAAGCAGGAGACGATATCGGTGCCACCGGACATCGATGACAGGCACAGCTCGGCCTTGATCTCGCGGTACACGTAGTCGTAGCTCTGGGGCGACAAGGGCGAGCCGGTCGAAATCAGGCCCTTGAGGCTGCCCAGGTCGTGGCTCAGGCGCGGTTGCAGCCCGGCCTTTTCCAGGGTGGCAAGGAACTTGGGGCTGGTGCCGAACACGCTGATCTTTTCCGCGTCGATCAGGTCGATCAAGCGTTCCGGGCCGGGGTGAAACGGCGAGCCGTCATACAGCACCGCCGTGGCCCCGATGGCCAGCACCGAGACCAGCCAGTTCCACATCATCCAGCCGCAGGTGGTGTAGTAGAACAGGCAGTCCTCGCTGGATATGTCCGCGTGCAGGCCGTGTTCCTTGAGGTGGGTGAGCAGCACGCCGCCGGTGCCGTGGATGATGCATTTGGGCACGCCGGTGGTGCCGCTGGAATAGAGGATATACAGCGGATGGTCGAACGGCACCGCGACGAATTCAGGCTCGCCGCCGGGTTGGTAGAAGTCGTTCCAGAGGGCGACGCGGGCCTGGGTCTGATAGTCCTCGACGCAGGCCTGGGGCCGTGCATACGGGACGATGATCAATTGCTCCAGGGACGGCAGGCGTTTGAGGATTTCATTGAGCTTGGCGCTTTGGTCGATGGTTTTACCGGCGTAGCGGTACCCGGCGCAGGTGATCAGCACCTTGGGCTCGATCTGGCCGAAGCGGTCGATGACGCCTTGGGTGCCGAAGTCTGGCGAGGAGCATGACCAGATCGCGCCGAGACTGGTGGTGGCAAGCATGCCGACCAGGGTTTGCCAGGTATTGGGCATGCACGCGGCGACCCGGTCACCGCGGCCGACACCGGCCGCCCGCAGGCTGTCCTGCAGGCCGGCGACGTGGGCGGCCAGTTCGGCGTAGGTCAGTTGTTCGCGCTGGCCGTCTTCGCTGATCGCGACCACCGCCGGGTGATCGTCGCGGCGGCGTAACAGGTGTTCGGCAAAATTCAGGGTCGCGCCGGGAAACCACTGGGCGCTGGGCATCTCGACGTTTTCGATCAGCACTGCACTGGGCGGGCTGCGAAACTGCACATCGAAGAACGTGACGATCGCCTGCCAGAAGTCCGGGCGCTGGTCGATGCTCCACTGGTGCAGGGCCGGATAGTCGCTGAGCTGCACGCCGTGGCGATCATTGATAAAGCGCCGGAACTGGTCCATTCGCGTGGTGTGGATGCGTTCGGGGGAAGGTTGCCAGAGGATTTCGGACATCAGCACGGTCTCTTGTTCTTGTAAAAATCTACCCGTCAACATAGATCAACTGTGGGAGGGGGGGTTGCCCCCCACAGTTTAGAACTCCAGTGTCTGGTTTTATTGGGCCAGCCAGCCACCATCAATGTTCCACGCCGCCCCCCGCACCTGGGCCCCGGCCTCGCTGCACAAGAACAGCACTAGCTCTCCCAGCTGCGACGGCGTCACGAACTCCAGTGACGGCTGTTTCTCCGCCAGCAGATCATGTTGCGCCTGCTGCGGATCGACGCCATTGGCCACGCGATCATCAATCTGCTTCTGCACCAGCGGCGTCAGCACCCAGCCGGGGCAGATCGCGTTGCAGGTCACGTTGCTGGTGGCGGTCTCCAGGCCCACCACCTTGGTCAAGCCGATCACGCCGTGCTTGGCCGCCACATACGCGGCCTTGCCCACCGAGCCGACCTGGCCGTGCACCGAGGCGATGTTGACGATACGCCCCCAGCCCTTGGCCTTCATGCCCGGCAGGCTCAAGCGTGTGCTGTGGAACACCGAGGACAGGTTGATCGCGATGATCGCGTCCCAGCGCTCCAGCGGGAAGTCCTCCACCGCCGCCACGTGCTGGATGCCGGCGTTGTTGACCAGGATGTCGACACCGCCGAACTCACGCTCGGCGTAGGCGAGCATGTCGGCGATCTGCGCCGGGTCGCTGACGTCCGCCGGGTGATGGCCGACCTTGCCGCCAAACGCCTGCACCTGGGCGACCACCGCGCTGGCGTCGCCGAAGCCGTTGAGGATCAGGTTGGCTCCGGCCTTGGCCAGGCTCAGGGCGATACCCAGGCCGATGCCGCTGGTGGAGCCGGTAACCAGGGCGGTCTTGCCGTTCAATCTCGTCATGAAAACCTCACACAATGCCGGTGGCGTAGAAAGTACCGATCACCACGAACACCGCGAGGGTCTTGATGATCGTGATGCCGAAAATGTCCTTGTAGGCTTCGCGGTGGGTCAGGCCGGTCACAGCCAGCAGGGTGATCACCGCGCCGTTGTGGGGCAGGGTGTCCATGCCGCCGCTGGCCATGGCCGCGACCCGGTGCAGCACTTCAAGAGGAATATTGGCCGCATGGGCCGCCGCAATAAAGCTCTCGGACATGGCCGCCAGGGCGATGCTCATGCCGCCGGACGCAGAGCCGGTGATACCGGCCAGCAGGGTCACGGTAATCGCTTCGTTGACCAGCGGGTTGGGGATGCCCTTGAGCCAGTCCGCCAGCACCAGGAAGCCCGGCAGCGAAGCGATCACCGCGCCGAAGCCATATTCGGAAGCGGTGTTCATCGCCGCCAGCAATGCGCCGCTGACCGCGCTTTTGCTGCCGTCGGCGAGCTTACTTTTGATCGCCGACCAGCCGAATACCAGCACCATGATGATGCCCACCAGCAACGCCGCCTGCACCGCCCAGATCGCGGTGAGCTTGGCGATTTCAGTGGTCACCGGTGCGCTCATGCCCGGCAGGCTGAGGCTGTGGGTCTTGCCGTACCACTGTGGGATCCAGTGGGTGAACAGCAGGTTCATCACGCCCACCAGGATCAGCGGCGACAGCGCGATCCACGGGTTGGGCAGGGCAATGTTCTCGGCGGTCTCAGGCTCGTTGCGCAGCTCGGTGCCGTAGCCTTCACCCGCGCGCTGGGCCTTGTTGCGCTGGCGCGCCAGGTAGAGCATGCCGGCGCAGAACACGAAAATCGTGCCGATCAACCCCAGCCACGGCGCCGCCCAGGCGGTGGTGTTGAAGAAGGTGCTGGGGATGATGTTCTGGATCTGCGGCGTGCCGGGCAGGGCGTCCATGGTGAACGAGAACGCACCGAGGGCGATGGTCGCTGGGATCAGGCGCTTGGGGATATTGCTCTGGCGGAACATCTCCGCCGCAAACGGGTACACCGCAAACACCACCACAAACAGCGACACGCCACCATAGGTGAGCAGGGCGCAGACCAGCACGATCACCAGCATCGCCTGGCGCGTGCCGAGCAAACGGATCGCCGCCGCCACGATAGAGCGCGAGAAACCCGACAGCTCGATCAGCTTGCCGAACACCGCACCGAGCAGGAATACCGGGAAATACAGTTTGATAAAGCCGACCATTTTCTCCATGAACACCCCGGTAAAGGCAGGGGCGACGGCGGACGGGTCGGTGAGTAGCACGGCGCCGAGGGCGGCGATGGGGGCAAACAGGATAACGCTATAGCCACGGTAGGCAGCCAGCATCAGCAACGCGAGCGCTGCCAGGGCAATGATCACACTCATGGTGTGTCTCCATCGGATTGTTATTGTTGTGGGTGAAGCAGTGGGGAGGGCTATAGCGAGATGTGTGCCATATTTTCAAGCTGTTGAAATATATGGATATTTTTTAATTTCTTTGGAGTGTTTTTGCATGCTGTCTCAATTTAGAGACAAATGAAGACCAAATGTGGGAGGGGGCTTGCCCCGATAGCGGTGCATCAGCCAGTAAATGTGTTGACTGGCCTGATGCTATCGGAAGCAAGCCCCCTCCCACAGGGAGTGTCTTTCTATGGAGAATTTTGTCTCTGTTTGGAGATCAGGCGATTCCAAGTGCCACCATCTTCTTGTACAACGTCGACCGCCCCAGCCCCAATCGCCTGGCCGCCTCCACCACATTCCCGTCACACGCCTGGAGTGCCGCCGCAATCACCTGCCGATCAAGCCGCTCCCGCGCCGCCGCAAACGTCTCACCCTCAACCGTGTCCACTGCGCCGCGCGTCACCGGGCTGAACGTGCCAATCGCCGCGCGAATGTCCCTAGCGTTCAGCACCAGGTCATCGCTCAGCAACGCCGCGCGCTCCAGCACGTTGCGCAGTTCGCGGATGTTCCCCGGCCACGCATGCTGCGCCAACAGCGCCAGGGCCTCGCGGTCCAGTTCATGCTGGCTGCGCAGTTCCTCGAGGATCGCTTCGCTCAGCGCCGGAATGTCCTCCAGCCGTTCACGCAGCGGCGGCACCTGGATCGGCAATACGTTCAGGCGGTAATACAGGTCCGCACGGAACTCACCGCGCTTGATCGCCGCTTCCAGGTCCATGGAGGTGGCCGCGATCACCCGTACATCGCTGTGCAGCATTTCGTTGGAACCCACCGGTTCGAATTCCTTTTCCTGCAACACCCGCAGCAGCTTGCTTTGCAGCGGCAGCGGCATATCGCCGATTTCATCGAGGAACAGCGTGCCGCCCTGGGCAATCTGGAACTTGCCTGGACGGCCCTTGCGATCGGCACCGGTAAAGGCGCCCGGCGCGGTGCCGAAGAACTCGGCTTCCAGCAGGTCATGGGGAATCGCCGCGCTGTTGATGCTGACAAACGCCTTGTGCGCACGCGGTGAGGCACCGTGGATCGCCTGGGCGAGCAATTCCTTGCCGGTACCGGTCTCGCCCAGCAGCAGCACCGGCGATTCGGCGCTTGCGCTGCGTCGTGCACGGCGTTTGACTTCCAGGCTGGCGGCGCTGGTGCCGATAAAGTGCGCGAAGTTGTACTTGCTCTGGCGTGAGCGCAGCAACGAGCGGGTGGAGGCCAGTTCCTGCTGCATGCTCAGGTAGCGTTCGATCAGCGGCGACAGGTTGCGCAGCTCATCGAACAAGGCAAAGCCAATCGCACCGATCACTGCACCGGCGTCGTTGTGGATCGGCAGGCGCATCACCACCAAAGGGCCTTTGGGGGTGTCCTGGATGTCCAGCAGAATCGGCCGGTCGGTGCGCACCACCTGGCGCAACAGGCTGTTGGAAATCACCCGCTCGCACGGCTGGCCGATGGCTTCATCGGCACTCTTGAGGCCGAAGCGCTTGGCGTAGCGCTCATTCATCCAGACGATATTGGCGTCGCGGTCGACAATCACCGTGCCTTCGCTGGACTGCTCGATGATCTCGAACAGCGACTGGATCGCCAGGCCGCGAACCTGTTGGTAGTCCGTCAGGCTGGTACTCATGACGACAGCCCGCCGGCCGCCGCCAGGAGTTCTTTGGTATACGGGTGCTGCGGTGCTTCGAAAACGTCATGGCTCGGCCCGCGCTCCACCACCTTGCCGTCCTTGATCACGATCATGTCATGGGCCATGGCGCGCACCACGGCGAGGTCATGGCTGATAAACAGGTAGGTCAGACCGTACTTTTCCTGCAATTCACGCAGCAACGCTACGACCTGCTTCTGCACCGTACGGTCCAGTGCCGAGGTCGGTTCATCCAGCAGCATCAGCGCCGGCTTGAGCACCAGCGCGCGGGCGATGGCGATGCGTTGGCGCTGGCCGCCGGAGAATTCATGGGGGAAGCGATGGCGGCTGGCGGGGTCGAGGCCCACGTCCTTGAGCACCTGGATCACTTGCGCATCGCGGTCGGCCAGGCTGCACGGCGCATGCACCTCCAGGCCTTCGCTGATGATCTGCTGCACCGACATGCGCGGGCTAAGGCTGCCGTAGGGGTCTTGGAAGACCACCTGCATCTGTTTGCGCCACGGGCGCATTTGCTTGTGGTTGAGCGGGTCGAGAGACTCGCCCTGGAAGCGGATGCTGCCGGTGGAGTCCAGCAGGCGCAGGATCGCCTGGCCGAGAGTGGACTTGCCCGAACCGGACTCGCCGACAATCCCCAGGGTCTTGCCGCGCTGCACACTGAGGCTGATGCCATCCACCGCGCGCAGGTAGGTCTTGCGCCGGAACAGGCCGCCGCCCAGGGGGAATTGCACGCTCAGGTCGTGCACGTCCAGCACGGTCTCCCGTGGCTCGCTGCACAGCACATCGCCGGACGGCTCGGCGTCCAGCAGCAGGCGGCTGTAGGGGTGTTGGGGGGCCGTGAACAACGCCTCGCAGTCGGCCTGCTCGACAATCTCGCCGGCACGCATCACGCACACCCGCTGGGCAATGCTGCGCACCAGGTTGAGGTCATGGCTGATCAGCAGCAGCGACATGCCCAGGCGGTGTTGCAGGGACTTGAGCAGCAGCAGGATCTTGCGCTGCACGGTCACGTCGAGGGCGGTGGTGGGCTCGTCGGCGATCAGCAGTTCCGGCTCACAGGCCAGGGCCATGGCGATCATCACCCGTTGGCGTTGGCCCCCGGAGAGTTGGTGGGGATAGGCCTTGAGGCGTTCCTGTGGTTTCTGGATACCCACCAACTGCAGCAACTCGAGGATGCGCGCCTGAGCCGCCTTGCCGCCGAGGCCCTTGTGCAGCAGCAAGGTTTCGCCGATCTGTTTTTCGATGCTGTGCAGTGGGTTGAGGGAGGTCATCGGCTCCTGGAAGATCATCGCAATGCGGTTGCCGCGCAGTTTCTGCAAGGTCGACGCCGAGGCGCCGATCAGTTCCTGGCCGCGATATTTCACGGAGCCGCGGGTGTCGGTGCCGGCCTCGGGCAGCAGTTGCAAGATCGAGTGCGCCGTCACCGACTTGCCGGAGCCGGATTCGCCCACCAGCGCCAGGCACTCGCCGGGGCGTACGTCCAGGCTCAGGTTGCGTACCACGGTCTGGCCGCTGAAGGCGACGCTGAGGTCGCGGATTTCGATCAGGTTCATACGCAGTCACTCATGAGCGTGGGTCGAAGGCATCACGTAATGCCTCGCCGATAAAGACCAGCAGCGACAGGATCAGCGCCAAGGTGAAAAACGCCGTCAGGCCCAGCCACGGCGCTTGCAGGTTCTGCTTGCCCTGGGCAATCAGCTCGCCCAGTGACGCACTGCCCGCAGGCATGCCGAAACCGAGGAAATCCAGGGCGCTCAGGGTGGAAATCGCCCCGGTGAGGATAAACGGCAGGTAGCTCAAGGTGGCGGTCATGGCGTTGGGCAGGATGTGCCGGCGAATGATCTTGCCGTCGCCCAGGCCCAGGGCCCGTGCGGCCTTGACGTACTCCAGGTTGCGCCCGCGCAGGAACTCGGCGCGCACCACATCCACCAGGGCCAGCCAGGAAAACAGCGCCATGATCCCCAGCAACCACCAGAAGTTCGGCTCGACAAACCCCGACAGGATGATCAGCAGGTACAGCACCGGCAGCCCGGACCACACTTCAAGGATGCGTTGGCCGAGCAGATCCACCCAGCCGCCGTAATAGCCCTGCAAGGCCCCGGCGGCGATGCCGATGGTGGCGCTGATCGCGGTGAGTGCCAGGGCAAACAGGATTGACACCCGCGCGCCGAAGATCACCCGTGCCAGCACATCCCGCGACTGGTCATCGGTACCCAGCCAGTTCACCGTCGAGGGCGGGCTGGGGGCCGGGCGGGTCAGTTCGTAGTTGGGGGTGTCGTCGCTGAACGGGATTGGCGGGAACAGCATCCAACCGCCGTCCTGCTTGATCAGCTTTTGCACGTAGTCACTGCGGTAATCGGCCTGGAACGGCAGTTGCCCGCCGAACTGCTGCTCGGTGTAGCGCTTGAATGCCGGGAAATACAGCTCGTTCTTGTAGCTGAGCACCAGAGGCTTGTCGTTGGCGATCAACTCGCCGCCCAGGGTCAGGATAAACAGCCCGATAAACAGCCACAGCGACCACCAGCCGCGACGGTTTTTCTTGAAGCGTTCGAAACGCCGACGGGCCACGGGAGACAGGTTAAGCATCAGGCGTTCCTCGCGGCGAAGTCGATACGCGGGTCCACCAGGGTGTAGCAGAGGTCGCCGATCAGCTTTATCAGCAGGCCAAACAAGGTGAAGATAAACAGCGAGCCAAACACCACCGGGTAGTCCCGGGACACGGCCGCTTCGTAGCTCATGCGGCCGAGGCCATCGAGGGAAAAGATCACCTCGATCAACAGCGAACCGGCAAAGAACACACTGATGAACGCCTGGGGAATCCCCGAGATCACCAGCAGCATGGCGTTGCGAAACACATGGCCGTACAGCACCCGGCGTTCGCTCAGGCCCTTGGCGCGGGCGGTCACTACGTACTGGCGCGTGATTTCATTGAGGAACGAGTTTTTGGTCAGGATGGTCAGGGTGGCGAAACCGCCGATTACCAGCGCGCTGACCGGCAGCACCAGGTGCCAGAAGTAGTCGGCGATCTTGCCCACGGTGCTCAGTTCGGCGAAGTTTTCCGAGACCAGCCCGCGCACCGGGAACCAGTTCAATGACGTGCCTCCGGCGAACATCACGATCAGGAACATCGCGAACAGAAACGCCGGCATCGCGTAGCCAATCACAATGGCGGTGCTGCTCCACACATCAAAGCTGCTGCCATGGCGCACCGCCTTGCGAATGCCCAGGGGGATCGACACCAGGTAAGTGATCAGCGTGGCCCACAGGCCGAGGGAAATGGTCACCGGCATTTTTTCCAGGATCAGGTCGATCACGGTGGCGCCGCGAAAGAAGCTGTTGCCGAAATCCAGCTGGGCGTAGCTCTTGAGCATCAGCCACAGGCGTTCCGGCGCGGGCTTGTCGAAGCCGTATTGTTTTTCGATGTCCTTGATCAGTTTCGGGTCCAGCCCGCGGCTGGCACGGGAGCCGCTGCTGACAGCGTCGCCGGATGAGCCGCCGACCGCGCCGCCGCCGATGCCCTGCAAGTGGGCGATGGCTTGTTCCACCGGCCCGCCGGGGGCGGCCTGGACGATCACGAAGTTGACCAGCAGGATGATCACCAGCGTCGGGATGATCAGCAGCAGGCGCCGCACGATATAGGCAAACATCAGCGAGCTCCCGCGCGTTTTTTCAACTCGGCATTCATTTGTTCATTGGTCAGCGGGGTAGGGCTGATTTCCCACCAGGTTTCCAGGGCTTCATCATTCCTGGCCTCGATGGCCGGACGGCCGAAGCGGTTCCACCACGCAGCGGAGGTGCCGGGCGGGTAGTAATTGGGGATCCACAGGTAATTCCATTGCAGCACCCGATCCAGGGCATGGGCATAGGTGAGCATCTGCGCCTGGGTGTCGGCCTTGACCAGGCCCTTGATCAGGCTGTCGACGGCCGGGTCCTTGAGCACCATGTAGTTGTTGGCGCCCGGATCGAATGCGGCGGTCGAGCCGAAGTAGTTGTACAGCTCCATGCCGGGCGAGGTGGTCACCGGGAAGCCGGTGACGATCATGTCGTAGTCGCGGGCCATCAGGCGGTTCACGTATTGCGAAGAGTCGATGCGGCGGATGTTCAAGGTAATGCCGATCTGTGCGAGGTTGCGTTTGTACGGCAACAACAGGCGTTCCAGGCCGTTCTGGGCATTGAGGAAGGTGAACTCCAGCGGCTCGCCCTCGGCATTGACCAGTTTGTCGCCGTCTGGCTTCCAGCCGGCTTCTTCCAGCAGGGCCAGGGCTTGCAACTGTTTGTCGCGGATCATGCCGCTGCCATCGGTGACCGGGGCCTTGAACACCTGGGTGAATACCTCGTCGGGAATCTGCCCGCGCAAGGGTTCGAGAATCGCCAGTTCTTCCGGGGTGGGCAGTTGGGTGGCGGCCAACGGGCTGTTGGAGAAGTAGCTTTGCTGGCGGATGTACAGGTTGCGCATCATCTGCCGGTTGGCCCATTCGAAGTCCCACAGCATTGCCAGGGCCTGGCGCACGCGACGGTCCTTGAACATCGGTTTTTGCACGTTGAACACATAACCCTGGGCCGGTTGCGGCATGTCCTTGGCCAGGTGCGCACGTTGCAGGCGGCCATCGTCCAGGGCCGGGCCGTTGTAGCCGATGGAATAGCCGGTGGCGGAAAACTCACGGTTGAAGTCGTAGGCGCCACCGCGCAGTACCTGGCGGGCCACTTCGGTGTCACCGAAGTACTCCAGGCTCAGGTGATCGAAGTTGTACAGGCCGCGGCTGACGGGCAGGTCCTTGCCCCACCAGTCGGGGTCGCGGGTAAAGGTGATAGTGCTGCCCGAGTCAATCTTGCCGACCTTGTACGGGCCGCTGCCCAGGGGGGCTTCGTAGCCACCGCCGTTGGCGAAGTCGCGAGTTTTCCACCAGTGCTCGGGAAACACCGGCAGGGTGGCGATATCCAGGGGCAGGGTGCGGTTTTCATTGCTGGAGAAATCAAAACGTACCTGGCGCTGGCCTTCGACTTCGACGTGCTTGACGTCGGCGAACAGCGTGCGAAAGCGCAGGCTGCCTTGGGTCATCAGCAGGTTGAAGCTGTAGCGCACGTCTTCGGCGGTGATCGGCTTGCCATCGGCAAAGCGCGCCTTGGGGTTGAGGAAGAAACGCAGGGACAGGCCGTCCTCCGCGCGTTCCATCTTCTCGGCCACCAGGCCATACACCGTGTAGGGCTCGTCCAGGGAACGCAGGGCCAGGGGCGCATACAACCAGCCGTCGACCTGGGAGACGCCGATGCCTTTGTCGATATACGGCAGCACATGGTCGAAACGCCCGATCTCCAGCGCCGAGCGCCGCAGGCTGCCGCCCTTGGGGGCGTTGGGGTTGGCGTAGTCGAAATGGCTGAAACCGGCTGGATACTTGGCCGGTTCGCCGTACACGGTCATGGACGGTTGGGGCGCCGCGATCACGGCGCTGCTGGCCAGCAGCAGGGCCAAGGAGGTACTGAACAGTCTGGAAAAAGCCAATCGCATTGTCAGCCTTGAACGCCGGGTGGAGAAGAATAAGGATTTGTACGCTAACGGCATCAGCGTCGCCAGTCGTCACATGCACAACGGCCCACCAAGAGGCGGGCCGTTGTTTCAAGCAGCAGCGCGGACGGGATCAGTCCTGGCGGCTGGTGACTTCCAGCAGGTGGTAGCCGAACTGGGTTTTTACCGGGCCTTGCACGGTATTGACCGGGGCGCTGAAGACGACGGTGTCGAATTCCTTGACCATCTGGCCTGGACCGAACGAACCCAAGTCACCGCCCTGGCGGCTGGATGGGCAGCTGGAGTTGGCTTTGGCGATTTCTGCGAAATCGGCGCCGCCTTCGATTTGGGCCTTGAGTTCGTTGCACTTGTCTTCGGTGGCAACGAGGATGTGACGGGCGGTGGCTTTGGCCATGGGGATTAACTCCTTGAGTAAAAACGGTGAGCGTACCGGATTCAGGCGGTTATTTCCTGGCAAAGTTCCGCTGGGGTTCAGGTTGGGGCGTTGAGCTTGGGTATTGGCGTGAGATCTAGAGCAGACTGATATCTACCTGATGTATAGAGATCACATGTGGGAGGGGCGGTGCGACGATTCGACTTGCTCCCGATGGCGGCCTGACAGCCGACCAGGATGTTGGATCAGATCGAGTGCATATCGGTTGCTGCGGTAATGGAGTGAGATCCAGAGCAGACTAGTATCTACCTGATGTATGGAGATCAAATGTGGGAGGGGCGGTGCGACGATTCGACTTGCTCCCGATGGCGGCCTGACAGCCGACCAGGATGTTGGATCAGATCGAGTACATATCCGTTGCTGCGGTAACGGCGACCTAGGGTTCCGCCCTTACGGCGGGTCACTTTTGGAAAAGAGCCCCAAAAGTAACCAAAAGGGCTCTTGCCCCAACACTCGGCACCTCGCCTAGGCTCGGTGTGCCCGAACGCAGGCTTGAATCCGTGGGCCGCCGTCATGGGCCATCCCTGGCCCAGGACGGCTAACC
>NZ_CVTH01000082.1:0-50514 GCF_900005955.1 Pseudomonas sp. 8 R 14 | reverse complement strand
GGCCATCCCTGGCCCAGGACGGCTAACCCGGCGTCCTGCCGGGTTACCCACGGATTCAAGCCTGCGTTCGGCCAGCGTGTTTGACGGGGCGCCTAGGATCAAGATCAAAAGCCAGAGCCAGAGCCAGAGCCAGAGCAACAGCAACAGCAACAGCAACAGCAACAGCAGTGTTACGTCTGACATTGCCTAAGTCATCTGATGTCCGGTCGAATAAGCCCCCATCAATTCAAGACAATGTAGTCATTCTGCTGAATGATCGGCCGATGGGCGCCTTGCACCAGGTGCAGGTAGCGGCCGTCCACCAGGTCGATGGGCAGGCAGTCGTCGATATCCATCACGCCGTCGGTGTGGGCCTGGGACCAGTGGCGCAGCATTTGTTGCTTGCCCTTGCTGGTCGCCTCCCGTTTGTTGCGGGCGACCACCAGCAGGTAGTGGTGGGCTTCGCCAAAGCTGTTGGCTTCATAACCGCCAAGGTTGATGAAGTACAGGTGATGGGCGTCGGCAGCGGGGGCCAGGTGGCTGAGTTCGACTTTCCAGCCGTCGACGCCGTCCACCGCCATCCACGAATCTATATGCACGCCCTTTGGGCTGCCAAACCAGCCCTCGCGCAGTTGCGGGTAGGTGTCTTCCAGGGTGTCTGCTACGGCGAACACCACATCGTGCACTTCAATTCTTGCTCGTGGGTGCTTGCCCCCGAGCATCACGACAAACAGCATTGCAGGTCCTTCCTGGCGACTTGGCAAAGGGCAACCATACTTCGATTGAACCCTTTTGTCCGGTCAATGCCACACTGTTAATCCGCGAATTCATCAGGAGGTTGTCATGCGCACCATTGATCTGGCAGGCGTTCCCGTCCCTGTCATCGGCCAGGGCACCTGGCGCATGGGCGAAGACCCGGACCGGCGTCGCGCCGAAGTCGCGGCATTGCAACTGGGGATCGACGAGGGCATGACCCTCATCGACACCGCCGAGATGTATGGCGAGGGGGGCGCCGAGGAAGTCGTCGGCGAAGCCATCAGCGGCAGGCGCGACCAGGTGTTCCTGGTGAGCAAGGTCTACCCGCACAACGCCAGCCAAAAGGGCGTGCCCCGTGCGTGTGAAGCCAGCCTCCGGCGCCTGGGCACGGACTACATTGATCTGTATCTGCTGCATTGGCGTGGCCAGTACCCCCTTGAAGAAACCGTCGAAGCGTTCGAGCGCCTGCGTGAGGCTGGCAAGATCGGCCGCTGGGGCGTCTCGAATTTCGATGTGGCCGACCTGCAGGAACTCGCATCCCCGGCCTGCGCGACTAACCAGGTGCTGTACAACATCGAAGAACGCGGGATCGAATTCGACCTGTTGCCCTGGTGGCAACAACACCATTTGCCGCTGATGGCGTACTGCCCGATTGCCCAGGGTGGGGCGTTGCTGTCCAGTCAGACCCTCAAGCAGATCGCCCGCCGCCACGAGGTCACGCCCGCCCAGGTTGCCCTGGCCTGGGTGCTGCGCCAGGACGGTGTGATCGCCATCCCCAAGGCGGTCACCCCGGAGCATGTACGGCTCAATGCGGCCGCCGCCAAGATGGTGCTCGATGAGCACGACCTGGATGCCATCGATCGGGTGTTCGGCGCACCCAAGCGCAAGCATCCCTTGGCGATGGTGTAGTTGCCTGGCAGAAACGGTGCCGTCCCTGGCACCTGTTCCTGCTCAGGTCCGACCTAACCCGCTACCGGGCTGCGCCAGTCATCGGACCCGGATGTGCCGGACACTTCGTGGGTCCACACGATCTTGCCATAGGTGAAGTGCACGTCCTCCAGGTGAGTGAAATGGGCATTGTCCGGATCCTGGCAGTGGGGCATGCGTGACTGTATGTCCACGATCTTCGCCCTCTCCAGTTCAATCGTGAAGTAGTGCTCTTGGGTGCCGGCTGGCGACGTACGGAACCACTCGAGTCGGCAGGTGACGTCTTCACCGCTGGTCAAGGCGCTGAACAGCAATGGCGATGACTTATCGAAGACCTTGCTGATCATCAGCGGCTTATGGACCCTCTGGCCCGTCGGCTGGCCGGACTGCGGGTCGCGTGGAACAATCACCTGATGGGAGAAGGCCTGGACCAGAATCTGGTCTTCATGGCCTTCCTGGTAAATATTGCCCACCGAGTCCTTGGTAAATGTGCCTGCCGTAATCAAGCCTTGCTTGGAGCCAGTGACGGAAAGATACGCGGGTGTTGGCATGACGGGTTTCCTTGTCTGATTGATGAGGTAGTTCCAACGGTTAATCGTACCGGTTGGGAATGTGGCTATTACAAGAAGCGTGCCGGAAAGTGTGGGAACCAATACGGACTTGGCATGCTGTGGATATAGGCGTTGGATTTAAACGGGTGTTATGGTTTTTTTGGCTGTTTTGCGGAAAATGTTTGCGCATAAGTGCGCATTTAGTTGCTCATGTTGAAACGTCGCTCAGTAGTTGGTTTTCCGCTGGGGTTAGGTGAAATATATCTCTGTAGCTGCGCAAAAGCCTGCATATGCTTTGGTTTACGGGTGGTGTAGGAAATGTCTTAAGTGTGAGTCTGTTGCTTGCTGGATGTTATTGTCGTGGCTAAGGTTTACGAACTTCGCGGCGATTCAAGCGAAGGTTGATGGCAATCTAGTGTGAAAGTTAAATGCACTTAGTTTGTCGCTCGTGCCTTGGATAGTCGAGTGCGCTCCTAAATGGTCCATTCAGAAAAACTCTGCGCTTATTACCTCGAGGTTGCCCGGCAGCCCTGTTTGCCAGCGAACTTTGCCGGCAGTGATATGCGCTATTCAAATGAATATGAAACCCTGGAGTCCGAACTGGCAAAGTTGCAGTCCATGCATGGCGCCGGCCAGCCGGACTGGCAAAAGCTCCTGGAAATCAGCGAATGCCTGTTGCGTGAGCAGTCCAAGGATCTGCGCGTGGCCGTCTGGCTGACCTGGGCGCTTTACCACCGCGAGTCCTTTGCCGGACTGCTGGCTGGCCTCGGGTTGCTGCGCCATCTGTGTGAGCACCATTGGTCGGCGGTATACCCTGGAAAGCTGCGCACCCGCAGCGCGGCGTTCGGCTGGCTGGTCCTGCGCCTTGAGACACTGCTTGTCCAAGACCTTTCGGTTCAAGGCCCGCAACCCTTGTTCCAATCTATGCTTGAACACCTCACGCGCCTTGATGAACTCTGGACTGCACATTTGGGAGGCGACGCGCCGCTGTTGCTGCCGATTCGCAAACAATTGGAGCAGTGGTTGGCGCTTGCTGTGCAAGGCCATCCCCCTATCGCCGGGTTGAACGCCGCCGTTGCGCAAGTGCAACCCGCTGCTACGCCATCCTCAACGGCCAAACCGACGGTAAACAACGAAAAAGATGCGCACGACTTGCTGTTTGTCTTGCAGGAACAAGCTCGTCCGTTGTGTGCCTGGTGGTTACGCCAGGACGCCGCCGACCTACGGGCCTTGCACCTGAGTCGAACGCTGGCCTGGCTGTCCATCGTCCGCTATCCGGATGCCAACGGTGAGCGAGTCACCGCGTTGTGCGGGCCTGCCCCCGACAGACTCAAGTACTACCAGCAACGTTTTGCCCAAGGCCATCACGCCGAGCTGCTGCCTGAACTTGAGGCCGGCCTCTCAGGTGCGATGTTCTGGTTCGACGGGCTGTACATGCTCTGGCAATGCCTGGAAGCCCAGCAGGCGGAACTGGCCGTGAGCGAGTTGGAAGTGAGTTTCGCCCTGCTGTTGCAACGATTGCCGGACTTGCCGGCGTTTCGCTTTCAAGGGGGCGCTCCTTTTGCCGACGACGCCA
The DNA here is from genome assembly GCF_900005955.1 of Pseudomonas sp. 8 R 14. Lineage (NCBI taxonomy): Bacteria > Pseudomonadati > Pseudomonadota > Gammaproteobacteria > Pseudomonadales > Pseudomonadaceae > Pseudomonas > Pseudomonas sp. 8 R 14. Next base: position 46,725 of record NZ_CVTH01000082.1, on the reverse strand, counting down.
CTCGCGGCTGGATCGCATTGCATGTTTCCCATCACCTGCAAACCCCTGAGGCGCCCCGCGTGGGGGGCGATGCCGAGCCCTGGGAGATCGCCTTGCAGGATGTGCTACCGCGGCTGCGCAAGGATGGGCTCAAAGCCGCGGTACATGAGCTCAATCAAGGTCTGCATGCCGCTCGCAGCGATCGCGCCCGCTTTTATTGGCGGTTGGCCCTGGCGCGCTTGTGTGCACACGCTGGCAAACATGAACTGGCGAAGATCCAGCTCGAACAGCTGGACCTCGAGCTGCAGCGCTCGGGCCTGGAGCGCTGGGAGCCGGAGCTGGCGTTTCAAGTGACACGCCTCTTGCACCGCTGCTGCGACCTGCTGCCACAAAACCATGCCGTGCGCGAGCGCAAGGAAGACACCCACCGCAGGCTGTGCCTCTTCGATCTGGAAGCGGTACTTGAATAGGCTTACGAGCCGCTTGAAAAGGAGATTTACCATGGCCAAAGAATGTTCGGTAGCACCCAAGGAACGCATCAATATCACCTTCAAACCCGCCATCGGCGGTGCGCGGGAAGAAGTCGAGCTTCCGTTGAAACTCCTCGTGCTGGGGGACTTCACCCAGCGTGAGGACCTGCGCAAGCTTGAAGATCGCAAGCCCATCACCCTCAATCAGAACACCCTCGATGAGGTGTTGGCCAAACAGGCGCTGAGCCTGACGCTGAATGTCCCCAATCGCCTCCAGGACGGCGCCGAGGTCGAAGACCTGGCCATCCAGTTACGAATCAATTCGATGAGGGATTTCAACCCGGCGAACCTGGTGGAGCAGATCCCCGAGTTGCACAAGCTGATGGCCCTGCGTGAGGCGCTGATGGCGCTCAAGGGACCACTGGGAAATACGCCGAGCTTTCGCAAAGCCATCGAACAGGCCCTGGCCGACGACGAATCCCGTGCCCGAGTATTGGCGGAGCTGGGCCTGAGCGGCCGGACCGCCTGACATTTTTCAGTAAAAGGACACTGGCGCCATGACGACTCAACACACCTCGATACCCGTACTCATCACTGACGAGCACAGCATTCTCGACAACATCATCGCCCAGACTCTGTTGAGTGCGGATGATGAGGCCTACGGCATAGCCAGGCGTGGCGTCTCGGCATTTATCGAAGAGCTGATCAAGCCGCAGAACAGCGGGGAACCGGTCAAGAAACACCTGGTTGACCGGATGATTGCGGAGATTGACGAGAAGCTCGGTCGGCAAATGGATGAGATTCTGCACCACCCGCGCTTCCAGGCCCTGGAATCCTCATGGAAAGGCCTGCAGTTGTTGGTCGAGCGCACCAACTTTAGAGAAAACATCAAGATCGAACTGCTGAATGTCTCTCGGCAAGACCTGTTGGATGACTTCGAAGACTCACCCGAGGTGATCCAGTCCGGGCTCTATAAGCACGTCTACAGTGCGGAGTACGGTCAGTTCGGCGGTCAACCTGTGGGCGCAATCATCGCTGACTTCTTTCTTTCCCCCAGCGCCCCCGATGTGAAGCTGATGCAATACGCTTCCAAGGTCGCCTGCATGGCCCATGCACCGTTTATCGCGGCCGCCGGGCCGACTTTTTTCGGCTTGGAAAGCTTCACCGGTCTACCTGACTTGAAGGATCTCAGGGATCATTTCGAAGGTCCGCAGTTCGCCAAATGGCATAGCTTTCGCCAGAGCGAAGATGCCCGTTATATCGGGCTGACGGTGCCGCGATTCCTGCTGCGCACGCCTTACGATCCCCTTGAATGTCCGGTCAAGACCTTCGCCTACCGGGAAACCGTGGTGAACAGCCACGAGCACTACCTTTGGGGTAATACCGCCTACGCCTTTGCCACACGATTGACCGACAGTTTTGCGCGGTTTCGTTGGTGCCCGAACATTATCGGTCCGCAAAGCGGCGGCGCAGTGGAGGACTTGCCCTTGCATCACTTCCACAGCATGGGCGAAATCGAAACCAAGATTCCCACTGAAGTGCTGGTATCCGACCGTCGCGAATACGAACTGGCGCAAGAGGGTTTCATTGCCTTGACGATGCGCAAGGGCAGTGACAATGCCGCGTTTTTCTCCGCCAGCTCGGTGCAACAGCCCAAGCGTTTCGGCATCAGTGCCGAGGGCAAGGAGGCCGAGCTGAATTACCGCCTGGGCACTCAGTTGCCCTACATGATGGTGGTCAACCGCCTGGCCCATTACCTCAAGGTTCTGCAACGGGAGCAACTGGGCTCGTGGAAGGAGCGTACTGACCTGGAGCTGGAGCTCAACAAGTGGATTCGCCAGTACGTGGCAGACCAGGAAAACCCCAGTGCCGAAGTGCGTGGGCGGCGGCCATTGCGGGCGGCACGTATCGTTGTCAGTGATGTCGAGGGCGAGCCTGGCTGGTACCGCGTCAACCTGAGTGTGCGACCGCACTTCAAATACATGGGGGCGGATTTCACCCTGTCCCTGGTTGGCAAGCTTGACAAAGAATGAGCAGGGGCCAAGGGATGACCCGTAACCAAAGCCTCTTCGAGCGACTTGAAAGTCCGGCCGCAAAATCATCATGTGCAGTGACGTCCGTCGCAGCTCATCTGGGAAAGATGCTCAGCATCCGCGCTGGCAGTGTGCAGACACTGGAGGATTACGGTATGCCGGATCTCAATGACACGAGCCAGAGTCTGCATGAGTCATTGAGCCAGTCGCGCTTGTTGATCGAGCGGTTTATCCGGGCCTATGAGCCCCGCTTGAAGGATACGCACGTGAGGGCGTTGCCTTGTGGTGACGATCCTCTGGCGCTGGCGTTTGCCATTGACGCCACGCTCTGCGTTGACGGTGTGACGCAGCCCGTGGTGTTCACCGCGCGCCTGCAGGATGCTGGACAGGTTGAGGTCTTGCCTGATGTCCTTTAACCACTATTACCAGAGCGAACTCAGTGCGTTGCGACAGCTCGGGCGGCGCTTTTCCGAGCGCAATCCTGCTCTCGCACCCTTTCTAGGGGAGGCCGGTCAGGATCCGGATGTGGAGCGGCTGCTGGAAGGCTTTGCTTTCCTCACCGGTCGCCTGCGCCAGAAGCTGGATGACGAGTTGCCTGAGCTGACTCATTCCTTGATGCATCTGCTGTGGCCCAACTACATGCGGCCCATACCGGCGTTCAGTATCCTGCAGTTCGATCCGTTGAAACATGCGGGGCCCGGTGTGATGGTCGCACGGGATACACCGGTCGAAAGCGCTGCGGTCAATGGTGAGCGCTGTCGTTTTCGAACCTGCTACGCCACCTGCATCTTGCCGCTGCAACTGAGCGCGCTGGAGTACTGCGTCCAGGGAGAGCAGGCGTTGCTGAGCCTGCGCCTGGACATGGGCGGCGAAGGCAATTTCAGCGAATGTGCGTTCGATCAATTGCGCCTGCATTTGTCGGGAGACCGCTACATCAGTCAAGCGTTGTACCTGAGCCTGTTGCGCGAGGTTGAGGGTATCGAGTTGCTGCCATTGGGCGGTGATGGGCTTGCGGTCCGCGGGGCTGATGGCCAGCCCCTGCTGTTGCGATTGGGTGGCGATCAGGTCAGTCCGGTGGGGTTCGCGGAGGAGCATGCGCTGATGCCTTATCCGCAGAATACCTTTCGTGGATACCGCCATCTGCAGGAGTATTTCGCCTTTCCTGAAAAGTACCTGTTCGTCGATGTGCGTGGCCTGGATGCGTTGCAGCGGTTGCCCCAGGACGTACTCAAGCAAATCTGCAGCGTCAGGCTGTGCTTCAAGTTACGCACCCGGTGCCAGGCAACCGGATGCCCCACGCTGGACAACGTGAGGCTGTACTGCACGCCCATCGTCAACCTGTTCAAACATGATGCGGTGCCGATTCGCCTGGATGGCAAGCAGGACGAATACCTGTTGATTCCTGGGGAATATGCGCGCGCAAACGCCTGTGTATTTTCCGTCGACAAGGTCACGGGCTGGCGCCCTGGCGGGCTGGGGTATCAGGCGTACGTACCATTTGAATCCTTTGAGCACGACGGCGTTATCGATGCATCGGCAGCGCCCACCAGCTACAGCATTCGTCAGCGTGCTTCGGCGCATCATGCCGTGCTCGATACCTGGCTGGGGTTCGGAAACGGGCGGGGGCATACCCAGGAAACGCTGTCGATCGAACTGACGTGCACCAATCACAACCTGCCTCGGCAATTGCAGGCAGGGGAGATCAATCAGCCCTGTGAGCAGACACCGGAGGGCTTGTCATTTCGCAATATCTGCGCGCCGACTGCGAGTTTTGCACCGCCCCTGGACCAGGACTTTCTCTGGCGACTTATCAGCAACATGTCGCTCAACTATTTGTCACTGAGCGACATCAATGTCTTGAAGGTGGTCCTCGAAACCTATGACGTGCCGCGTTACCACGATCTGCAAGCGAAAAAGGTCAGCCAGAGAAGGCTGGGGGCCTTGCGATCCATCAGCCATACGGCCGTCGACCGCTTGCACCGGGGCATGCCGCTTCGAGGGTTGCGGGTCGACCTGAGCATTGATTCCCAAGGTTTTCTGGGGGCGGGCGAAGCGTTTTTGTTCGCCTCGGTGCTCAACGAGTTCTTCGCGCTTTATGCCAGCCTTAATGCCTACCACGAGCTGCGTGTCATCAGCACACAAGGAGATGTGTACCTATGGCCACCTCAGATGGGGCAGCAGCCCCTGCTTTGAAGCAACTGTGCCGTGCCATCCGTGAATATTCGCTGTTCCAGGCGATTTCGCAGGTGATCAAGCGCCTGCGCGATGCCCATCCGCTACTGGATGACAACGCACTCTATGAGCGGCTGGAGTTTCAGGCCAACCCGGGTCTTGGTTTTCCCGGTCACGATATTGACCGGTTGGAGTTTTTTGTTGAACACGATCAATTGCGTGCGCGTCTTCGCCTCAATGTCCTGGGCCTCTGTGGCGCAGGTTCACCCTTGCCGGCCTTTTACGGTGAGCAGGCGTGTGCCGATGGAGCGGGCGGCCACGCGACTCGAGACTTCCTGGACCTGTTTCACCATCGTCTGCAACGGCTGATGCTGCCGATCTGGCGCAAATACCGCTACCAGGCGTGTTTCCAGGCGCAGGCGCGTGATGCTTTTTCCGAGCAGATGTTTGCGTTGATCGGGTTGAGGGGCCAGCGCATCCGTACCGCTGCGCAGTTGGACTGCAAGCGACTGTTGCCCTACCTGGGGTTGCTTGGCCTGCGGGCGCACTCGGCGGCGGTGATCGAGACAGTGCTGCGCTACTACTTCGAGCATGAGCGCGTGTTTATAGAGCAATGGGTGGAACGCACGGTTGCCATTGCTCCCCCGCAGTTGAACCAGCTTGGCTGTGCCAACAGCCTGTTGGGCTTCGACCAGGTACTGGGAAGCCGGATCACCGACTGCAACGGTAAGTTCCGGGTGCATATACAGGATCTGGATTGGCAGCGCTTCCATGGTTTCTTGCCGACGGGGTCGGAGTATCCACTGCTGTGTTCGTTGGTGCGACTGGCTGCACGAGACCCGCTGGAGCATGACCTGCGGCTGGTGCTGGCCAAGGAGGCGATCAGGCCGTTGCACGTGGGTGAACACAATGTCTGCAGGCTGGGGTGGACCACTTGGCTGGCACACGAGTGCGCCGATGGTGCGGTCATCGTGGCCAGCAATGCTCACTAGGGAACAATGATCATGATGAATGTAGACCTGCAACAGCTGATCCTGACATTGACGCCCGCAGTCCGTCAGGACCTGGAGCGTTCGGCCGAACGTTGCGTGACGCGAGGTGGCAGGGAGGTCCTGGTGGAAGACCTGCTACTGACCCAGCTGGAACGTCCCAGGGGGCTTTTGATACGAGCCTTGGCCGACGCCGGGATCGAGGCGCAGACGCTGCAAGCAACGCTGCAGCCCAAGGGGCAGGCAAGTGCCACGCGTAATCCGGTGTTCGCCCCGGCCCTCGTGCAGTGGTTACAACAGGCGTTGATGGTTGCCCATCTGGAGTTGCGCCAGAGCGTCGTGGACCACGGTGCACTGTTACTGGCGTTGTTGCGCCACCCGCTGCAGCACGCAGGCACCGGCTATCACGCGTTGTTGAGCCGTTTGGATGCACAGCGTATACACGGGTTTGTGCTGGACCAGGGGCCTGACATCTGCCCGGCAGCAGGCGGCGAGTCACTGCTGGCGCGCTTTACCCATGATCTGACACGCCAGGCCCAGGAAGGGCGTATCGACCCGGTGCTGTGTCGCGAGGGTGAGATCCGCCAACTGATCGACATCCTTATGCGGCGGCGCAAGAACAATCCGATCCTTGTCGGCGAGGCCGGGGTGGGCAAGACCGCGGTTGTCGAAGGCCTTGCCCTGCGCATCGCCAGCACGCAGGTGCCGGAGCCACTCAAGGGTGTGCGTGTGCTGACCCTGGACATGGCACTGCTGCAAGCCGGTGCCAGCATCAAGGGCGAGTTCGAGCGGCGTCTCAACGGCGTGATTGACGAGGTGAATGCCGCGCCGACACCGGTGATTCTGTTTATCGATGAAGCGCATACCCTGGTGGGGGCGGGGGCCGGCGATGCCGCCAACCTGCTCAAGCCGGCCCTGGCCCGCGGTGAGTTGCGGACCGTCGCGGCTACGACTTGGGGCGAATACAAGAAATACTTTGAAAAAGACCCGGCCTTGGCGCGGCGTTTCCAGCCTGTGCTGGTTGGCGAGCCCAGCGTTGAACAGGCGACTTCGATCCTGCGCGGGCTGGTTCCGGCCTACGAATCCAGCCATGGCGTGCATATACGTGACGATGCCGTCGTCGCGGCGGCGCAGATGAGCGCCCGCTACCTGGCAGGGCGTCAGTTGCCCGATAAGGCCGTGGATGTGCTGGACACCGCCTGCGCACGTGCGCGCATCAACCAGTTGACGGTGCCCGAGGCATTGGAACGCCTGTGTACCGAACAGGCTGAAGGCTCGCGCCAGCGCGAGGCACTGAATCGAGACAGGGATGCGGGGCTGCCAGTTGATGAGCAGTCTGCGCAAGCGCTGGGCCTGCGCTTGGCGGCTGTCGAGAGCGAACGTCAACATCGGCAGCAGCGCTGGCTTGCACAGCGCGCACTGGAGGAGCCGGTGCGCGTATGCCCTCGCCTGGTGGCAGAGGTCATCAGTACCTGGACGGGCATTCCGGTTGAACAACTGTCCCTTGAGCACAGTGCATCGGTGCTGGGGGTTGCCGATGCGCTGCGGTCGCGCATTCTCGGCCAGGAACCTGCCATACAGGCGCTTGACCGCAACCTGCGCGCGGTGGCTGCCGGACTGAACAAGGCCGATGCGCCGGTCGGTGTGTTTCTGTTGGTGGGCCCAAGTGGTGTGGGCAAGACCGAAACGGCGCTGGCCCTGGGTGATTTGCTGTATGGCGGCGAACGTTTTGTCACCACCCTCAACATGTCGGAGTTTCAGGAAAAACACGCCCTGTCTCGGCTGATTGGCGCACCTCCCGGTTATGTCGGCTATGGAGAGGGCGGGGTGCTGACGGAAGCCGTGCGCCGGCGCCCCTATTCGGTGGTGCTGCTCGACGAAGTCGAAAAGGCCGACCCGGAGGTGTTGAACCTGTTCTATCAGATCTTCGACAAGGGGCTGGTCAATGATGGCGAAGGCCGGGAAATCGATTTTCGCAATACGCTGATCCTGATGACTTCCAACCTGGGCAGCGATTGCATTATCGACTTATGTGCAGGCGGCCGACGACCTGGCACCCAGGTGCTGCAGGACGCAATTCACCCTCTGCTGCGCGACTATTTCAAACCGGCACTGCTCGCCCGCATGCGAGTCGTGCCCTATTACCCGTTGATGGGCGCTGTGTTGCATGACCTGGCAAGACTCAAGCTTGACCGTCTTGGGCGAAGGTTGCAGTCACGCAAGCTGGCCTTGAGCTATACGACCGAACTGGTCACGCATATGGCTGAGCGGTGCGTCCATAGCGACAGCGGAGCGCGGTACATCGACCAATGGATCGAGATCCACCTGTTGCCGCAGATGGTCGATCGACTGCTTGGGGCGGTGGCGACGGGTGAGCCGCTGTCGCGGGCCCACGCCTGCCTGGATGGTGACGGGCTGCCGATCTGTGAGTTCAGCCAATGATGAACGATATGCTTGCCCCTTTACCCCAGCCCCTGGCATACGCCGAGACGTTGTTGGCCTGGTTCACCCGAATGGGCATCGAGGGTGACGAGACAACGCTGCCAGGCCTGTGTGTTGCCGCGGCTGCGCAACTGAGTGAATGCGAACTCGGCCAGTTATATTGGCGGGACGAGGTCACGGGTCGGCTGGACTTGATTGCCCAGTATTTGCCTGGCGCATTGCCCCTCGGCGAGGGTGCTTGCGGCGCCGACTTTCAGCATCAGCAACTGTTGCGTCACGTGCTCGGCCATCCCAGCATCCTGAGCGTGGAGAACCTGGACGACAGTGTGTACGAAAGCGGTTTTCTACCCGCGACAGCTACGCCCTGGCACTCGTTGATATGCCTGCCGCTGTTCGGTCGCCACAAGGCCGTTGCCGGTCTATTGCTGTGCGCCAGCCAGCGGCCGAAATTGCTCCTGGACTACGGACCATCGTTAAGCCAACTGGCAAGCTTCGCCTTGAGTCAACTGGCGCTGTTGCGACGTGTGCGTCCGCCGCACAACGGCTCCCAGGCCAGGCCTTGTCTACCCTCGGCGCGTATGAAGTATGGGCTGATCGGCAACAGCGCAGCCATGGAAGAAACCTACCGGCTGATCGGCAAGGTGCTGAATGCGCCCTGCACGGTGCTGCTGCGCGGGGAGACCGGAACCGGCAAGGAGGTGGTGGCACGGGCCATCCATGCTGCCGGGGCGCGCCGTAGCAAAGCCTTTGTGGTGCAGAACTGTGCGGCCTTTCCCGAGGGTCTGCTGGAGAGTGAGCTATTCGGTTATCGCAGGGGCGCCTTTACAGGCGCCGAACGTAACCATGCGGGGCTATTTGACGCCGCCGATGGCGGCACGTTGCTCCTCGACGAAATCGGCGATATGCCGCTGTCACTCCAGGCCAAGCTGCTGCGGGTGTTGCAGGAAGGCGAGGTTCGCCCGTTGGGAGCCGATGCGGCCCATAAGGTCGATGTGCGAATTATCGCAGCGACCCATCGTGATCTGGCTGCAATGGTGGCGGAGGGTAGTTTTCGCGAGGACCTGTACTACCGACTGGCGCAGTTCCCGATCGAATTGCCGGCCTTGCGCGAACGCGACGCAGATGTGCTGCTGTTGGCGCGACAGTTCTCGCAATCGGCCTGCGCTGCGCTGGGGCTCTCGCCGGTGGAGTGGTCTGCTGCGGCCTTGGATCAACTGTCGTGCCACGCTTTTCCCGGGAATGTCCGTGAACTCAAATGTCTGGTGGAGCGCGCGGTACTGCTGTGTGACGACGCAGTGGTGCTGCCTGAACACCTGTCCCTGGCGCCCGGGTCGACCCCTGCAGCCGTCGGCGCGACGTTGCGCCAGCGCCTGGAGCGGGTTGAACGGGTATTCCTGATCGACTGCCTGCACAAGAACCGTGGCAACCGGACCCGTACGGCACGTGAGTTGGGGCTCGCACGCCGCACCCTGCTTTACCGACTTACACGCTTGAACATCCCTGGCGGCGATGTCCGAGGGGGATGCTGAATGGTGCACGTATGGCTTCCACTCTTCGCCGCCGGCCTTACTTTCATTGGAGATACCTGATGCCACTTCGTACTTGGAAAGCCTGGGGGCTTGTCCTGTGCTTGTTGAGCGGCTGCAACGCCAATTACGTTTTTGATGACGCTGACTACCGTCCGCTGGGTGACCCCCAGGCGACACGTCGCAGCGATTGAACAGCGGAGCCTTGTCATGCAACTAGTGTTAGAGGTGTGCAATACCGGAAGCGGTGAGCCTGCATCCTGTAAGACATTCGACGGCGTCGGCGGCGTGATCGGCCGCGGGATCGGCTGTGACTGGGTCATCCCCGACGCCAGTCGCTTGCTCTCCAGTCATCATGGCCTGGTCAGTTACCGGGATGGCCAGTATTTTTTTACCGACATCAGCAGCAATGGCATTGGCGTGTCGGGCAGCGCGGAGCGTTTGTGCAAGGGGCAGGCACGACTGATCAGCGAGGGTGATGTCTACCAACTGGGGCCAGTGGATATCCGTGCACGACTTGTGGCGCCCGGGAGACAAAATGGCCGGCAGATGTTTTTCGGCAACGATACGATTCCGGATGACGCGTTTTTGGTGCTTGACCCCTTGCACGCACTCGATACCGAGCAGGTGCATGGCAGCTCACCCGGGGATCCGGAGGCGCTGAAACTCTCGGCTGCGAGGGCGGCCTGCGCACTGTCCCACTGCCCCCTGGAACGGGATCACTTGATCGTGCCGAGATGGGCCGAGCCAGTAACGGAAGAGGCCTCGACTCAACCCGCCCAGGTGACTGCAGCCAGTCGTGCCCCATTCTGGTCGCAGTTCGCGGACGCGATGGGCGTGCCCCTGGATACGCTCGATACCCAGGCATGCGAAGCCCTGGCGATCAAGGTGGCTGGCCTGTTCAGGCAAACCATCGAAGGGCTGCAGCAGAGTCTGCGTACTCGCGATGAGCTGAACGGCGAGTTGAACCTCGGTTGGACCGTGCCTGCCATTAAGAGTCACAACCCCTTGAAGGATTGCACCGATACCCCGTCTGCCCTGGCCTCACTGTTGGGCCTCGCTGAGCCGGGCCCGCTGCCTGCAGAGGTAGCGGTCGCCCAGGCATTCCGGGAAATGCAAATCCACCAGCTGGCCTTGGTCGTGGCTTGCCGTGCTGCAATACGTGGCGCTGTGGAGGCATTTGCACCAAGCCATCTATTGCTGTGCTTCGAGCGCCAGGACATGCCGGCCAGGTTCTCTACCGATGGAGCCCACTGGCGGGCCTACCAGCGCCATTACCGACACCTTATCGACGAGCAACCCTTGGGCGAGCAGCTGTTGCGTAACGAATTTTCCAAAGCCTACGCGGAGCAGGTGCGCCTGGTCGCCACGCTGCATGCGGCTTATCCGGGATGACTGTCATGTATCGAGCTGCCGTTCTGTCAATGCTGTTTGTACTCGGCTTGCTGACCGGGTGTGCCAGCGTCTCACCGTATTCAACCCTAACCAAGCTGGACCTGGCGTTGAGCGCCAGCGAAGGCGTCAACCGCGATCTTCACGGTCGCCCGTCTCCCATCGTGGTGCGCCTGCTGGAGCTGCGGCACCCGGTGGCTTTCGAAAACGCTGATTTCTTCACCCTCTATAGCCGCGCGGAGCAGGCGCTGCCCAAGGACTGGGTCAACAGCGAGGAGTTGGAGCTGCGCCCCGGTGAGCGGTTGGCGCTGAAGCTCAGTGTCGAACCACAGAGTCGTTATGTCGGGGTGGTGGCTGCCTACCGGGACCTGCCCCATGTGCAATGGCGGCTTGTGCTGCCCGTCGCCCGGCAGCGCCTGACGCGTGTCGAGCTGATGCTCGACGAGTCCGGGGTTCGCGTCGTTACCCCTCAAGCCCGGAGGTCGGAGGATAGACATGCAGGTTCATAAAGTCGTGTGGCAGGAGGGCATGCTGCTGCGCCCCCAACACTTGCAGCACAACGACCGTTACTACCACCAGCAACTCAACCGTACCCGTTTGCTGGGCATTGATGGTTGGGGATTCCTGACCCTTGACGTCGACGTGCAGTACCTCAACCTGGGTAAGGTAGTCGTCAACCAGGCCAGCGGTGTATTTCCCGATGGCAGCTTGTTCGAGCTGAGCAGCGTAATGGAGCCACTGGTGTTGCAGGTTCCTGCCCACACCAGTGGGCAAGCCATTTACCTGGCGTTGCCGTTGGCCATCGGCAATCAGGTTGAAGTGCGCCAGCAGGAGCACAGTGATGTGCTGGCGCGCTACGTAAGCTGCGAAGCGGAGATCACTGATTCGAATGCTGGCTTTGATTCCCTTTGCCGGATCAACTGTGCACGCCCGGACCTGCGATTGCTGTTAGGGGCGCAAACCAGTGACACGTTGCAGGTGAAACTCCAGGTTGCCCGGGTGCTGGATTCGACTCGCGAGGGCGGCGTGCGGCTGGACGCGGATTTCGTACCGGCGTTTATCCATGTGCAGGGCTCAGGCTATGTCGCGTCATGTATCAAGGAAGTGCTGAGTCTGCTGGGCACCCGAGGCGATGCGATCGCCGCGAGGATCCGGGGAGGTGGTGGATCGGAGGGGGCCCAGGTCGGCGATTTCCTGATGCTGCAGCTGATCAATCGAACCGAGCTGGTGTTGCGTCACTTCCTGAGTCAGAGCCAGGTACGTCCGGAGGTGTTGTACAGGCAGTTGTTGTCGATCCTCGGCGAGTTGTCGACGTTCGCCACCGACAACAAACGCGCGCAACTGGAGACTCGTTACCAGCATGGTGAGCAGGGGGCGAGTTTTCGTGGGTTGATGGAAGGCATTCGCACCGTGCTGTCGTTGGTGCTGGAACAACACGCCACTGAGCTCCCGCTGGAGCCGCGACAGTATGGTGTGCTGGTCTGTCCGGTGAGTGATCTCAAACTGCTGGGTAGCGCAACATTCATTCTGGCGGCAACTGCCCAGTGCGATTCGGAGGAGCTGCGCCACCGCCTTCCGGCGCACTTGAAAATCGGCTCCGTGGAGCGCATCCGCGAGCTGGTCAATCTGCATCTGGCCGGCATCAAGGTCAAGCCACTGCCGGTGGCGCCCCGACAGATCCCGTTCCATGCCGGCAAGACCTATTTCATGCTCGAACTCAGTGCCCGTGATATCACGCAGCTGGAGCAATCGGGCGGTTTTGCCTTCCACGCCAGTGGCGAGTTTGCCGAACTCAAACTCAATTTCTGGGCCATCAGGAACTGAATGCCATGACAATGGACAGCGAATACCCGCAGGACGAAAAAACTATCCTGCTTGACCTCGATGGTCGCGCGCCCGCAGGGGCGCCGGTGACGGACTTCCCATCGCCACCGCGCTTCGAACGGTTGGAAGACCGGATGATCTACACCGCCAGCCTGCAAGGGGCACAGAGTTTCAAGATCGGGCCCAACGTCCTGGTGGCCGCCGCCTGGGAACTCTTGTCGCAGGTCGTTCGACTCAAGCGCAGTTCCGGCCGGGAAAGCTTGCAGGCCCTCAATGATCGGTTGTCGTCGGGGATCACGGCGTTTGAAGCGTATGCCTTGCACCAGGGTGCAGAGGACAGGCAGGTCATGTCGGCGCGCTATGTGCTGTGCAGCGTTATTGACGAAGCCGTGGTCACTACCCCGTGGGGCAGTCGCAGTGACTGGTCGAAATCCAGCCTGTTGAGCCGCTTTCACAACGAAACCTTCGGTGGCGAAAAATTCTTCCAACTGCTGGAGCGCTTATCCCGCGACCCCGTCAAGAACCTGGCAATGCTGGAGTTGATGTACCTGTGCCTGTCACTGGGGTTTGAAGGTAAATACCGCGTCATGGAGCGGGGCGGGCCGCAGTTGGAAGCGGTACGAGATGGCTTGTATCGACAGATCCGGCATGTGCGCGGTGAGCGCCCGCCGATGTCTGTGCCCGCTGCCGCAGCACAGGCACCGGGTGCCGGGCTGCGCATCTTTTCCCCTGCCGGGGTCGTCGTCTTCACGCTCGCCTGTTTGCTGGCCATGTACCTGGGCTTTGCCTGGGCATTGGGCAATGAACGCATGGCGGTGCTGCAACCTTTTCAATCTTTGGCGTCGGATCAGACACGGTCGCCGTTGTAACGCTGGGAGCAATGAATGAACGCATTCTTCAAGGGCGTGGGCACGGCGCTGCGCAAGACTTGGGTCTGGAGCCTGTTTGTGGTGTTCGCCAGCGCGTTGCTGGTGTGGTTTTTCGGGCCATTGCTGGCGGTGGACGACCATCGTTTCTGGCAGGGCGCTCCAGCTCGTCTGTTGACCATAAGCGGGTTATTCCTGCTGTGGGGGTTAGCGATGGTCATGGTCGACTCACGCCGTACCGCACGATTGAATCGGCGCGAGCACCAGGAGCGCCACCAACGCAAGGGGTTGATTGACGAAGAGCGGAGGCAGGTGCGGGGGCGTTTCAAGGAGGCGTTGCACACACTGAAAACCTCCCGTCGTTATGGCGAGCGCAATGAGCGTTGGCGCAACGACTTGCCGTGGTATCTGTTGCTCGGCCAGCAGGGCAGCGGCAGAACCTGTCTGCTGGCCGCCTGCGGATCGCAGTTCCCACTGGATCGGGAGGAAGCGATGGCACCGGGCGCAACCCAGTATTTTGATTGGTATCTCGCCGACGAAGCTGTCCTTGTCGAGAGCGCAGGGCGCTACCTGGCCCAACCCGACAGTGCCGTGGATGGGGCCGGTTGGGCGACGTTTCTGGACCAGCTCAGATTGCGGCGCAGGGCTCGCCCGCTCAATGGCGTGGTGGTGACGCTGGCGGTGGAGACGCTGCTTGGCAGCAATGATCGCGACCTGGACCTGCATGCGCGCCACGTGCACACCCGGTTGCAGGACGTACAGCAGATGCTGCATGTGGATGTGCCGATCTATCTGGTATTGACCCAGGCTGACCGGTTGCCGGGCTTTGTCGAGTTCTTTGATGCGTCCCAGGGCGACGGCGCCGAAGCCCTGCTCGGAGAACCCGTGGCAACAGGTCCGGCCGGTACCGCGATCACCCAGGTTCGCGAAGCGTTTGAGGCGTTTCTGCAACGCCTTGGAGCGGAGCTGATTGCGCGTTTGCATCAGGAACGCGATATCGAACGTCGCGGGCTGATGCTCGATTTTCCTCGGCAGGCTGCGCAAATCGGTGAACGTTTGTGCCTGTTTGTGGAGTCTGCGTTCTCCTCTCATCGCTTTCAGCGTATTAACGGATTGCGTGGCTTTTACCTGACGAGTGCGCAGACTGCCGACAGGCGTTCCTACTTCGTCCAGGGCCTGTTCAACCGGGTGATTTTTGCCGAGGCCAATCTCGCCGGGCTGCAGACTCCGGAACGACAGCGTATCCGTCGACACCAAGGGTTGCTGGCGTTGGCCGCCTCCCTGGTCATTGTCGCGGCGGGGTGGCTGTGGGCACACAGTTATTCGATCAATCACCAGCGGCTGGTGCAACTGGCGCAACTGCTCAAGCCACAGCCGCCCGCGTCACCCGGTCTGGACGATACCCTGGTGCTCCTGCGTGTGCTGGACGACCGCCTGGCTGCGACCCAAGTGTTTCCAGCGTTGGCGGATGCCCGTGCGGTGGAGCGGGGCGGCTTGTATCAAGGGGAGGCGAGTCGGCCACTGTTGGTCAGTGCCTATGAAGACTTGCTGCACCAGCAGTTGTTGCCGCTGGTATCTACGATGCTTGAAGAACAGGTACGGGCCAGCCTTGGCGACCGCGAGGGGCTTTTGGACATCCTGCGGGCTTACCTGATGCTCAGTCTTCGCGAGCGGCGCGATAAGGTTTGGCTGGCGCAACGCGTGGCCGTTCATTGGGCTGTGCGCTATGCCGGTGATGCTTCGGTGCAGAAACGATTGAATGCACATTTTGCACGGCTGCTTGAGCGCCCTTTCGCGATGCCCTTGAACGTTGAGCTGGTCGCCGAGGCCCGCCAGGAACTGCGCGGCGAATCGTTGGCGGGCGTGGTCTATCGGGCGCTGCGTGACCAGGCGCGTGACCTTGAGCCCTTGCGCCTGGCCGAGGGGAGGGGGTTCGCAGCGATCGAGCAGCCCATCCCCGGCTTCTATACCCGGCGGTATGTGCAGTATTTCGAAAGGCAGGGCTCTCGGCTGGTGAATGCCATTGCTCAGGACAACTGGGTACTTGGGGAGGACGCAGACCTCAGCAGCCTGGATTTGCGCCAATTGATGCTGGAGCTCGAGCAGCGTTATTTCAGTGAGTACGCCGACACCTGGAGCCAAGCCATCGGCCAGGTGCGCC
Source organism: Pseudomonas sp. 8 R 14 (assembly GCF_900005955.1). Classification (NCBI taxonomy): domain Bacteria; kingdom Pseudomonadati; phylum Pseudomonadota; class Gammaproteobacteria; order Pseudomonadales; family Pseudomonadaceae; genus Pseudomonas; species Pseudomonas sp. 8 R 14. The sequence continues at coordinate 30,871 of NZ_CVTH01000082.1, read as the reverse complement.
TGCAGGAAAGTGACAGCCTGAGCCAGCATGCTGACGGGCTTGCCAGCCTGGCGTCAGCGCAGTCGCCGTTGGTGCAGCTGTTGCGACAGGTTCGGGAAAACACACGCCTGCTGTCGACCAACGACCCCCTTGAGGCCTTGAGCCCGCCCGCCGGCGAGCTCGAGACCAGCGCTTCCAGCGTGTTGTCCAGCCCGTTGCATGGGCAGGCAAAGCCTGATTCTGCCCGGCGTGCACTGCAGCGTCGGTTCGAGCACCTGCACCAATTGCTGGACGCGGATCAGAACCCTGGAGCTGAACTGACGCAGGCGTTGCGGCTGCTCGATGAATGGCATCTGCAACTGGCGGCCCTTAACCGCGAAGCTACCCCAGGGCAGGCGGCATTCATGATGGCCAGGCAACGAATGGAAGGGCAGCAGCCATTGCTGGGGAATCTGCGGGATGCTGCCGGGCGCCTGCCGTTGCCGGTCAAGGGGTGGTTTGAAGGCATTGCCGATGACAGTTGGCGGCTGCTGCTCGATGATGCCTATGTGTATATAAATCAGCGTTACCAAAGTGAGGTCTATGGCTTTTACGCCAAGGCGATCCAGCGTCGGTACCCATTCAACCCACGGTCCGAGAGTGATGTTGCCCTTGGCGATTTCCAGGACTTTTTCAAGCCGCGGGGTGGCATGGCGCGCTTTTATGAAAGCTACCTGCGGGCCTTTGTCAGTGCCGAGTCCGGTCGCTATCGTCTACGCGGCCTGGATGGCCGTAGCCTGGCGCTGTCGCGCTCATTGCTGGACCAGCTGACGAAGGCCCAGGTGATTCGCCAGGGGTTTTTTACTGAGGACCAGGGGGAGTGGGCGGTTCGCTTCACGCTGGCCCCCTATAGCCTGGACCAGGCGGTTAGCCGAGCGATCCTGAGCATTGGTGATCAACACCTTGAATACCGCCATGGCCCGATCGTGCCCATGGCTTTCCAGTGGCCAGGCGAGGCGGACGATGGCCGTAGCAGCCTGGTGCTGGAGCGGGGGACGGAGCGGCCGCTGGGTATGGAAAAAAACGCTGGTCCCTGGTCGTTGTTCCGGTTTTTCGAGCTGATGCAAAGTGAGCCTGGGAGTGGCCGGGGTTCTCGGCTGCTCAAGGCTGAGCTCGCTGGCACGCGTGCCACCTTCCTGCTCAACAGCCATCGCAACCCTGGTCCTTTTCAGATGGCGAACTGGCGCACCTTCCGTTTGCCGGAGCAACTGTGAGGCATGTGCATGCCGATGGGTGCAGCGCCGGGCGAACGGCGCGAGGCAAGACACGCGCGCGCAATGAGGATGCGTTCCTCGACTGCCCCCGGCGCGGTTGTTGGGCGGTAGCGGACGGAATGGGTGGGCATCTGGCTGGGGATTTGGCCAGCCACTGGGTCATCAGCAGCCTGGCTTCGTTGCCCGACCAAGGCAGCTTTGACGAACGGATCGATGCCATACGACGCTGCTTGCGATGGCTCGACCGTCAAATGGGGCAAGCCACGACGGAACAAGCTGCCCACGGCATCATGGGCAGCACCGTGGTTGCGTTGCTGCTGGAGGGTAATCGCGCAGCCTGCATCTGGGTCGGGGACAGCCGTTGCTATCTTTGGCGGGGACGACGTTTGTACCAACTGTCGCGGGACCATTCCCTGTGGCAGCAACTGATGGACAAGCAGCAGTTGAGCCTGGAACAGGCCCTGGCGCATCCGGATGCCAGGGCGCTGACCCGTGCCATTGGTGGTCGGCAGCCATTGAGCCTGGCGGTGCTGGAGTTCATTACCCAACCTGGGGATGTGTTTTTATTGTGCAGCGATGGTTTGTATCAGGGGCTCAGCCATGGCGAGTTGGGCAGCGCCCTGAGTGTGGGGCCGCCCCGCCAGGTAGTGGATCGGTTGTTTTCCGACGTGCTACGGGGGGCGGCCCAGGATGACCTGACGGCCGTGGTAGTCCAGCCATGAGCGAGGTCGCCGGCCCGCCGAAACTGCTTGCGGGGCGCTATCAGCTGGATCGGCTATTGGGCAGCGGTGGCATGGGAGTGGTCTACCGAGCCCGGGATATGCTGCACGAGGCGTTCGGCGAGCCCAACGCGTGGGTGGCTCTCAAGTTGTTGGGCGATACGCTTGCCGAATCTTCCGACGGCCATGTATTGCTGTACAGCGAGTTTGCCCTGACCCGGAGCCTGCGGCACGATCACGTGGTCAGAACGTACGCTTTCGAGGTCGATACTCCGCGTCAGGTTGCGTTCTTCACCATGGAATTGCTGCAGGGCAGGACCCTTGACCGCATCCTCTCGGAGTGCCCGTATGGATTGCCGTGGCGGGAGTTGCAACCCATCGCCCTGCAACTGTTGGATGCACTGGCTTATGCCCACAGGCAGGGCGTTCTGCATGGCGATGTGAAACCGGCCAATATCATGCTGGGCGAGCAGGGAGTGCGGCTGTTCGATTTCGGCCTGGGCCATGCCGAGGCGGAGCAGGCTGCGGGGCTGCCCACCTTGAGTCGCAGTCGCTTTAAGGCTTGGACGCCCGGGTATGCGGCGCCGGAACTGGTGGCCGGGGGAAACATCTCCGCCCGGGCCGACTTGTATGGCGCCGCCTGCGTAATCTATGAGCTCGCCCAGGGACGGCGCCCCGGCGAGCATCAGTCGGATCAGCCATTGTCCAGGCCTCGGCAATTGCCTCGGCGGTGTTGGCCGGCATTGCGTTCTGCGCTGGCCCTGGACCCTGAGTGCCGAACCATTGCCGTCGAGGAGTTGTGCGAAGCGATGAATAGACGACGGCGCTACTGGTTTGTGTAGTGGGCGTGTCAATCAGCCAAATCATGCAGTTGGCAGTATTCGGTCCAACTCAAGCCGGCCATCTGGGCAACTTCCTTGTGTACTTCCAGGCGCCGCGCCTCGAAGTCAGCAGGGGACTGGCTGGTCAGCCTGAGGGTCAGCTCCCAGGCAAACAAACCCTGGCGTTCTGCTTCTGCCTCGAAGGCTTCATGCAGCCGCTCGGCGCGGTACTGTGCCAGGGTTTCACCCTTGGCCTGAGCGGCCAGTGGGTTCAGGGTGTTCAGTTCGGCAGCCACATCGGGATGTTCGTTCAGGAATCGATCCAGCGCGAGCTGGTGGTTATCGCCGGGAGGTGACAAGGGCGTGCTCCAAATCAGGTGGGACCAGGCCTCGGTTTCTGGCGCGAGGCAAGCCGTGTGTGCATAAGCAACACGGATAACGGGTATTGAAGCAGATTCCAGGACCGGTCCAGATCAGAAAATTAAATTATTGGAGATGCCCGGCTTTGACTGTCACTCATTGCTGGAAATTCACCGATACCCATGGCAAAGGACTTTCGCTCCCGGTGCCAGGACGTGTAGCGTTAGCCCCGGTGCTTCCGACCCTGCTTTCCAAGGGCAGCGGGCGATGGGCAGAGGGATGGGTCATGGCGCAAACGCTGTTCAAACTTTTCTTTACCCAGCGCCTGGCCGCTTTGGCCAGTGCCGATTCGTTGCGAGCGATCCGCGAAGGTCTGCTGTGGATCTTGCCGTGCCTGCTGGTGTCGGCGGCCTTTCTGATCCTGTCCGAGTGCGCTCGGGTGTTGGGCTGCAGCCCGCAGGTGGTGAGCTTCCTGGCGGGGTTGCACAATCAGATCAGTTCGGTGATCCCGTGGCTGGTGGCCGCCTCCATTGGCTACATGCTGGCGATCCAGCACCGCCTGCCGCAATTGCCGGTGGCGTTCCTGTGCCTGGCCCATGTGGTCTTGGCGACGTTTATCCTGCGGGAATATCCCCGGGCATCGGCCACCTTCCTGCTGTTTATTGCTATTGCCTCGCCGCTGCTGAATGTACCGGCCTTGGCCTGGCTGCACCGTTTTCGCTGGACGCGCCTGGTCAACGAAGACCTGGTGGGGCACAACCTGCGAGGCACGATCAATATGGTGGTGCCAGGGGCCATTACCGCCCTGGCGCTGGTGGCAGCGCTGTCCTTGTTGTTGCAGATACCCTATGTGGCGCAGTTGCAGGGCCCCCAGGTGCTCGATGCGCTGGAATCGCCCTACGGCAGCGGTTTGTTTGTCACCCTGATGAACTCGCTGTTGTGGTTTTTCGGGGTTCACGGCGTCTATGCCATGCAACCGCTGTTTGATGTGCTGGACCAGGCCGTGGTGCTCAACGGCGCCGCGTTGGCAGCGGGCGAGCCAATCAGGTATGTGCTGAACGGCGGCCTGTTGGGCAGCTTTGCCTTTATCGGTGGTTCGGGCGGTGCGTTGTGTTTGTTGATCGCAATCCTGCTGTTTTCCAAGAGCCAGTCCATGCGCCTGGTGGCCGTGGCGAGTTTGCCGCTCTCGCTGTTCAACGTCAGTGAAGTCCTGCTGTTCGGCCTGCCGATCATCCTCAACCCGCGTCTGTTCATTCCGTTTCTACTGGTGCCTGCGCTGAACGCAACGGTGGCGCTTACCGTGGTGCAACTGGGCTGGGTATCCCCGGCGGTGGCCAGCGTCCCGTTTACCGCACCGGTGTTGCTCAATGCCTACCTGAGTACTCATGGCGACCTGGCGGCAGTCGCGCTGCAAGTGACGCTCCTGGGCCTGGGCACGCTGGTGTATGCACCCTATGTGCGCGCGATTCATCGCCAGGCTGCCGAAGGTGGCACGGTGTACCTCAAGTCCCTGGACATGACCTTCCGCGGCCTGGAAGAAAAAGGCCGGCTGCGCGAACTGGACCCGGTCCTGGCTTCCCACAAGGCCCTGGCGCGCCAGGCCAATGAACTGAATCGCATCCAGCAGATCAGCGATTATGAGTTCTATCTTGAATACCAGCCCCAGGTCTCGACCCGCACCGGGCTGTGTACTGGCTGCGAAGCGCTGATGCGCGCCCGCGATGCCCAGGGTACGGTGCATTCACCGTGGGAGTTCCTGCAATGGCTGGCCCAGGCGCGGTTGATGCCGGACGTGGATATGTGGGTGGCATCCCAGGCGATTCGCCAATACCAGAAATGGCAGAAACTCGGCTTTACCCTGCCGATGACCATCAATATTTCCAGCGCCACCCTGACCGACGCCGCCCACGGCGAGCGCCTGGTGGAGATCCTCGCCCAGGCCCATGGCCAGGTATCGGTGGAGATCACCGAAGACGCGCTGGTCAGCGATATCCCTGCCACGCGCCAGAACATCCAGAAACTGCAGGGCATCGGCGCCAAGGTCTATATCGATGATTTCGGCACCGGGTTTTCGGCCTTGAGTTACCTGCACCAGTTCCCGGTGGACTTCATCAAGATCGATCGCAGTTTTGTGGTGGCGCAGCACGATCCCAAGGGCGCCCAGGTCCTGACCGGCATGCTGCGTTTCTGCGAAGCGCTGAACCTGGGCGTGGTGGTGGAGGGCGTTGAGACCGCCGAGCAGTTGGCCTTCTTGAACACCGGCGCCGAGCTGATTATCCAGGGCTGGTATTTCAGCAAGGCACTGCCGGGGGACCAGTTGGAGAGCTTTGTGCGCCAGCGTGCGGCCATGGCGCAGGTCTAGTAGCCGCGTTGGGTTTGTTCGATCTCCTCGACCAAGCGATCGATACCCGCCAGGCGTGCACGGTTGTCGTGATCCCAGGGGTGAAAGCCGGGTTTGAAGTAGTGCAACCACGGCCGCAGCATGCGTGGGAAGACGCCCTTGGGGCCATAAAGAAATTTCAACATGCGCCAGAAGCCTTTGAGGTGCCCACCCGCCTTGCGGTCGGCAATCAACAGCCGCACATGAAAATCCAGCACCACCAGCCAGAAAAACACCGTAGTTGTCAGCATGGTTCCGGTGCGCAGCAGGTAACGCTTGGGCCCGGGTTTGATCACCGTGTTCCACACATCAAAGGCCACGGCCTTGTGTTCGGTCTCTTCCAGGGCGTGCCAATACCACATCTGCTGGTAGCCCTTGAGCGAATCGCCAAAGCGCGACGGGTCACTCAGGAGGATTTCCGCGAGCATCGCCGTGTAGTGCTCAAGGGCAATGGTGATCGCCAGGTTGAACGACGGTGCGAAGTGTTTCTTCTGCAGATCGAGAATGAATTTAAGCCGACGGTCCAGGGTGTGCGCCGGAAGCCCGGCTGCTTGCATCAGGTCGTTATAGGCCACATGTTCGCGGCTGTGCATGGCCTCCTGGCCGATAAATCCCTGGATCTGTTTCTTTAGCGCCGGATCGTCGACGCGTTGGCGGTAGTGACGCACGCTGTCCATGAAAAACAGTTCGCCCTGGGGGAACAGCAGCGACAAGGCATTGAAGAAATGCGTGATGAACGGGCCCTGTTCGTGCCAGTCGGTGATGCGTTCGGCGGGCAGGGCAAAATGGAGGTCGCGGCGGATCGGCAACATGATTCGTGCTCCTGTTCAGAGACGGGGCTCGTCGTTGGTTTCAAACACTGGCCTGCGTTGCTTGGGGCCCATGCGCTTGCTGGCCAGGACCACCAGCGCTTGATAGGCCGCCGGCAGGCAACGGGCGAGCAGGTCGAGGAAATACGCGTCGCGGCCTATCAGCACGCGACGCTTGTTTTTGCGGACGCCTTGCAGGATCACCTTGGCGGCCTGGTCGGCATCGGTGATGAAGAGTTTTTCGAAGTCGGCGCGGGCCTGCTGTTCGCTGTGGATCAGGAAGCCGGTCATGTTCGCGTCGATGCGGCTGCTGCGACAGATATCGGTGCGGATGCCGCCGGGGTGCACGCAGGTGGCCGAGACGCCGCAGCGTTGCAGGTCCAGCTCCTGGCGCAGGGCTTCGGTAAAGCCGCGCACGGCGAATTTGGTCGCGTTGTAACCGCTCATGCCGGGCTGGGCAAACAGGCCGAACACGCTGGACGTGTTGATCACATGGCCGTCGCCGCTGGCCTTGAGGTGCGGCAGGAACGCCTTGGTGCCGTGGACCACGCCCCAGAAGTTGATGCCGACGATCCACTCCAGGTCGGCGTAGTCCACGCCTTCGACCGTACTCGACAGGGCCACGCCGGCGTTGTTGAACACCAGGTTGACCTGGCCATGCTCGGCCACGCAGCGCGCCGCCCAAGCCTCCATGGCCTGGCGGTCGGACACATCCAGGACCTGGGTGGTAATCGTCACCGGCGCCAGGGTTGAGGTCTTGATCAGTGCCAGGGTCTGCTCCAGGCCTTGGGCGTTTTTGTCCGCCAGTGCCAGGTGGCAACCTTCGCGCGCGAGTGCCAGGGCCAATGCGCGACCCATGCCGGATGCCGCGCCGGTAATCGCCGCCACGCGGCCGTTGAATGACTTCATGACAGGCTACCTTCTGCGGTGGAATGGGGCGTCGGCATCGGCCGGGTAGGGGCATTGACCGGCCCCAGGCCGGCCACGTAGTCCTTGAGCGCAAACTGCCGGGTCACCTGCTTGAAACGCCAGGTCGAGCCGGGCCACAGGGTGGTGTTCTTGCCGGTGCGTGGGTCGAGGTACCAGCTCTGGCACCCGCCGGTGTTCCAGATGGTGCGTTTGAGCTGGTCTTGCAGGTGCTGGTTGTAGGCGCTCTCCACTGCGGGTTTGACGTCCACCGTGGCGATGCGATGGCGCTGCATCTGCCTGAGCGCGTCGAGGATGTAGGTCACCTGCGCCTCGATCATCAGGATCATCGAGTTATGGCCCAGGCCGGTGTTGGGCCCGATGATCAGAAACAGGTTGGGATAGCCCGGCACCGTGGTGCCCTTATAGGCGTGTGCACCGTCGCGCCAGGTGTCCATCAGGTCCACACCGTCGCGACCGATGATGCAGTCGCGGGGCAGCGGGTCAGTGGCCTGGAAGCCGGTGCCGAAAATCAGGCAGTCGGCCGGGTGCTTGATACCGTCGGCTGTGATCACACCGTCGGCTTCGATACGCAGGATGTTGTCGGTCACCACCTCGACATTGCTGCGCGACAGCGCCGGGTAGTAGTCATTTGAGATCAGCACACGCTTGCAGCCAATGGTGTAGTCCGGCGTCAGGGCCTTGCGCAGGGAAGGGCGCGGCACTTGTTTGCGAAGGTGGCGCAGGGCGACTTTCTGCACCATTTTCATCAGCTGCGGGTGCAGCGCAAATCCCAGCACACGGCCTTCCAGTGCCCAGTAGAAGGCGCCACGCACCAGGCGCTGGGTAACAGGCAGGTGTCTGAACAGCCAGCGTTCGAACGCTGAAATCCCGCGGTCGGGCTTGGGCATGATCCACGGTGGAGTGCGCTGGAACAGATCCAGGTGCGCCACCTGCGGCGCAATCTGCGGCACGAACTGGATGGCACTGGCCCCTGTGCCGATCACCGCCACGCGCTTGCCCTTCAAGGCGTATGCGTGATCCCACTGCTGGGAGTGGAAGCGCTTGCCCTTGAAGGTTTCCAGCCCCGGAATCTCCGGCAGCGCCGGGCGTGCCAGGGCGCCCATGCCCGACACCAGCACCCGCGCACTGACGTGGCGGCCATCGCTGAAACTCAACTGCCAGCGTTGTAGCTGTTCATCGAACACCGCGCGCTTTAGGCCCATGCCGAAACGCAGGTAGGGCGCCAATCCGAAGCGCACCGCGCAGTCTTCCAGGTAGGCGCGGATTTCCGCTTGCGGCGCGAACTGCCGAGTCCAGTCCGGGTTGGGTGCAAAGGAAAACGAATACACGTGGGACTGCACATCGCAGGCGCAACCGGGGTAGTGATTGTCCCGCCAGGTGCCGCCGAGGGTATCGGCCTGCTCGGCGACAAAGAAGTCGGTGAACCCCGCCTCCTTGAGTTTGATGGCCATGCACAGGCCGGCAAAACCCGAACCGATGATGGCGATGTCGATGGAATCACTGTGGGCATTCATAGGCGGTCCTTCATGGGCATCGGATGTGCTCCTGTTTTTGTTGTGTCTTTTAGATAGAACACCATTGCAAAGAAAAATTGAATTAATTATTTTAAAAAAGATTTTAAATAATCTACCTGAAAATAGCGCCTACGCTAGGACCTTGTGCCTTATGTGCGACTTGTCCGACGGACGAGCGTGGTACGCACGCCGTTCAGGTCCAGGGTGTGGACGTTGGCCGAGGCCTTGATCAATTCCGGTCAGGTCGGCGGCAGCAGGGAAGCAGAGGACCGAGCTATGGCTGTGCAATGGTTGATTGCTGCGGGTGTGCTGGTGGGGGCGAGCGTCGTGTTTTGGGGCTTGAGTGCCTGGATGACACGGCGGATTGAAGCAGCGGTTCCAGGCAATGGGCGCTTTGTGGAGGTCGATGGCGAGCGCTTTCATTATTACGAAGAGGGCAAGGGCCCGCCGCTGGTGATGATTCACGGGCTGATGGGCAGCAGCCGCAACCTGACCTACGCCTTGTCCGGCCAGTTGCGTGAGCACTTCAGGGTCATCACCCTCGACCGCCCGGGATCGGGCTATTCCACCCGCCACGCGGGTACGCCGGCCGACCTGCCGGCCCAGGCCCGGCAAATCGCGGCCTTTATCCAAACGCTGGGCCTGGAAAAACCGCTGGTGCTGGGGCATTCCCTCGGCGGCGCGATTGCCCTGGCGCTGGCCCTCGACCACCCCCACGCGGTGTCCGGGTTGATCCTGGTGGCGCCACTGAGCCATCCCCAACGCCTGTTGCCACTGGTGTTCCTGTCATTGGCGGTGCGCCCGGCGTGGCTGCGGCGCTGGCTGTCGCACACCCTGACCGTGCCCATCGGCCTGCTGACCAAAGGCTCGGTGGTCAAAGGCGTGTTCGCCCCCGATGCCGCCCCGGCCGATTTCGCCACGCGTGGCGGTGGGCTGCTCGGCATGCGGCCGGATAACTTCTATGCCGCGTCCGCCGAGATCAACCAGGTCAACGATCACCTGCCGGACATGGTCAAGCGCTACCCGCAACTGACCTTGCCGATCGGGCTGATCTATGGCGCGCGGGACAAGGTGCTGGACTTCCAGAAACATGGTCAGGCCCTGGCCAGCAAGGTGCCGGGGCTTAAATTGCAGCTTGTGGAAGGACGCGGCCACATGTTGCCCATTACCGCGACTGAACGGGTGGCGGCGGTGGTGGAGCAGATAGCCAAGCGTGTCCGACCGGCCCAGAGCGCTACGGTGTTGCACGCGCCCTTTGCCCTGGCTAACAAATAATCATGGCCCCGATTGCTGGATCGAATGTCCGAAATGCCTGCCCTAGAGACCTGACCCAACAGCTGAAAAAACGACTGTTCAGTCACGCTAAAAAGGCCTCGAAAAAGTAGTTGACGACCTAACGATTCCGCGCTATTTATTTAAAAAAATATTTCAATATTTATTTTGAAATGATTTTTGAAATGCCTAAGAGCGAATAAAAATGAAAAAAACGTCTTTTATCGCATGGTTGATTTCCTGGGGTGCCCAGCATTCCTCGAAGCTGTTTTTTGCGTCCCTGCCAACCCGCCTCATCCGGAGGCAGCCATGAATCAGACATTGGCTGCCCCAAGCGTGTGGACCGACGGCAAGCGCCACCTGTGGTGGCTGGGCATCATGCCGCTGGCCACGCCGTTGTTGTCCGGCACCCTGGCGATCACGACCGGTATCCAGCAACTGTGGTGGGTCGGCGTGCTGGTGATCTTCGGCCTGATCCCATTGATCGACGGTCTGCTCGGTGAAGACGTGAGCAACCCGCCCGAATCCGCCGTTGGCCACCTCGAATCCCAAAGCTACTACCGCTGGATCGTCTATACCGGCGTGTTGTTCGTGATCTCCTCGGTGGTGATCACCGGCTGGCTGGCCGCCGGCGGGATCGACTGGATCATCCAGGGTGGCCTGTTGCAGGCTGCAGCGAACCTGGACCCTTCCAGCTGGCTATCCCACGCCGCCAGCTACATCACCGCCCGCACTCAACTGCATGGCGAACCGAGCTGGTTCACTTATCTGGGCATGGCGATGTCGACCGGTGCCGCCACCGGTATTGCGATCAATACCGCCCATGAACTGGGGCACAAGCCCAACGCTTTGGAAGTGTTCCTCGCCAAGGTCACCCTGGCGCCGACCTTCTACGGGCACTTCTACACCGAGCACAATCGTGGCCATCACGTACGTGTTGCCACGCCGGAGGACCCCGCCAGCTCGCGGCTGGGCGAGAGCTTCTGGGCTTTCCTGCCGCGTTCGGTGTGGTTCAGCGCACACTCGGCCTGGAACCTGGAGCGCGAGCGCCTGCGCAAACTCGGCCTGCCGGCCTGGCATTGGAAAAACGCTGTGCTCAGTGCCTGGATGTACAGCGTGGTGCTGTGGGGCGCGATGATTGCCTGGCTGGGGGCAGCGGTGATTCCGTTCCTGGTTATCCAGGGCATCTACGGCTTCTCGTTGCTGGAAGTGGTGAACTATGTAGAGCACTACGGCCTTAAACGCCAGAAGTTGCCCAACGGTCGTTATGAACGGTGTTCGCCTCGGCACTCCTGGAACAGTAATCGGATTGTCACCAATATCTTTCTGTTCCAACTGCAGCGGCACTCCGATCACCACGCCAACCCGACGCGCAGTTATCAGTCGTTGCGCCACTTCGATGAGTCGCCGCAACTGCCTTATGGTTACGCGAGCATGATTGTCTGGGCGTATGTCCCGTACTTGTGGCGGCGGCGCATGGATCATCGAGTCCTTAATCATTATGCCGGGGATATCACCCTGACCAATCTTCAACCTTCACAGCGTTTGAAGTACCTGGAGAAGTACAGCGGCAGTGCCAAGCCGTTTTGATCTGAAGTAACACTTAGTCTTGTTGTGTGCTCGGGGCCTGATTGCCGCGCAGGATTTTATCGCCCCGAGAAAGTGCTTTGACCCGAAAAAAATAATGAAAGGGAAGGACGTACACCATGCAAACACCTGCCAAGTTCACCACCCATATCGTATTGGCCGTGCTGGGCCTGATCACCTATCACCAGGCCCAGGCCGCGCGTATCGAACCGGCGGGCAGCGCCTTTACCGCCCAGGGCCCGATCAGCTTCTCCAAAGGCGCGCTGATCAGCGCCGATTGCACCATCAAGGTGGCCGGCAAGGTCGCTGCGGACGGTTCCTCGGTCAATGTCGACAAAGTCGAATTCGACGGCGGCCTCAAGTGCAGTCGCGTCGAAGCCATCAACTTGCCGTGGATCCTGGTCGCCAAAGATACCAGGAGCGGTTCCATGTCGAAGATCAGTGTCGATGTTCACGCTTTCGGCCTGGGCGGCAAGTGCGGGCCTTCCACCGCCGATGGCACCTGGGATAACGCCACCGGCAAGTTGGAAGCCGCCAATGTACCGATTGGCGAAGACTGCAAGATCAAGACGGTGTCGATCAAGATGCCGCCGAACTTCAAAGTTGTTGAGTAACGTGCTTCGGTAATTGAATTGAAATTTGGCTGGAAAGGGAAGTTCTGCAGTTTCACCGTGACCTCTCGTTCATGGCCATTACCCCCCTGGCGAAATGACTCGCCATAACATGTGAGGAAAAACAATGAAAAGCTTGAAAACCCTCGTATCGTTGTCTGCTTTGGCTGTTTGCATGGGTGCTGCGTCGATGGCCAATGCCTATAGCATCACCCCGGTGAACTCGAGCTTCACTGCGCCAGGCACCATTTCGGTGAAGTCGCCATCGTCGTTCCAGGCCACTGTTAACTGCGGCGCAACTTTTACCGGGAACGTCGATGCCAGCGGTGTGGCAAAAATCACCGGTGTGGCGGTGACCGGCGGTGGTCTTTGTGCGCTGCCGAAAATCACCGGTCTGCCATGGACCTTGACCGCCACCGGTGCCGCTGCGGGCTCGGTCAGCAACGTTGGTTACACCATCGCCGCGTCGGTTCTGTATCCGGCGTCCAATTGCGGTCCGTCCACCATCACCGTGGGCTACAGCGGTGGTGTACTGACCGCCTCCAACCAGACCCTGAGTGGTAGCTGCACCGTGGTGAGCCTCAGCGTTACCCCAAGCCCGACATTTACCATCGTGCCTTGATGGGCAACTGACACACCGGGCTGATCACCTGTTGAAAGACTGGCGCCTCGATCGGGCGCCAGTTTGTGAACTGCCGGAAGCAAAACGAACCGGCGGGGCCGGCTCAGAGAAATAACAATAAGGAGTGCCGCATGAATAATAAGAAACAACACGTGCAGGTTTTGCTGGGGCTGGCACTGATAGGCGGGGCGATGGTGAACGCGCCTGCACAGGCCGGCGGTTTTTCAACACCGACCTACGGCGCACCCGGTTGGGGCCGGGCATTTGCCGGTGGCTCGTTGTTCAAGAACGATCCCAGTTCCGCGTACAACAACCCGGCGGCCATGGCGTTTGTCGAACACAACGTGGCGCAATTTACCGTTGACTACGCCCGCATCAAGATCAAGTACAAAGGTGACGCCTCTGATTATGCAGGCAACCCGATTTCCAATACGCCCTTGGACGCCAATGGTTTTCCCGACGTCGCATCGACCACGGTGAATAACAACGACGGCGGCCAAGGCGGGTTCACTGCCTGGTTGCCAACCGGTTTCATGGTCATGCCCCTGGGGGATCGGTTCGCTTTCGGCCTGAGCCAGGTAGTGCCGCAGGGTATGCGCTCCACTTGGGATCAGGACTCGAAACTGCGCGACTTTGCAGTGGACACCAAAATTGAAACCGTAGGATTGACCGGATCCCTGTCCTTTAAGGTGAATGATCAATTTTCTATCGGCGGTGGCGTGATCGTGCAACACAGCAAGGGCTTCGTCAGTCAAAACGTGGACTTGTTGTCTGCCGCCGCGGTGTCCGATTCCGTGCTGGGCGGGATCAATTTTCCGTCTGATGTCGGCAGTGCCTTGATGCGTGTGAAGGTCGACAACATTTCAGCGGGCTGGTTTACCGGCATTGTTTGGAAACCCACGGAGCGAGACACCCTTGGCTTGAATTACCACGCCAAGATCAAGAACAAGATGACCGGCAAATATAATATTTACGCCGATCAGTTTTCCTACAACCTGATGACCCAGCCAAGTCCGTTTGGCGGTAGCGGTACGTTGGTGAATACCGCTTATCCAGGGTTAGAGCTGGCACCGGACGGCGCCCATGCCAGTGTCCAACTGGACATTCCTGCCACGGCCGGCCTGGACTGGGTACACCAGTTCAACGATCGCTTCACGATGGGGGCCAGTGTGACCTGGACTGAGTGGTCCTCTTTCAAAGACCTGACGCTCGAGTCCGGTGGCACCACCATTGTGTCCATTCCCTACAACTACAAGAACACCTGGATGTACTCCCTCGGCGGTGACTACCGCTTGACCGATGAGTTGACCTTGCGTGCAGGTGTAGCCCTTGACCAGACACCTACACGCAATTCGACCCGCGACCCGCGAATCCCGGATGGCGACCGTACATTCCTGTCGTTGGGGGCTGGTTACGATGTGAAAGCAATCAAGGGCCTCAGTCTTGACTTGGCCTATTCCCACCAGTTCGTGCAAGAGGTCAAGCTCAAGACTCAAAACGTCGATCGCCTGGGTGGCGCAAGCCTGAATGGCAAGGCGGAGTCGTCGGGCGATGTGGTGAGCGTGTCGGCCACCTACGCGTTCTGATATTTCATAGAGGGTGATGGAAAAGGCACCAAGCGCATCTTGATGCCTTCACCCTCATTCCACGTCAACAGTTCCTTGAGTATTGGCATTCCAGGCTGATTCATTCAGCCGCTATTTTTTCGTCCATGAATTAAATAAAAATTTCAAAACAAAATTTGAATTTGTCTTTCCAAGTTTGTAGTGTGGCTTTACGCCGCAGGTCGATCCGACCTTGCGCACGTAAACCACGCCCTGAATCGAGTAGAGGTATCCCCATGGTTATCTGGTTATTGGTGGGTGTCGCAGCCGCGATTGCCCTGGCGTATCGACAAGCTGCCGCCATCCTGTGGTTGGGCGCTGGCCTGATCTGGCTGACAGCGGGCTACCTGTTCAATGGAGTGGCGGCTTTCGGCGCCACCGTCGCGGCCGTGCTGGTGGTATTGCCGGCGTTGCTGATGACCCTCAAACCGCTGCGCCGCACACTGTTGACCAGCAAGGCCCTCGGCCTGTTTCGCACGATCATGCCGGCGATGTCCGACACCGAACGCGCCGCCATCGAGTCCGGCACCGTGTGGTGGGACGCCGAGCTGTTCAGCGGCAAGCCCGACTGGCAGCGCCTGCTGCAAGCGGCCCCGGCGAGCCTGAGCGCCGAGGAGCAAGCCTTCCTCGACAATGAAGTGGAAACTTTGTGCGATATCGCCAACGACTGGGAAACCACCCAGGTCTGGCAGGACATGTCCCCCGAAGGCTGGCAGTACACCAAGGACGCCGGCTTCCTTGGCATGATCATTCCCAAGCAGTACGGCGGCAAAGGCTTCTCCCACTACGCCCATTCCCAAGTGGTGATGAAGCTGTCGACGCGCTGCTCGGCGGCGGCGATTTCGGTGATGGTGCCCAACTCCCTGGGCCCGGCCGAACTGCTGCTGCATTACGGCACCGACGCCCAGCGCAATTACTACCTGCCGCGTTTGGCCCGGGGCGAAGACATCCCGTGCTTTGCCCTGACCAGCCCGTATGCCGGCTCCGATGCCGGGGCGATTCCCGATCTGGGCATCGTCTGTAAAGGCACCCATGAAGGCCAGGAAGTACTGGGTTTCCGTGTGACCTGGGACAAGCGCTATATCACCCTGGGACCGATCGCCACGGTGCTCGGTCTGGCGTTTCGCGCGGAAGATCCGGACGGATTGCTGGGGCCGAAAGGCTCTCTCGGCATCACCTGTGCCCTGATCCCCACCTCCCATCCCGGCGTAAACAGTGGTCGCCGGCACTGGCCGCTCAATGCCGTATTCCAGAACGGCCCGACCACCGGCAAGGATGTGTTCATCCCGCTGGAGTGGGTGATCGGCGGCCGCGAACAGGTCGGCAACGGCTGGCGCATGTTGATGGAGTGCCTGGCCGCCGGCCGCGCCATTTCCCTGCCGTCGGCCAACGTCGGCCTGGGCAAGGTCGCGGTGCGTGGTACCACGGCCTACGCGGCGATGCGCAAACAGTTCGGCTTGCCCATCGGCAAGTTCGAAGGGGTGCAGGCGCCGCTGGCGCGCATGGCCGGGCACCTGTATGCCTGCGATGCGGTGCGCAAGGTCTCGGTGGCTTCATTGGATGCCGGTGAGAAACCCTCGGTGATCTCGGCCATCGCCAAGTACCACGTCACCGAACGCGCGCGGATGATCGTCAACGACGGCATGGACATCGTCGCCGGCAAGGGCATCTGCATGGGCCCCAATAACTTCCTGGCCCGTGCCTATCAGCAAAGCCCCATCGCCATTACGGTGGAAGGCGCGAACATCATGACGCGCTGCCTGATCATCTTTGGCCAGGGCCTGATTCGTTGCCATCCCTATGTGTTCCGCGAAATGGAAGCGGCGCGCAACCCGGACCGGCGCCAGGCGCTGGAAGACTTTGATAGCGCGATGTTCGGCCATGTGAGCTTTGTATTGGCCAACACCGTACGTGCGGCGGTGCATGCCCTGACCGGCGGGCGCCTGATTTCCGTACCGGCCAAGACCGACCCGGCGCTGGCGTCCTACTATCGCCAGGCCAATCGCCTGTCGGTGGTACTGGCGCTGATCTCGGATATTTCCATGGGCGTGCTGGGCGGTGCCCTCAAGCGCAAGGAAAGTATCACCGGGCGTTTGGGCGATATTCTGTCGCAGCTGTACATCCTGTCCTGCGTGCTCAAGCGCTTCGAGGACGACGGCCGGCCCCAGGCAGACCTGCCGCTGGTGCATTGGGCGGCACAGGACGCATTGCTGCGTGCCCATGAAGCCCTTGCCGAAGTGCTGGACAACTACCCCTCCACAGCGGCGGCGGCGGTGCTGCGTGGCTTGACGTTCCCGTTCGGTATTCCGTTGCGCAAACCTTCGGATCAGCTGCTGGCCCAGGTGGCCGATGTGGTGCAGATCCCCGGCGAAACACGCGACCGCCTGCTGGCCAATTCCTACATTCCGCGTCCGGAAATCGACAAGCTGGCCTACGGCGAGTTGGGCTTGCGCCTGCTGCCGCAAGTCGAGCTGATCGACGCCCGGCTCAAGCCGGCCATCAGGCAAGGCCTGCTCGAACCGATGCCGATTGCCGCCACGGCCTTCACCGCCTGGCGCGTCAAGGCGCGGGCGCTGGACCTGATCAGCGACGACGAAGACGCCTTGCTGGCGCGCTATGTGGAATACGCCGACCACGCTATCCAGGTGGATGACTTCCCCCAGGACTTCGGTTTGCTGGAGGCGTTGCAGCAGCGCAGGCAGGCGTTGGAGCCGGTCGCCAAGCGGCGCAGCAGCCAAAGCGAAAACGCCTCGGTCAACTAGGACAAACGCGGTCAATGTGGGAGAGGGATGGGTCCAAT
Source organism: Pseudomonas sp. 8 R 14 (assembly GCF_900005955.1). Classification (NCBI taxonomy): domain Bacteria; kingdom Pseudomonadati; phylum Pseudomonadota; class Gammaproteobacteria; order Pseudomonadales; family Pseudomonadaceae; genus Pseudomonas; species Pseudomonas sp. 8 R 14. The sequence continues at coordinate 13,610 of NZ_CVTH01000082.1, read as the reverse complement.
GCCAGTCATGTAGGAGCGAGCTTGCTCGCGAAGAACGTCTAAGCAACGCGTTCATTCTGGAGAAACGTGGTGGCCCTGAGTTTCTTCGCGAGCAAGCTCGCTCCTACATGACTGGCATTAGGGCTTGTCCCCTCCGACATGGATCGGGTTTACACGGCAAGTTTGTGTGGTGAGTGGATCTATCTATGAGTGACAGCTACCTATCGTTCGTCAATTCCCCCTGGGGCCGTCGCCTGGCCCAGGTGGTGGGCTTGCCCCAGCCCGTGCCGTTGCAGCGTCACCGCAGCGGCCAGCCAGGCCTGGCCAACCCGGTGATTGTCGCCGGGGCAGGGCGCCTGGCTGCGCAGGTGCAACAGGTGTTCAGCGCCACCGACACGGTCACCGCCACCCCGGCGACGCTCAAGGCGCCGTCCACGGTCAAGGTGCAGGGCGCAGTGTTCGATGCCAGCGGCATAACCGGCTTGCAACAACTGGGCGAGCTCTATGAGTTCTTCCACGCCAACGCCAAACGCCTGGGCCAACATGGCCGCGTTGTGGTGCTGGGCACCGCGCCGGAACACTGCACCGAGTTGCCCCAGGCCATCGCCCAGCGTGCGCTCGAAGGCTTGGTGCGTTCATTGGCCAAAGAGTTGCGCCGGGCGATCACCGTGCAGTTGTTGTACGTGGCTCCGGGAGCGGAAGACGCACTGGACAGCAGCCTGCGTTTCTTCCTGTCGCGGCGTTCGGCCTATGTGTCGGGGCAGGTGGTGCGCCTGGAAAAACCGGTGGATGGGCAGGTCGCCGTCAATTGGGACAAACCCTTCGCCGGCCGACGCGCGCTGGTCACCGGTGCTTCCCGAGGCATTGGCCTGGCCATCGCCCAGGTCCTGGCCCGCGAGGGCGCCCATGTGGTCTGCGTGGACGTGCCCCAGGCCCGGGACTCGCTGCAACAGGCGGCCGCGAGTGTGGACGGTTCGGCGCTGCCTTTGGACATCACGGCAGCGGACGCCGCTGCCCAGTTGCATGCCCATGTCAGCCAATACGGTGCCTTCGATGTGGTGGTGCACAACGCCGGGATCACCCGCGACAAGACCATCGCCAAGATGACGGAGGCAGCCTGGCGCAGCGTGCTGGCGGTCAACCTCGAAGCACCGTTGCACCTGAGCAGTGCCTTGTTGGATAGCCAGGGCCTGAATCCGGGGGGGCGTATCGTGTGCGTGTCGTCGATCTCCGGCATTGCCGGCAACCTCGGGCAAAGCAACTACGCCACCTCCAAGGCCGGCGTGATCGGCCTGGTGCAAGGCCTGGCCCCGCGTGCGGCGGCGCAACAGGTCACGGTGAACGCGGTGGCGCCGGGGTTTATCGAGACCCAGATGACCGCAAAAATTCCGCTGATGATTCGCGAAGCGGGGCGGCGCATGAACTCGATGTCCCAAGGCGGGCAGCCGATCGATGTGGCCGAAACCATTGCCTGGCTGGCGCACCCGGCGTCGGGCGGGGTCAATGGCCAGGTCGTGCGCGTGTGCGGCCAAAGCCTGCTGGGAGCCTGAGTCCATGGACTACGTGACGCAGATCATCGACCCACCGCCATCACGCACGCGCCTGTTGCTGGACGGCGTACGTGGCCTGCGCAAACCCAAGCTCGACGGCGCACCGCTGTTGCCCAGGGAGCGCCTGGTGCGCTCGGCGGTGGAATTGTCCGCTGCGGGCATTGCGGCTTACGGCCGTGCCTGTGGCTTTCGCCGCGAACAAGGCGTGCCGCTGTCGTACCCACATGTGCTGGCGTTCCCCCTGCACCTGATGCTGCTGACCCGTCCGAGTTTTCCGTACCCGGCCAGTGGCATGGTGCACCTGGCCAACCGCATCCGGCAGCACCAGCGCCTGCAGGAAGGCCAGGCGCTGCGCCTGGAAGTCTTTTGCGAACGTTGGGTGGCCCACGCCAAGGGCCAGGCGCTGAGCATCGCCACCCGTGCCTACAGCAGCGGCAGCCTGGTGTGGGAAAGCGACAGCCTGTACCTGCGCCGCGCGGTGAAAGGTCCCGTCGGCGAGCCATGGGAGGACGCGCTGGCGTTGCAGGAGGAGGGCCTGTTGCGCACCCAGCGCTGGGTGTTGCCGGCCGATCTGGGGCGGCGCTTCGCCAAGGTCTCCGGGGACTTCAACCCGATCCACACCTCACTGATCGGCGCCAGGCTCTTCGGTTTTCGCCGCGCCATCGCCCATGGCATGTGGACCCTCGGCCGCGCATTGGCCGCTCAACAACCCCCCGGGGGCCTGGGTCAGGCCGAAGCCCATTGCGACTTCAAGCTGCCGATCTTCCTGCCCGGCCAGGTCGCCCTGTGGCAACACCCCGTGAGCGGCCCGCGGCGCGAATTCGAAGTGCGCAATTTCGCCGGCGACAAACCGCATATGCGCGGGCTATTTGTCTGGAATGAGAGCCCTACATGAGTGACTACAGCTTCAATCCGGCCCCGACCCGCCGCGTGGCGATCATCGGCGGCAACCGCATCCCGTTCGCCCGTTCCAACACGGTGTATGCCCACGACAGCAACCAGGACCTGCTGGTGGCGGCGCTGCAAGGCCTGGTCGACCGTTACAACCTGCACGGCCAGCGCCTGGGCGAGTTTGCCGCCGGCGCGGTGATCAAGCATTCACGGGATTTCAACCTGGCGCGTGAATCGCTGCTGTCGACCACCTTGTCCCCGCAGACCCCGGCCTACGATGTGCAGCAAGCCTGCGGCACCGGCCTGGAAGCGGCCTTGCTGGTGGCGAATAAGATCGCCCTCGGCCAGATTGACGTGGGCATCGCCGGTGGTGCCGACACCACCTCCGACGCGCCCATCGGCATCAATGAATCCCTGCGCCACACCTTGCTCGCGGCCAACCGCGCCAAGGGCATGGGCGACAAGGTGAAGGCACTGCTGAAGGTGCGTCCGTCGATGTTGTTCAAGCCGCTGTTGCCGCGCAATGGCGAGCCGCGTACCGGTTTGTCCATGGGCGAACATTGCGAAGCCATGGCCCAACGCTGGCAGATCAAGCGCCTGGCCCAGGACGAGTTGGCCCTCACCAGCCACCAGCGCCTGGATGCCGCGTATCAGCGCGGTTTCTTCGACGACCTGATCAGCCCCCATCGCGGCCTGGCGCGGGACAACAACCTGCGCGCCGACGCCAGCCTGGAGAAACTCGCCGGCCTGTCCCCGGCCTACGACCGCCAGCACGGTACCCTCACGGCGGGCAACTCCACGCCACTGACGGATGGCGCCTCGGTGGTGCTGCTGGCCAGCGAAGATTGGGCGGCGGCCCATGGCTGGCCGGTGTTGGCCTACCTGCGCACGGGCGAGACGGCGGCGGTGAATTTTGTCGACGGCAGCGAAGGCCTGCTGATGGCGCCGGCCTACGCCGTACCGCGCATGCTCAAGCGCGAAGGACTGAGTTTCGCCGACTTCGATTTCTTCGAGATCCACGAAGCGTTTGCCGCCCAGGTGCTGTGCACGCTCAAGGCCTGGGAAGACGCCGACTACTGCCGCGAACGGCTCGGCCTGGAGGCGCCGCTGGGGGCCATCGACCGCGCCAAAATGAACGTCAACGGCGGCTCTCTAGGCTGCGGCCACCCGTTTGCCGCCACCGGTGGCCGGCAATTGGCGGCGCTGGCCAAGGCCATTCACGAGCGGGGCGGCGGTCGCGGCCTGATTTCCATCTGCGCGGCGGGCGGGCTGGGCATTACCGCTATCGTCGAAAAGTAGCCCCATCAAAAACAACAATAAGGAGACTGCCATGAACGCTATCAGCCTGGAACACACCGAACGGGTCTGGTTGAACGCTTACCTGCCCGGCGTCCCGGCGGACATCGATGCCGGTATCGAGGACTACCCGTCGTTGCGCGAGGTGTTCCTGGAGCACCTGGAGAAATTTCGCGAGCGGGTCGCCTACGTCAGCATCGGCACCGAAATGACCTACGCCGACTGGCAGGTGCAAGGCATTGCGTTCGCCGCCTGGCTGCAGGGCCAGGGCGTACAGAAGGGCGACCGCGTGGCGCTGATGATGCCCAACTGCTTGCAGTACCCGATCTGCCTGCTGGGCACGATCCTGGCCGGCGCGGTGGTGGTCAACGTCAACCCGTTGTACACCGCCCATGAGCTCAAGCACTTGCTCAAGGACAGCGGCGCCGAAACCGTGGTGATCTTCGAAAACTTCGCCCACACCCTGGAAAAAGTCATCGCCGGCAGCAGCATCAAGCGCGTGGTGGTGGCCGCCATCGGTGATCTGCTTGGCAGCTTCAAGGGCGCGGCGATGAACTTCATCCTGCGTCGCGTGCAAAAGCAGGTGCCGGCGTTCAACCTGAGGGGCTCGGTGCGTTTCAACCAGGTGCTGAAGCAGGGCCGCGCGCTCAACCACTTCCCGGTGGACATGCACCTCGACGACCTGGCCTTCCTGCAATACACCGGCGGCACCACCGGGGATGCCAAGGGCGTGATGCTCAGCCATCGCAATATCATCGCCAACCTGTTGCAGGCCAAGGCCTGGGTCGGCGACCAACTGGACCAGGACAAGCAGGAAACCAACGTCACCCTGCTGCCGCTGTACCACATCTTTTCCCTGACGGTGAACTGCCTGATGTTCATGTGCCTGGGCGGGCGCAACATCCTCATCGCCAACCCGCGGGATGTGAAGCGGGTGCAGATGATCCTGCGCAAGGAGCGCTTCAATGGCATTGCCGGGGTCAATACGCTGTTCAACGGCTTGCTGGAGAATAAGGAGTTCTGCGCCCGGGACTTCTCCGACCTGCGCATGGTGATCGCCGGCGGCATGGCCACGCACACGGCGGTGGCCAAGCGCTGGAAGGACGTCACCGGGCTGCCGATCATCGAAGGCTACGGCCTCACCGAATGCTCGCCGGTGGTGAGCATCAGCCCGATCGACATTGCGCGCATGCGCGAAATGGAATTCACCGGCAGCATCGGCGTCCCGCTGCCGTCGACCTGGGTACGGTTTATGCGTGAAGACGGCGAGCTGGCCGATATCGGCGAGCAAGGCGAACTGCAGGTGCGCGGCCCACAGGTGATGCAGGGCTATTGGAAGCGTCCGGACGCCACCGCCGAAGTGCTCGACGCCGAGGGATGGTTGTCGACCGGTGACATCGGCGTGATGGATGAACGCGGCTATATCCGCCTGGTGGACCGCAAGAAAGACATGATCCTGGTCTCGGGCTTCAACGTGTACCCCAATGAAATCGAAGACGTGGTGGCGCTGCACCCGGGCGTCGGCGAAGTGGCGGCCATCGGCGTGGAAGACGGCGTGACGGGGGAGAAGGTCAAGATCATCGTGGTGCGCAAGGACCCGAACCTGACCCAGGAACAGCTCCTCGCCCATTGCCGCGAATACCTGACGGGCTACAAGGTGCCCAGGTATGTGGAGTTTCGCAGTACCGAGTTGCCTAAAACGACAGTGGGCAAAGTGCTGCGTCGAGCCTTGCGCTAGAAAAGCAGGAACTGATTCGGACACGCTGCCACATAAGGACTACTTGCAACCCAGCGTTATCGCTGTGTTCTGCGTCCTGGTGCGACGCTGGACAGGCAGGTGAACACTTTTTGGCCAAACCGGACTGGAGACATCAAACGATGTTGGCGCCTGCTCTTGATAAACCTGTTACTTCCTCACGCCTGGACTCGGAGGTGGATCAGGGCAATAGCTCTTCCCCAAAACCAACGGCGAATTCGTCCGCCACTCCGCAAAAGAGCGCCTCAATCAGCTTTCAGTCGAGTGACACCCCGCGGTCGCCGGCGTTTTACGCGAACGCGGATACCGCCGGCTTCGAGGCGCGTGACCGTGCACAGCAGATCAAAGCAGGTTATTGGCCCCTGGGGGTTATGAGCAATTTCAAGCTGTTCGTCCGCCACTGCTTTGGCGCCCAGCGCCCTCCAAGTCCCGACCCGTTCCCCTGCAGGCCCTGCTACGGTTTCGGTAGCAAGAGCAATGCGGACCTATCACGCATGCTGCTCGACAGGTTCGATGACTTCAAGGCACCCAATGGGTTCATCACCAAGGACGGCCTGAAGGATATGGCCGGAAAACCGCTGACCGGCGATTATGAAAAAGACCAGAATATCCGCCTGGCACGGGAACTGATGAGGCGTGGAGACCTGGTCGATGATATGGACCGTCACCATATCACCGGCGGGCTGGATGGCCTGATCGATCGAAACAACCTCAACATCACGATGTTTAAAAACCAGAATGACAAAGAGTTGGCCCGAGAGCTGATGCGTGATGTCGATCTGTTCAAGGCTCCGCAGTGGCCCTTCCACCTCAGCCTCGAAAAACTGCATGAAGTTGCCAACTGGACCGTTACCAGGCATCCCTACTTCGGTCGCCAGGCCTGGCTGGCGAAGGAACTCCTCAGGCGTCCCGACATGCTCGACAGGCTTCACTTCCGCTGATTGAGAGGTGTGCAGGTGATCTGAAAGTTGGGAGGGGGGCTTGCCCCTCCCACAAGGGTTTTGCATTGCGCTTCAGAGCGAGTTTAGGTTGACCCAGCGTTCTTCACGGGCCGCCACACGAATCGCCGTCGCCAGCCGTTCCACCTCCCACGCCGCGTCAAAGTCGGTGCCATCCGCGCCCTGGCCGGCCAGCGCCATGATCAACTCCTGCACCTCCAGGGTCTTCAGCTCGTTGTAGCCCAACTGATGCCCCGCCGCCGGGCTGAACGCTGCGTAGCCGGGCAGGGCAGGGCCGGCCAGCAAACGCTGGAAACCGTCCTGGCCGACACGGCACAGGCGCAGTTCATTCAAGCGCTCCTGATCGAACGCCAAGGTGCCCTTGGTGCCGCTGATCTCGAAACTCAGGTGGTTCTTGTAACCGTGCTTGAGCCAACTGCTGCTCACCGTGCCGCGCGCGCCGTTGGCGAAGCGCAGCAGGGCGTGCACCTGGTCATCCACGGCGATGGCTTTCTGCTCGGCGCTGCCTTTGACGGCCGGGCGTTGGGCGTGGACGGTCTGGGTGTCGGCACACACGGCGGTCACATCGCCCACCAGGTAGCGCGCCATCGACAGCAAGTGGCTGCCCAGGTCCGCCAGGGCGCCACCGGCATGCTCCACTTCACAGCGCCACGACCACGGTGACGCCGGGTCGGCCATGAAGTCTTCGCTGAACTCGCCCTGGAAGCTGATGATGTCGCCGAGGTCACCCTCGGCAATCAGTTGCCGTGCCAGGCCGATCATCGGGTTGTGCTGGTAGTTGTAGCCGACCCGCGTCACCACCCCGGCTTCGCGGGCGGCCTGGCGCATGGCATCGGCCTGCTCCAGGCTGACCGCCAGGGGTTTTTCGCAGTACACCGCCTTGCCCGCTGCAATGGCCGCCATCGCCATGGGAAAGTGCAGGTGGTTCGGCGTGGTGATGGCCACCACATCCACGGCCGGGTCGTCGATCAGCGCCTGCCAGTCGCCGTGGGCCTGGGCAAACCCCCAGGCCGTGGCACAGCGCTGGGCGCGTTCGGTGTCGGCATCGGCCAGGGCGGCCAGCTTGAGGTGTACCGGCAGTTCAAATACCGCCCGGGCATTGTTGAAGGCCAGTGCATGGGCGCGGCCCATGAAGCCTGTGCCGATCAAGCCGATTCCGAGTTCACGCATAGCCGTGGTCCTTTGGATTATTGTTTTCAGGAAGGCTATTAATGGAATAAAAATTCCCATATTTCAATAGATGGAATAAAAATTCATTAATCAGCCTGGCTGATACCCGCCTATTCAGGCATGGCCAAACGCCGTCAGTTAACAAAAGATAACGTAGCACCGATTGTCAGACGATTCGAAAGCCCGATAGGATGGCCCCTGCTTCCTCCAGGCGCTCTAGATTGCAGGTTTCAGGGCCCGGGAAGGCGAGACGACCTAACAATAATAAATGGGAGAAAGGTCTATGAGTGAGCCTGTCATGGGTTGGGTTGTTTGCCGCCCACGCGCCGCACGCAGGGTTGCGTTGCTGGCCGCAGCGCTCTCGCTGTTTGGGACTGTCGCGTTGCCGACCGTCGTCCAGGCCGCCAGCGATACCTCTTTTGCGATTGAATCCCCCAAGGCCGCCAAAGGCCTGATGATCGATGTCGTCCATGCCGGCAAGCGCCTGGTGGCGGTCGGTGATCGTGGGCACATCCTCTATTCCGATGACCAGGGCAGCACCTGGACCCAAGCCAAGGTCCCCACCCGGCAACTGCTCACGGCGGTGTATTTCGTCGATGACAAGCAGGGCTGGGCGGTGGGCCATGATGCGCAAATCCTCGCCAGCACCGACGGCGGTGCCACCTGGACCCAGCAGTATCAAGACCTCAAGCGTGAAGCGCCGTTGCTCGATGTGTGGTTCAACGATGCCCACCACGGCCTGGCCGTGGGCGCCTATGGGGCGCTGATCGAAACCACCGACGGCGGCAAGACCTGGGAAGACGTCAGCGACCGCCTCGACAATGAAGACCAGTTTCACCTCAACGCCATCGCCCGGATCAAGGACGCCGGCCTGTTTATCGTCGGCGAGCAGGGCAGCATGTTCCGCTCCAGCGACGACGGTCAGACCTGGGAAAAACTCGAAGGCCCCTACGAGGGCTCGCTGTTTGGCGTGATCAGCACCGCACAACCCCAAACCCTGCTGGCCTACGGCTTGCGCGGCAATCTTTACCGCTCCACGGATTTCGGCAGCACCTGGGAACAAGTCGAACTCAATGCCGCACGCGGCGCCCTGGAGTTCGGCCTGTCGGGGGCCACCTTGCTCGAAGACGGTTCGCTGGTGGTGGTCGGCAACGGCGGCAGCGTGGTGGTCAGCCATGACGACGGCCAGACCTTCAGCGTGTTCAATCGCCCCGACCGTATTTCATTGTCGGCCGTCACGGCGGCAGGCAACGGCAACTTGATTCTGGTCGGGCAGGGTGGTGTTCGCGTCGCCACACCCACTGGCGCCGAACCGACAAAACAATAAGAAGGCGGGGAACGCATGAGCAGTCATCACAACGATAAAGCGACCTTTCTTGAGCGCCTGATCTTCAATAACCGCCCGGCAGTCATCGTGATCTGCCTGCTGGTGAGCATTTTCCTGTTCTGGCAGGCGACGTTGATTCGCCCGTCCACCAGCTTTGAAAAGATGATCCCCCTCAAGCACCCCTTCATCGAAAAGATGATGGAACACCGCAACGACCTGGCCAACCTGGGCAACACGGTGCGTATCTCGGTGGAGGCCAAGGACGGTGACATCTTCACTAAGGAATACATGGAGACCCTAAGGCAGATCAACGACGAGGTGTTCTACATCTCCGGCGTCGACCGCTCGGGCCTCAAGTCGCTGTGGAGCCCCAGCGTACGCTGGACCGAAGTCACCGAAGAAGGCTTCGCCGGCGGTGAAGTGATCCCGCAGAGCTACAACGGCTCGACGCAAAGCCTCGATCAACTGCGCAACAACGTGCTTAAGTCCGGCCAGGTCGGACGGCTGGTGGCCAACGATTTCAAGTCGAGTATCGTCGACATCCCGCTGCTGGAGTCCTACCCGGACCCGCAGGACCAGGGCAAGCTGCTGGCCCTGGATTACCGCAAGTTCTCCCATGAACTCGAAGACAAGATCCGCGACAAGTTCGAAGCCCAGAACCCCAACGTCAAGATCCACATCGTCGGCTTCGCCAAGAAGGTCGGCGACCTGATCGACGGCCTGGTGATGGTGGTGCTGTTCTTCGGCGTTGCCTTCGTCATCACCCTGGTTCTATTGCTGTGGTTCACCAACTGCCTGCGCAGCACCATCGCCGTGTTGAGCACCACACTGGTGGCGGTGGTCTGGCAACTCGGCCTGATGCACTTCTTCGGCTTCGGGCTGGACCCGTACTCGATGCTGGTGCCGTTCCTGATCTTCGCCATCGGGATTTCCCACGGTGTGCAGAAGATCAACGGTATCGCCCTGCAATCCAGCGAGGCGGACAACGCCTTGACGGCCGCGCGGCGCACCTTCCGGCAACTGTTCCTGCCGGGGATGATCGCGATCCTCGCGGATGCCGTGGGCTTTATCACGCTGCTGATCATCGATATCGGCGTGATCCGCGAACTGGCCATCGGCGCGTCCATCGGCGTGGCGGTGATCGTGTTCACCAACCTGATCCTGCTGCCGGTGGCGATTTCCTATGCGGGTATCAGCAAGCGTGCCATCGCCCGGAGCAAGAAAGACGCGCACCGCGAACATCCGTTCTGGCGCCTGCTGTCGAAATTCGCCAGCCCCAAAGTCGCGCCGGTCTCGGTCCTGCTCGCGCTGGTCGCCTTTGGCGGCGGCCTCTGGTACAGCCAGAACCTGAAGATCGGCGACCTCGACCAGGGCGCGCCGGAGCTGCGCCCGGATTCGCGCTACAACAAGGACAACAACTTCATCATCAGCAACTACTCCACCAGCTCCGACGTGCTGGTGGTGATGGTCAAGACCAAGGCCGAAGGCTGCTCGCGCTATGAAGCCATGGCGCCCATCGACCAGTTGATGTGGAAGATGCAGAACACCGAGGGGGTGCAGTCGGCGATCTCGTTGGTGACCGTGTCCAAGCAGATGATCAAGGGCATGAACGAGGGCAACCTGAAATGGGAAACCCTGTCGCGCAACCCGGATGTGCTGAACAACTCCATCGCCCGCGCCGACGGCCTGTACAACAACAATTGCTCCCTGGCACCGGTGCTGGTGTTCCTCAACGACCACAAGGCCGAAACCCTCGACCGCGCCGTGCATGCGGTGCAGGACTTCGCCAAGGAGAACAACAAGGACGGCCTGGAATTCATCCTCGCCGCCGGTAATGCCGGGATCGAAGCGGCCACCAACGAGGTGATCAAGGAGTCCGAGCTGACCATCCTGATCCTGGTGTACCTGTGTGTGGCGACCATGTGCATGATCACTTTCCGCTCCTGGGCCGCGACCCTGTGCATCGTGCTGCCGCTGGTGCTGACCTCGGTGCTGGGTAACGCGCTGATGGCGTTCATGGGTATCGGCGTCAAGGTCGCGACCTTGCCGGTGGTGGCGTTGGGCGTGGGGATCGGCGTGGACTACGGCATCTATATCTACAGCCGCCTGGAGAGCTTCCTGCGTGCGGGGTTGCCGTTGCAGGAAGCCTATTACCAGACGCTCAAGTCCACCGGCAAAGCGGTGCTGTTTACCGGCCTGTGCCTGGCCATCGGTGTGTGCACCTGGATTTTTTCGGCCATCAAGTTCCAGGCCGACATGGGCCTGATGCTGACCTTCATGCTGTTGTGGAACATGTTCGGTGCGCTATGGCTGTTGCCGGCGCTGGCGCGGTTCCTGATCAAGCCTGAGAAGCTGGCGGGGCAGAAGGGTAATTCGCTGTTCGCCCACTGAGCCTGCAGCCTGTGGCGAACGCGTAAGTGCCGCCGCCACAGGCTATTGCCGGTCTCACGACTCGAAGGACAGGAACCAGCGTTCAGCCAGCTGTTTGCCGATCAAGCCTCGATGCACATTGACGATGGCCTGGGGACTTTGCGCCTTGGCCAGCAGGCTGTAATAGCTCTCGCGGCGTTGCTCACGGGTTTTCAAATGGGCGGCCGTGTAATCGGCCTTGGGCGTATTCGCGCCGGGGTAGTGAAAGTGCGCGTACCACAGCGTAAAGCCTTTCGCGTCGTTGATCGCGTACTCCTGGATGAAGTCACGGCGTGGGCCACCCAACTGAATACGTTTGCCCAGCAACGCAACGTTCGCCTGTTGCTGGTCGATGAGGTATTCGAGGTTGGCATGGGTGGGCGGCAGTTGCAGGCACAGTTGCAAACGTAACGCCTGGCCTTGGCTGTTCAACCGCGAGTAGGCCTCGCGCAGTTGCACCACCAGCGCTTGGTCGGCGGCGCTCCTGCTAGCCTCGGGTTGGGCTTCGATGGCACGGTGCAGCTCTGTGGCCAAGGTGTCATAGCGCACGGCTTCATACTGCAAAATTTCCTGCACTTCCTGCGGGTGCCTGGAGATTTTTCGATAGGCCTCCCCCCGGTTCAAGTGGTCCTGAAGCATGGCCAGGAGTTTGCGTGCCTGGCCCTTTACTACGCTCAGGCTACGGGTCGGCGCCGGCGGTTGTGGGGCCGGCGCCTGGACGAATTCAACCCATTCATCACCGCTTTGTGAATACATCCCCAGCAACTGGTCGCTGCCCTCGGCGCGAACTTCGACGATATCCACGTTGCCGATGGGCTTGAGTTCACCGATGAATGTGCCTTTGCGGCGGGTCTTGATCACGCGCTTAGGCGCAGCGCCGTGGCTGCTCATCGGGCGTTTTGGCAAGCGCTTGGGCGCTTGTGCCGCCGGTTTGATTTCGCTGGCCAGGCGCTGGCTGGCGTCCTGGTAGAGCGCCTCGACCAGCGTGAACAGTTTGCTGCTGTAGGTGTGGTCGAGGACTTCGGCATCGAGGATGCCAAGGCCCTGCAAGGCGTCGAGGGCACTGCCATAGTGTTCCACCAGGCTCTCCAGTACATTCAGGCGGTCACTGCCCGGCAGTTCAAGGCTGTTGAGTTCGCTGTGGGTGCGTACATGCTCCTGCAAGGGATCGACGATGGTGTTCAAGGCATTGAACAGAGGATGTTCAACGTCTTTGACAATCAAACGCTTCAAGCAGCGAATGTGCAGGTCCTTGACTGCCAGGGCGCTGATTTCGTTCGACCGGTCGGCCGTCAATCCAGTCGCACTCTCGGCGCCGGCAGGGCTCAGCTCAAACAGCTGTTCCAGGGAGCGGTCCTTGAGCTCCAGCCAATGAATGCTGCGTTCATTGATCTCCAGCAGCCGCTGGAGAAACTGCCGGTAGCTCGCCGGCTCACCAAGCACCGCCAGGTACAACGCCGGGCCTTCGCGGGTAAAGCGTTGATTGGCGCGATAGAGGGCTTGCCGGTCATTTTCTGCCACGACCACATGCTTGCGCGTATTTTTGACGGTATTTTCCAGGATGCGTTCGAGCGGTGTAAGCGGTAATGCGATGCCCAGTTCGCCCCGTTCCTTGGCGCTGTCCAGGATCTTCTGAAATTCCGCTGTCTGGCTGTGCAGCGCGCTGTCAAATTGTTTTCGGATCCGGGCCCGTTGGGTTTCTCCGATCGTCGGGTCCTTGTCGGCTTTGTCCATGGCCGCTTGAGCTTCATCGGCGGAGCTCTGCAGCGACGCCTGGCCTTTGAGAAATTGCTCATACTCGGTTTGCAATTGGCTGATACGCATCGCTTTACGTTGGCGTTCGGCGGCAATGCGGCCCAGGGGCATGCCACCGCGCAGGCGCAGGCGGGTATCGATCGTCCACGTGCCGGGCGTCTGCGTCCTTAGGTAAGGGCCGCTGCGATCAGGGTCGGCGGGATCCACAATCACCACGCTGGCGTCGTGCCCCAGGCTGACTTGAAACAGCTCACCGTCAACCCGTGCATGCCAGGTGGTGCCGATCAAGTACAGCCCCTTGCGCGGACCGTTGAGCACCGGCTGCGGCAACGTGGCAGGTGGTGTGACCCTGAAGGTTTGCAAGCGCATGCGCTGGCTGTGGGTGAGGCGCTGGTGGGCCTGGGCAAAGCTGAAATCCAGGGCGGTGTGGTTGCCCTGCGGCAGCTCGCCGGGCAGGGCGACGGTGCCTTGGCGAATCTGGGCCGGCGCAGGCACCGGCCATTGTTCGGCGCTGCGCC
>NZ_CVTH01000047.1:0-56799 GCF_900005955.1 Pseudomonas sp. 8 R 14 | reverse complement strand
TGAACGAGCCCCATGAAAGACAGGACACCGTTTCCCCCTTACGATAAGGGATAGGCAAACGGTTATGTTTATGACTAATAGCAACGACAAGAGTGGGGAGCTTTTGGGCCAGGAGCGGCGGCGCCGCTGGAGCCCGGAGCAAAAACTGGCCATGGTTCGCGAGAGTCTTGAGCCAGGGCAAAGCGTTTCGGTGGTCGCTCGACGCAACGGCATCAATGCCAACCAGCTGTTCCTATGGCGCAAGTTATATCAGGACGGCAGTCTGTCGGCGGTCAGTGCCGGTGAAGCCGTTGTGCCCGCCTCGGAGTTGAGCGATGCGCTCAAGCAGATCCGTGAACTGCAACGGATGCTGGGCAAGAAAACGATGGAAGCAGAAATCCTCAAAGAGGCCGTGGAGATCGCCCGGTCGCGAAAATGGATTGCGCACTCACCCTTGTTGCCGGGGGACGACCAGTGAAGCTGGTCAGCGAATGTCTCGGTGTGGCGCGCTCGCAATTAACGGTTCGAATCAAGCAATCGGTATCGCTCAAAGTACGGCGCCGCAGGCCTGTGGACGATGCTGATCTGGTGGTTGAAATCCAGCAACAGATCAGCGAACTGCCCAGCTATGGCTACCGTCGTGTTTGGGGATTGCTGCGTCGTGCCCGTGAAACCCAGTCGCTGCCGGCGATCAATGTGAAACGGGTTTACCGGGTCATGCGCGATCACGACCTGCTGTTGGCGCGGCGCATCAAACAGCCCGGCGTGCCGCGTCGGCACGAGGGTCGTATTGCGGTGCAAACCAGTGATACGCGTTGGTGCTCGGACGGCTTTGAGTTCCGCTGTGAGGACGGCGCCAAACTGAGCGTGACCTTCGCCCTGGATTGCTGTGACCGCGAAGCCATCGGCTGGGTCGCGAGTCCGACCGGGTACAGCGGCGATGACATCCGCGACTTGATGCTGGAGAGCGTAGAGAAACGCTTCGGTGATCAACTGCCTGCAACGCCGGTTCAATGGCTAAGCGACAACGGCTCGGCGTACACCGCCGAACAGACACGCCTGTTTGCTCGACAGATCGGTTTGCAGCCGGTGACCACCCCGGTGCGCAGCCCGCAGAGCAACGGCATGGCCGAGAGCTTCGTGAAGACGATCAAACGTGACTACGTTGCGCACATGCCCAAGCCGGATCGAGAAACGGCGCTGCGCAACCTGGCAATTGCCTTCGAGCATTACAACGAGCAGCATCCGCACAGCGCCTTGAACTATCGCTCACCGAGGGAGTTCAGGCGCTTGGCAGCAGCATCAATTTGACGGGGAGTTGGTGTCCGGTTTTGTAGGGGCAAGTCCACTGGGTGATTTATCCCACTTATATAAGGGCTTGGCGAAAGACGCGGATAAAAAGGCCATTGCCAAGCGCCTGGGACTTGCGGCCCCCCTCATGCAGTCCTGGCTGCACACCCTGACCACCATTCGAAACATGTGCGCCCATCATTCACGACTGTGGAACCGAGAGTTAGGCATTCGTCCCGTACTGCCAAGGAAAGCCAACTTCTTATGGCCGGGACAGCTCTTTCAGCCAGGGCCACACACCCGCATTTTTGCAGCACTCTGCATTCTGAATCACTTGATGCATCAGGTGAGCCCCCACAGTCACTGGGATCAACGCCTGCATCGCCTTATTTACGAATTTCCGGAAGTTAGCCTGAAAGCGATGGGCTTCCCTCTCGATTGGTATCAGGACCCTTTTTGGCATGCGCTTGGAAACAGAACACCCCGCTGCTTCCGGTAGCCTTCGCCAGCCCTTATAGTTGCCCCATTCCCGCTTTATTCGAGACGCCCCATGAGTGAGCCCACGCCGTACATCTTCGACGTCACCAGCGCCAATTTCGACCAGGCCGTGATCCAGAACTCCTTCGAAAAACCCGTGCTCGTGGATTTCTGGGCCGAGTGGTGCGCGCCGTGCAAGGCGTTGATGCCGATGCTGGCGCAGATTGCCCAGAGTTATCAGGGCGAGTTGCTGCTCGCCAAGGTCGATTGCGAGGCCGAGCAGGACATCGTCGCGCGCTTTGGCATTCAAAGCCTGCCGACGGTGGTGCTGTTCAAGGATGGCCAGCCGGTGGATGGGTTTGCCGGGGCGCAGCCGGAGTCGGCGGTGCGGGCGCTGCTGGAGCCTCACGTGAAGATGCCACCACCGGCGGCGGCTGACCCGCTGGAGCAGGCCCAGGCGCTGTTTACCGATGGCCGCATCAGCGACGCCGAGGCCGTGCTGGTGGCGCTGCTGGGTGAAGACAACACCAACGCTGCCGCGTTGATTCTGTACGCGCGCTGCCTGGCCGAACGCGGTGAGTTGGGTGAAGCCCAAACCGTGCTCGATGCAGTGAAGAGCGATGACCACAAAGCCGCCCTCGCCGGCGCCAAGGCGCAAATCACCTTCCTGCGCCAGGCCGCCGACCTGCCGGACACCGCCGAGCTGAAAAGCCGCCTGGCGCAAAACCCGCAGGACGACGAAGCCGCCTATCAACTGGCCATCCAGCAGCTGGCGCGCCAGCAGTACGACGCGGCGCTGGAAGGCTTGCTCAAGCTGTTTATCCGCAACCGCAGCTACAGCGAAGGCCTGCCGCACAAAACCTTGCTGCAGGTGTTCGAGCTGTTGGGCAATGATCACCCGCTGGTGACCGTGTACCGCCGCAAGTTGTTCGCCGCGCTGTACTAATCGCCGATCCAACTGTACAGCGGCGTATCCCCGCCGCTGGCCACCTTGACCTTGGCGCTATGGCGCAGGCGCACCAACAGGCGCTTGCCCGCCGCGGCATCCCCCGCCAAACCTTCCAGTCGATCAAGCAGTTCCAGGCCGCTGAGTTGCCCGGCGTTGCGCAACAGGTCCTGGGCGTTCTGCCACAGATCATCGTTCGGCTTGACCGGCGCTGCCGGCGCGGCGGTCGCGCTTGCCACTGGCGTCGCCTGCAACTGCGCGCCGAGTTGTGCCCAATCGCCGTCGTCCAGCTCCAGGGTCAAGTCCACCGGCAGGTCGCCGATGGTTCCACGAATTCGCAACATCGTCCTTACTCCTGCATTTTTTCTGACGAGCATGCTCCCATGCGGCTTGCGCAACGCCAAGCGGGCGGGCAAACTCTCGGCACTATTGTTATAAGATCACATAACAAAACTTTCATCTCTGGAGCTTTCCCATGCGCCGTCTGTTGCTTGCTTTGCCGTTTGCCCTGTTGCCACTCGCCATCGCTCATGCCGCCGACGAGCATGACCACGATCACGAACACGGCAGCCTCGGCGCCCACGAGCATGGCGTAGGCCGCCTTAACGCGGTACTCGACGGCCAGGCCCTGGAGCTTGAACTGGACAGCCCGGCGATGAACCTGGTGGGCTTCGAACACCTCGCCACCAGCGCAGCCGACAAAGCCAAGGTCGCCGCCGCCCGCAAACAGCTGGAGAACCCACTGGCCCTGTTCAACCTGCCCAAGGCCGCGGGTTGCGTGATCAGCTCCCAGGAACTCAACAGCCCGCTGTTCGGCGACAAACCGGAAGCCGACCACGACGACGATGATGATGACCACGACGCCAAAGACGGCGCCCACGAGCATCATCACGATCACAGTGAAATCCACGCCCACTACCAATTCACCTGCGCCACGCCGACCGCCCTGGGCAACCTGGACCTGACCCAGGTGTTCAAGACCTTCCCCGCCACTCAGAAAATTCAGGTACAACTGATCGGCCCGAGCGGCCAGCAAGGTGTTGAAGCGACGGCCACAGCAGCCACCCTGAAGTTCTGAGTGCCCATGACCCACCCATTGATCGAACTGTCTGACCTGGGCTTCAACTGGCCCGGTCACCCACAGTTGCTGGACATCCCCGCGTTCCGCCTGGAAGCGGGGGAAACCCTGTTTCTCAAGGGGCCGAGCGGCAGTGGCAAAACCACCTTGCTCGGCCTGCTCGGCGGTGTGCAGAAGCCCAGCCTGGGCAGTATCCGCCTGCTCGGCCAGGAGCTGACCGAACTCTCGGCCGGCGCCCGGGACCGCTTTCGCGTTGACCACACCGGCTATATCTTCCAGCAGTTCAACCTGCTGCCGTTCCTGTCGGTGCGCGAGAACGTCGAGCTGCCCTGTCACTTTTCCAAGCTACGCGCGCAACGGGCAAAGCTGCGCCACGGCAGTGTCGACACAGCCGCCGCCACATTGCTGGCGCACCTGGGCCTGAAGGATAAGGACTTGCTGGAGCGCCGCGCCGACTCGCTGTCCATCGGCCAACAGCAACGGGTGGCCGCTGCCCGTGCGCTGATCGGCCAACCGGAGTTGGTGATCGCCGACGAGCCCACCTCGGCCCTGGACTACGACGCCCGCGAAGCCTTCATTCGACTGCTGTTCGCCGAATGCCGCGAAGCCGGCGCCAGCCTGTTGTTTGTCAGCCATGACCAGAGCCTGGCGCCGCTGTTCGACCGCAACCTGTCGCTGGCCGAACTCAATCGCGCCGCCACGCCCGCAGAGGTTTGAGATGTATCTGTTTCGTCTAGCCATGGCCAGCCTGGCTAACCGCCGCTTTACCGCGATCCTCACCGCCTTCGCCATCGCCTTGTCGGTGTGCCTGCTGCTGGCGGTGGAACGCGTGCGCGTTGAGGCGCGCAACAGTTTCGCCAGCACCATCAGCGGCACCGACCTGATCGTCGGCGCCCGCTCCGGTTCGGTCAACCTGCTGCTGTACTCGGTGTTCCGCATCGGCAACGCCACCAACAACATTCGGTGGGACAGCTACGAGCACTTCGCCGCCAGCCCCCAGGTGAAATGGGCGATCCCGATTTCTCTCGGCGACTCCCATCGTGGCTACCGCGTCATGGGCACCAACGAATCCTACTTCGAGCACTACCAGTACGGGCGCAAGCAAAACCTGGAACTGGCCAGCGGCCGCGCCTTCGCCACCGACCCGTTCGAAGTAGTACTCGGCGCCGAAGTCGCCGATGCCCTGCACTACAAGCTCGGCGACAAGCTGGTGCTGGCCCACGGCGTGGCGGTGGTCAGCCTGGTAAAACACGATGACAAACCGTTCACCGTGGTCGGTATTCTCAAGCGCACCGGCACGCCGGTGGACCGCACGCTGCATATCAGCCTCGGCGGTATGGAGGCGATCCATATCGATTGGCACAACGGCGTACCGGCCCAGGGCAAAGGCCGCATCAGCGCCGACCAGGCGCGCAACATGGACCTCACCCCGCAAGCCATCACGGCCTTTATGCTCGGCCTGAACAACAAGATTTCCACCTTCGCCCTGCAGCGGGAGATCAACGAATTCCGTGGCGAACCGATGCTGGCGATCCTGCCCGGCGTGGCGCTGCAAGAGCTGTGGAGCATGATGGGCACCGCCGAAAAAGCCTTGTTCGTGATCTCGCTGTTCGTGGTGCTGACCGGTTTGATCGGCATGCTCACGGCGATCCTCACCAGCCTCAACGAACGCCGCCGCGAAATGGCGATCCTGCGCTCGGTGGGCGCGCGGCCGTGGCATATCGCAACCTTGCTGATTTTCGAAGCCTTCGCCCTGGCCCTGTCCGGCGTGATCGCAGGCGTGGGCTTGCTGTATGTGTGCATCGCCGCATCGCGCGGGTATTTGCAGGCCAATTACGGCCTCGACCTGCCGATGTCGTGGCCCAGCGAATATGAATGGACCTTGCTCGCCGGTATCCTGGCGGCAGCGCTATTGATGGGCAGCGTGCCCGCCTGGCGCGCCTACCGACAATCCCTGGCCGATGGCCTGTCCATAAGGCTGTGAACAGCAGCTGTACGTTTCAAGCTACAAGCCTCAAGCGAATCGGCTTTTACTTGAAGCTTGCAACTTGCAGCTACCCACTGAGGAGTCTTCATGCGTCGCGCTCTGTTTGCGTTATTGCTGCTGGTGGCCGTGCCGGCCTGGGCGGAGGACCAGCCCAGGGATTTGTCCTGGCAGGAGATGATCCCGCCGGACGCGCCACCGGAAATCCCCAATATGAAACCGCTGCACAACCTGTCGAACATGGCCGATGCCTTGTCCGTCGAAGCGGCACCAGCGGCCAAGCAGGATCTGCCCAATGCGCCGGTGGTGCAGAGCCTCGATGGCCAGCACATCCGCCTGCCCGGGTATATCGTGCCGCTGGAAGTCAGCGAAGAAGGCCGCACCACCGAGTTCCTGCTGGTGCCGTATTTCGGCGCGTGCATCCATGTGCCGCCACCGCCATCGAACCAGATCGTGCACGTGAAAAGCGAACTCGGCGTGAAACTCGATGAGCTCTACCAGCCGTACTGGATCGAGGGTGCGATGCAGGTCAAACCGTCCACCAGTGAACTGGCCGACGCCGGCTACCAAATGGATGCCGAGAAAATTTATATCTACGAACTGCCGGAATAACGCTGATCGCCCTTTCATTGAGCTGAGTCAACAGACCGGACGGAACGATCTTTACCATTGGACGTACAACTTCTAAACGTCCTCTGGAGCTCCCATGAACAAGTCTCTGCTCGGCGCGTCCCTCTTCGCCCTCGCACTCGCCGCCCCTGCCGTCCACGCTCACGAAGCGGGCGACATTCTGATTCGTGCCGGTGCAATCACCGTGAACCCGAAGGCAGACAGCGGCACCGTCAAAGTTGACCAGGGTCCACTGGCCGGCGCCAACCTGGGCGGCAAGGCGACCATGAGCAGCGACACCCAGCTGGGTTTGAACTTCGCCTACATGCTCACCAGCCATGTCGGTATCGAACTGCTGGCGGCCACGCCGTTCGAGCATGACGTGAAGCTTAAGAACACCGCCCTCGGCGCCGCCAACGGCAAGCTCGGTACGCTGAAACACCTGCCGCCGACCCTGAGCGTCGTGTACTACCCACTGGACAATAAATCCCCGTTCCAGCCGTACGTAGGCGCCGGTATCAACTACACCTGGATCTACGACGAACACGTCGGCAGCCGCGCCTCCGAAGCCGGTTTCAGCAACTTCAAGGCCGAGAACTCCTGGGGCTGGGCTGCGCAGATCGGCGCGGACTACATGATCAACGACAAGTGGATGATCAACGCCCAGGCGCGTTACATCGACATCAGCACCAAGGCCACCGTGGAAAACAACGCCGTGGCGCCTGGCACCCGGGCCAAGGTCAATGTGGACGTGGACCCGATGGTTTACATGGTGGGTATCGGCTACAAGTTCTAAGCAACACTGCATAACCAATGTGGGAGGGGGGTTGCTGTAGTGAGGGGGCTTGTCCCCGCTGGGTGCACCGCGGTCCAATGGGACTGCTGCGCAGTCCGGCGCGGGGCAAGCCCGCTCACTACAGCAACCCCCCTCCCACATTTGGTTTTGTATTGAGTCAGCTGTGGCGGTAGAACCGGTCCAGCAATGCCGGTAGCCCCGCCCGCCACGCCCGCGGCTTGATGCCGAAGGTGTGGAGGATTTTCTTGCAGGCCAGCACCGCATGCTGCGGTTCGTCTGCTGCATCCGGCCGTGCCGCGTGGGCCTGGGCGGTGGGCGCTTCGATGGCCAGCGCATGGTAGCTGCGCGCTTCGGTGAGGATCGCCTGGCCCAGCGCCAGCGGCGTGGTCGCCTCATGCCCGGCGTAGTGGTAAGTGCCCCACAGCGGCGCCGCGCAATCGAGTTGCTTGAGCACCGAGATGATCACCCGTGCGGCATCGTCCACCGGCGTCGGGTTACCGCGGCGGTCGTCCGCCATCAACAACTCATCCGGTTTCTCGGCCCGGGCCAGGAAGCGCCCGAGGGTGCCGTCGACGCTGTCATCCAACAGCCAGCCAAAACGCAACAGCACATGTTGCGGACACGTCGCGCGCACGCTCTGTTCGATCCGCCATAACGCCTGGCCGCGCAGGCCCAGGGGCACCGGCTCGTCCTTTTCGCTGTAGGCGGTGGCGCGGGAGCCATCGAACACGCGGTAGCTGGACGGTTGCAGCAGGGTAATGTTGTGGTGCTGGCACAGTTCAGCCAGGCGCTCGATGGCGAACTCCTGGGCGGCCAGGCGGGTTTCGCTGACAGCTTCGGCCTGGAACCAGTCGAAATAGTAGGCGAGGTTGATCAACGCATCGGGACGGGTGTCGTCGAGCAATTGGGTGAGGCTTGCGGCATCCCAGCCGTCTTGGGGCGGTTTGGGTGCGAGGAAACCAATGTCTTCCTCTGCACCGAGGCGAATCAGCGCCTGCCCGAGGGCATTCCCGCCGCCCAGTAACATAAGGCGCATTCGCATAGATTGAGCAGGCCCGGTCTGTTTGGAACGATGGTTATGGTCGGCAAGCCCGTGAGGCGTGCCGTAGGTTTATTCCAGAATCGTTGCATTTTGCGGGTTTGTAGCGCAACCGTCACGGATAAAGTGCGGGGTTGCAACTTGTTGGAGTGGGCTGCATAACTTAGGCATGAACCTTCCTGAATCAACCGACACGGTCTTGAACGGCTTCCACCCCGCCGTCAGCACCTGGTTCCGCCACACCTTCCCTTCGGTGACCAGCGCCCAGGCCCAGGCGTGGCCGCTGATCCGCCAGCGCCGCTCGACGCTGATCGCAGCGCCCACCGGCTCCGGCAAGACGCTGACGGCGTTCCTCGCGGTGCTCGATGACCTGGTTAACCAGGGCCTGGCCAACGGCGGGCAACTGCCGGACGAGACGCTGGTGGTGTATGTGTCGCCGCTCAAGGCGCTGTCCAATGACATCCAGATCAACCTGCAAACCCCGCTGGCCGGGATCACCGAGCATTTGCAGCGCCTGGGCCTGCCGCCACTGGTGATCCGCACCGCCGTGCGCACCGGCGATACCCCGCAGAAAGACCGCGCACAGATGCGCAAGCGCCCGCCGCATATCCTGGTGACCACGCCGGAATCGCTCTACGTGCTGCTGGGCTCGGACTCCGGCCGGCAGACGCTGGCCAGCACGCGCACGGTGATCGTCGATGAAATCCACGCCATCGCCGCCAGCAAACGCGGCAGCCACCTGGCCTTGAGCCTGGAGCGCCTGCAAGGCTTGTGCGCCGAGCCGCTGACCCGCATCGGTCTGTCGGCCACGCAAAAACCCATCGAAGCGGTGTCGCGCTTTCTGGTGGGCACTGAGCGAACGTGCGACATCGTCGACATCGGCCATGCCCGCCCCCGTGACCTGGATATCGAAGTGCCCCCGGTGCCGCTGTCGGCGGTGATGGCCAACGATGTCTGGGAGCTGGTCTACGACCGCCTCTCCGCCCTTGCC
This sequence comes from Pseudomonas sp. 8 R 14, assembly GCF_900005955.1. Taxonomy (NCBI): domain Bacteria; kingdom Pseudomonadati; phylum Pseudomonadota; class Gammaproteobacteria; order Pseudomonadales; family Pseudomonadaceae; genus Pseudomonas; species Pseudomonas sp. 8 R 14. The sequence goes on along the minus strand of NZ_CVTH01000047.1, from coordinate 47,610 downwards.
CGTGAGCACCGCACCACGCTGATCTTCGTCAACACCCGGCGCCTGGCCGAACGCCTGGCCCGGCACTTGAGCGAGCGCCTGGGCAAGAGCGCCGTCGCCGCCCACCACGGCAGCCTGGCCAAGGAGATGCGCCTGGACGCCGAGCAACGGCTCAAGGCCGGCGAGCTGCAAGTGCTGATCGCCACAGCGTCCCTGGAACTGGGGATTGATATCGGCGATGTCGATTTGGTGTGCCAGATCGGTTCGCCGGGCTCCATCAACGGCTTTCTGCAACGGGTGGGCCGCTCCGGGCATCAGGTCGGCGGCACGCCCAAGGGGCGCCTGTTCGCCACCACCCGCGACGATCTGATCGAATGCGCCGCCCTGCTCGATTGTGTGCGGCGGGGAGAACTGGACACCTTGCAGATCCCGGTGGCGCCCCTGGACGTGCTGGCCCAGCAGATCATCGCCGAGGTCAGTGCCCAGGAGTGGCCGGAGCAGGCCCTGCTTGACCTGATCCACCGCGCCGCGCCCTACGCCACCCTGGATGAACGCCACTATCAGGCGCTGCTGCAGATGCTCGCCGAGGGCTACAACGGGCGCCAGGGTATCCGCAGCGCGTACCTGCACCGCGATGCCCTGACCCGCACCCTGCGCGGTCGCCGTGGCGCCAAGCTGACCGCCGTGACCAGCGGCGGCACCATCCCCGACAACGCCGACTACAGCGTGTTGCTCGAACCCCAAAGCCTGAACATCGGCAGCGTCAACGAAGACTTCGCGGTGGAAAGCATCGCCGGGGATATCTTCCAGCTCGGCAATACCTCCTACCGCATCCTGCGGGTCGAGGCCGGCAAAGTGCGGGTCGAAGACGCCCACGGCCAGCCGCCGACCATTCCGTTCTGGCTCGGCGAAGCGCCGGGGCGCAGCAATGAGTTATCCGCCGCTGTCGCGCGTTTGCAGGGGCAACTCGACACCCTGCTCAGCGCCAGCCCCGGCGACCTGCAACCGGCGCAAGAGTGGCTCACCGGCACCCTTGGCCTGAACCGCGCCAGCGCCGAACAGATCCTCGACTACCTGGCCCGCGCGCGCCTGGCCCTCGGCGCGTTGCCGTCCCAGGACACGTTGATCATGGAGCGGTTTTTCGACGAATCCGGCGGCACCCAGTTGATCATCCACACGCCGTTCGGCAGCCGCATCAACCGGGCCTGGGGCCTGGCCTTGCGCAAGCGTTTTTGCCGCACCTTCAATTTCGAATTGCAGGCGGCAGCCAGCGAAAATGCGATCGTGCTGTCGCTGTCCACCAGCCACAGTTTCGAGCTGGATGAGGTGTGGCGTTACCTCAACAGCAACAGTGCCGAACACCTGCTGATCCAGGCGGTGCTGGATGCGCCGCTGTTCGGCGTGCGCTGGCGCTGGAACGCCGGCGTGGCCCTGGCGCTGCCGCGCTTTACCGGTGGGCGCAAGGTGGCGCCGCAGATCCAGCGCATGAAGAGCGAAGACCTGATCGCCAGTGTGTTCCCCGACCAGATCGCCTGCCTGGAAAACCTCGCCGGTGAACGCGAAGTACCCGAGCACCCGCTGGTGGAACAAACCCTCGATGACTGCCTGCACGAAGCCATGGACAGCGACGCCTGGCTTGCCTTGCTGCGGCGCATGGAGCGCGGCGAAGTGCGCTTGATCAGCCGCGACCTGCCGGCGCCCTCGCCCATGGCCGCCGAAATCCTCAGCGCGCGCCCCTACACCTTTCTCGACGATGCACCGCTGGAAGAACGCCGCACCCAGGCCGTGCTCAACCGCCGTTGGAGCGACCCACAGAGCACCGACGACCTGGGCGCACTGGATGCGGACGCCATCGCCGGCGTGTGCGAAGAGGCCTGGCCGGCGCCCCATGGCGTGGATGAAATGCATGAGGCACTGATGAGCCTGGCGTGCATCGCCAGCCACGAAGTCACGGCGCAATGGGCCGAGTGGCTGAACGCCTTGGCCAAGGCTGGCCGCGCCTTTCAGTTGTCCAATGGCCTGTGGGTCGCGGTGGAGCGCCTGGGGTGTTTGCAGGCGATCTACCCCAACAGCTTGCCGTTGCTCCCCGGCTTCGATGAGCCCTGGACCTTTGACGACGCGCTGGTGGAACTGCTGCGTGCGCGCCTGGGTGGCTTCGGCCCGCAGAGCATTATCGAGATCGCCGCGCCACTGGCCTTGCCGCTGGCCGACATCACCCAGGCACTGGCCCGCCTGGAGCAGGAAGGCTACGTGCTGCGCGGTCGCTTCAGCCCCGGCGCACTCGAGGAACAATGGTGCGAACGGCATCTGCTCGCACGCATTCATCGCTACACGGTCAAGCGCCTGCGCCGGGAAATCGAGCCGGTGGCGCTGCAGGATTTCATGCGCTTCCTGTTCGATTGGCAGCATCTGTCCGATAGCACACGTGGCCAGGGCAGCGCGATGCTGCCGCAGATTGTCGGCCAGTTCGAAGGCTACGCCGCCGCCACGTCGGCCTGGGACAGTGACCTGCTCAGTGCGCGGCTCAAGGATTACTCATCGACCTGGCTCGACGAGCTGTGCCGCAGCGGCAAGCTGGTGTGGACGCGCTTGAGCAACAAGTCCGGCGCCATCGCCCTGCGCAGCACGCCGGTGGTGCTGTTGCCGCGCAGCCAGGTGGCATTGTGGAGCGGGCTCACCGAACCCACCGATAGCACGACGCTGTCGCCCAAGGCGCAGAAAGTCCACCTGGCCTTGCGCGAACACGGCGCGCTGTTTTTCGATGAGCTGGTGCACGAAGCCCATCTGTTGCGCAGCGAACTGGAAACCGCCTTGCAGGAACTGGTCGGCGCCGGCCTGGTGAATGCCGACAGTTTTGCCGGGTTGCGCGCACTGACCACCCCGGCCAGCAAGCGCCAGGCGCGCAGCAGTCGGCGCGGGCGTGGGGCGTTTATCGGCGGCATGGACGATGCCGGACGCTGGGCGCTGATTCGCCGCCCATCGACCGCCGCCGGCCCGCACTCGGCCGAAACCCTGGAACATGTGGCGATGACCTTGCTGCGCCGTTATGGCGTGGTGTTCTGGCGTTTGCTGGAGCGCGAGGCGGATTGGTTGCCGAGTTGGCGCGAACTGCTACGCACATTCCATCGGCTGGAAGCCCGGGGTGAGATTCGCGGCGGGCGGTTTGTCAGCGGGCTGGCGGGTGAGCAGTTTGCGCTGCCGGAGGCGATCCCATTGCTGCGCGAGGTGCGGCGCCGCCCCCATGACGGGAGTTTGATCGCCGTGTGCGGGGCTGACCCGCTGAACCTGGTGGGCACACTGTTGCCGGGCAGCAAGGTGCCGGCGGTGAGTGGGAATCGTGTTGTGTATCAGGATGGGTTGCCGGCGGCGGTGATGGTGGGGGGCAAGCAACAGATATTGCTGGATGTGGATCAGCAGTCAATACGGGACAAGCTGATCCAGCACCGCGCAAATCCGTAGCAGCTGTCGAGCCCCGGCGAGGCTGCGTCGGCCGCGACTCGATTCTGAATCGGCAGCGCGCCTGACGCAGCCTCGCTGGCGCTCGGCAGCTGCTACGGGGTGGAGGATTATTGAGTACGCGGCTGCTCCGTCAACACCACCGACGCCGGCACCTCTTCATCCGGCTCATCCACCTGGGGTGTACGCTTGGGCAACAAAACCTGCTGTGGATAAGTCTGCGCGAAGTGCACCTCATCACAGTTATCCACAAGCTTTTTCAAACGCTGGTTGAACGCACGGCTCACCGCATATTGCCCACCCGACACGGTACGGAACTGCGCCGTGAGCACCACGCCATTAAGGTCCATCTTGTCGACGCCAAACACCTCCAGCGGCCCTTGCAGGTTGTACTTGAGGAACACATCGTCGCGGATCGACTGCCCGGCCTCGCGGATCAGTTCCACGGCCTTGTCCACATCGGTGTCGTAGGTGAACTGCACCGAGAAGAACGCATAGGCAAATTGCCGCGACTGGTTGGTGACCGCCTTGATCTGCCCGAACGGCACCGAATGCACAAAGCCCTTGCCGTCGCGCAGGCGCAGGGTACGGATGGTCAGGCCTTCGACGGTGCCGGCGTGGCCGGAATCAAGCACCACCCAGTCGCCGATGGACAAGGTGTCTTCGATGATGATGAACAGGCCGGTAATCACGTCCTGCACCAATTGCTGGGAGCCGAAACCAATCGCCAGGCCGACCACACCGGCCCCCGCCAGCAACGGCGCGACGTTGATGCCCAGGTTGGCCATGGTGGTGATTGCGCAGATCACCACCAGGATGATTTTCACCGCATTGCGCAGCAGCGGCAGGATGGTCTTCACCCTTGTGCTGGGCTGGCGATTGGAGCGTTTGTTCACCGGCGGTTTCAGCGCTTCCTGGATCGCCGTGTCGAGCACCACCCAGAACAACCAGGTCATCAGCAGGATCAGGCCGATGCTGCTGAGGGAATCGCTGATCGCGCGTCCCACCGAGTTGCGCTGGGCGAATTCGAACAGCGACACGCCCCAGATCCGCCCGAGTATTTCGATAAAGGCGATGGCCATGACAATGCGCAGGATCGCGTGCAACAGGCTGAGAAAACGCTCCTTGTAGGCACTGCTGCGCTGGATAGCCACCTGGCTGCGGGACTTGAACAGGTGTTGCAGCACCGTGCTCAGGAATACCGTGCCGATCAACAGAATCGTGGTGAACAGCGCGCAGCGCAGGGCTTTCTGGTTGTCGTCGCCGGCGCCGATCAGGTTGATCGCCGAGACCAGCACCATCAACAGGATCGGCCAGTACCAAAGGCCGGAAAATATCCGCAGCGACTGCTGCAACGCCGGGTGTTTCAGGCGCTGGGCCAGCGGTCGATTACGGATCAGGTGGGCCACCGGGCGGCGCAGGCGCACCACCAGCACGCCAAAGATCACCGCCGCGAACAGGCCGGTAAACACCGCGATACTGCTGGTGATATTGCCCCCGAGCTGGCGGGCGATCTGCGGACTGGTCAGGGCGTCGCTGAGGGCGGCGAGGAAGCCGATCAGGAACAGCGGCTTGGGGCAGTAGTCGCGAATGATCTGCACCGCCGGCCGCTTATGGCCGACGTTGAACATCACAATCACGCACAGCAGCATCGACGTGGAGAAGATGCCGCTGCTGGTCGCATAGGCAAAGCACAGCGCCAGTGCGCGACCTATGGACGTGGGCAGGAAGTGACTGACATAGAGCGTCAGCGGCAGGCAGATCAGCGCCGGGATCGTGTAGGGCACCACGTAACCCAGCACGCCTTGCAGGCGCCCCCGCCGTTCGATGAAAGGACGACGACTCAGGCGCAGCACGATAAACCGCCCCAGCAGCGTCAACCCAACGAAGGCACCGACCCACACCCCGGACAGCAGCAGGAAGTCGCCGGCCACGCTCCACGGCGAACGCTCCGACGTCTGGTCAACCAACCGGCCGACCTCATCTGCCGCGCGGTCCGCGCGCAGGCGCCAGGCATCAACAAGGTTCTGATTGAGGTCGAGCTTGTTCTGCACATCATCGATGCTGGAACTGATGGCACCGAGCAATCCGCCCTCTACCAGCAACTCCGGTTTGGCCGGTGCTTCGGCTTCCGGCGCGGTGGCAGCGGCGTACAGTGCGCCGCTGCCGCAGAACAGCAGCGCGCCGAGCAGTAATGCAGTCTTTAGATTCAGCAAAACACCGGGCTCCTTCAGAAGGGTCTGTAAGGAACTGACGAATTTGAGCACTGATCGTTCCCCTGTTTCAGCATCTTTGCCGCTTAGGCAACTATCAAATGCGGCCTGCATGCCGGGGTGAGGCGTGGTGGCCTTCGGCACAGTTTTGAACCTGCACCGTCTGTAGGACGGTGGAAACTTTCGCGCAAATTGCACGGTCATCCCAAAACGGAGGTCAATCGACCCACATCGACGGGAGTAACCATGGCGGCGATTCATATCGGCATTTCCGGCTGGCGCTACACGCCTTGGCGGGGGGATTTCTACCCCGAGGGGCTGACCCAGAAACGCGAGCTGCAGTTTGCGTCACGGGCCGTCAACAGCATCGAGATCAACGGTTCGTTCTACGCGCTGCAAACTCCCAAGCGTTACGCCGAGTGGTATGCCCAGACGCCTGAAGACTTCATGTTCAGTGTCAAGGCACCGCGCTACATCACGCATATCCTGCGCCTGCAGGATGTGCACAAGCCGATGGCGAACTTCTTCGCCTCCGGAGTGCTGGAGTTGAAAGACAAACTCGGCCCGATCCTGTGGCAGTTTCCGCCCAGCTTTAAATTCGATCCGCTGCTGTTCGAAGCCTTCCTCGCCGAATTGCCCACCGACACCCGGCAGGCCGCCACCCTCGCCCACCAGCATGAGCCGCGCCTGAACGGCAAGGCCAGCCTGCAGGCCCACGGCAAGCGCGCCCTGCGCCACGCGGTGGAGATTCGTCATAACAGTTTTGCGGTGCCGGAGTTTGTGCAGATGCTGGATAAGCACGGCGTGGCGTTGGTGGTGGCAGACACCGCCGGCAAGTGGCCGTATCTCGAAGATGTTACCGCCAACTTCATGTACTTGCGTTTGCACGGCGACAAGCAGCTGTACGCCAGCGGTTATACCGATGAAGCCCTCAAGCGCTGGGGCGATCGCATCGAACGTTGGGCCCACGGCAAGCAACCGGCCGATGCGCACCTGGCCGCCCCGCAGCACAAACCGCGCGCCCGCAAACAGCGGGATGTGTTTTGCTTTTTCGACAATGACATCAAAGTGCGTGCGCCCTTCGATGCACGCCACTTGCTGCAGCGTTTCGGGCTGGACAGGCAGCTTTCCACCGAGCCCGGCAAGTTGCCTGAACCGGGGGTGTTGCCATGACGCATCCGGAATGGGTCCCCATTACGCCCACCGTCGCCATCACTCGCTTCACGGTGCTGACGGTCAATATCCACAAGGGCTTCACCGCCTTGAACCGACGCTTCATCCTGCCCGAGCTGCGTGAAGCGGTACGCAGTGTGGGCGCTGATATGGTGTTCCTGCAGGAAATCCACGGCACCCACGAGCGCCATCCCCAGCGCTACAGCGACTGGCCGAACATGCCGCAGTACGAGTTCCTCGCCGACAGCATCTGGCCGCAGTTCGCCTACGGGCGCAACGCGGTCTACCCCCATGGCGACCACGGCAATGCGTTGCTGTCGAAATTCCAGATCGTGAGTTACGACAACCTCGACATCTCCCAAAGCGGCCATGAAAACCGTGGCCTGTTGCATTGCGTGCTGCGCTTGCCTGGCACCGGACAGGAAGTGCATGCGATCTGCATCCACCTGGGCTTGCGCGAGGTGCATCGCCAGCAGCAATTGCGCTTGCTGGAGCAGCGTATCAGCGAGATCCCGGCGGATGCGCCGTTGGTGGTTGCCGGCGATTTCAATGACTGGCGCCAACGCGCCGACCTCAGCCAAAGCGGCCTGCAGGAAGTCTTCATGCAGGCCCACGGTAAACCCGCACGCACCTTTCCGGCACGCCTGCCGCTGCTGGCACTGGACCGCATCTATGTGCGCAATCTAAAGATTCATCACCCCAAGGTGCTGACCACCCGCCCCTGGTCCCATCTGTCAGACCACGTGCCCCTGTCGGTGGAGATTGAACTATGAACATTGCCGTTGAGCACATTTCTACCGACCAGCCGCCGGATGAAGCCAAGGCTCGCGACCTCGATTACGGCTGGCAGCCTGACAACCGGCTCGAGTTGCTGGAGAACGGCGAGGCGTACTTTCCCAAAGTATTCGACGCCTTGCGCGGGGCGCAGCGGGAGATCCTGCTGGAGACCTTTATCCTCTTCGAAGACAAGGTCGGCCATGAGCTGCAACGCATCTTGATCGACGCAGCGCAGCGTGGAGTCAAGGTGGTGGTCAGCCTGGATGGCTTTGGCTGCGGCGAACTGAGCCGCGCTTTTCTCGGCGAATTGGCCCAGGCCGGGGTGGCCGTGCAGATGTTTGACCCGGCGTCCAAGACCCTGGGTATTCGCACCAACTGGTTTCGCCGCCTGCACCGCAAGATCGTGGTGGTGGATGCCACCGTGGCGTTTATCGGCGGGATCAATTTTTCTGCCGATCACCTGGGGGATTTCGGCCCCGAGGCCAAGCAGGATTACGCGGTGCAGGTGATAGGCCCGGCGGTGGCCGACCTGCATCATTTCGCCCTCGCCCAAAGCGGTCGCCAGGTGCGCACGCGGCGCGGTTGGCGACGGCGCCAGCAACGGCCATCGCCTTGGCCGACCGATACAGGCGACGGCCTGGTGCGCCTGATTTACCGCGACAATCTGCAACACCGCGACGACATTGAAGAGGCCTACATCCATGCCTTGAGCAAAGCCCGGGAACGCGCGGTGATTGCCAATGCCTACTTCTTCCCCGGTTACCGCCTGCTGCGCGAGATCCGCAATGCGGCGCGCCGTGGCGTGAAGGTGCAATTGATCATGCAGGGCCAGCCCGATGTGCTGCTGGCCAAGCTGGCCGCGCGCATGCTCTACGACTACCTGCTCAAGGATGGCGTGGTGATTCATGAATATTGCCAGCGCCCGCTGCACGGCAAAGTCGCGCTGGTGGATGACGAGTGGAGCACCGTGGGTTCGAGCAACCTCGACCCGTTAAGCCTGTCGCTGAACCTGGAGGCCAACGTGCTGATTCGTGACCGGGCGTTCAATCAGCAACTGTACAAACGCCTGGACGTACTCGCCAAGGAGCATTGCCAGACCATGCCGGAAAACCGCAAGCCGCGCCTGTGGCTATGGCGACTGACCGTCGGTTTCCTGGTGTTCCATGTGATGCGCCACTTCCCCGCGCTGACCGGCTGGTTCCCGGCGCACAAGCCACGGTTGAAACCCTTCGAGGCTCGAACCCATGACATCTGAAGCCAACGGTTCACGCTTAAAGCGCTGGAAGAAACCGCTGACCGTGGCGTTCTTCCTGTTGCTGATCGTGCTGTTCACCCTCCTCGCAAGGCGTATCGACTGGAGCGAAGTGTTCCACACCCTGGGCGATTTCAAGCTGCGCACCCTGCTGATCGCGGGCACGCTGACGTTATGCAGCTTTATCGTCTACGCCTGCTTCGACTTGATCGGCCGCACCTACATTCGCCAACCGCTGCGCTGGAAGCAAATCCTGCCGGTCGGAATCATCAGCTATGCGTTCAATCTGAACCTGAGTGCCTGGGTCGGCGGAATCGCCATGCGCTATCGGCTGTATTCGCGGCTGGGGGTGAGCACTGGCAATATCGCCAAGATTCTCGGGCTGAGCCTGGCCACCAATTGGTTCGGTTATATGGCATTGGCCGGGGTGGTGTTCAGCAGCGGCCTGGTGACCATGCCGCCGGGCTGGAAGCTCAGCAGCGGCGCCCTGCAGGGCGTGGGTGTGCTGTTGGTGCTGGCGAGCCTGGGCTATCTGGCGGCGTGCCAATTCTCGACAAAGCGTGCATGGTCGATTCGCGGCATCGAGATCAACCTGCCGTCGCTGCGCATGGCGTGCCTGCAGTTGGCATTGGGCGCGTTGAACTGGTCGCTGATGGCCGCGGTGATTTTCACCTTGTTGCCCGCCAAGCTGGACTACCCGCTGGTGTTGGGCGTGCTGCTGATCAGCGCGATCGCCGGTGTCATCACCCATATCCCCGCCGGGCTCGGGGTGCTGGAAGCGGTGTTTATCGCACTGCTGCAACATGAAGCGTCGCGCGGCAGTTTGCTGGCCGGGCTGATCGCCTATCGGGCCATTTACTTTATCCTGCCGCTACTGATCGCCCTGGTGATGTACCTCGGTGTCGAGGCCAAAGCCAAGGCACTACGGGTGAAGAAAACACCAGCATGATCGCGTTACTGGGACTGGATGATGCTCAACCGTTCCCCCACTACCATCTCGGTGATCCAGTCCACCAGGATCGAGGTGTAGGCCTGTTGTGACACTGGATCGCTCAGGGAGTGGTCGGCACCATCGATGATGCGGTGCGTCAGGGAGTGCGTGTGCTGGCACGCCGCGCGGTAGCTCATGATGGTGGCGTGGGGCACATGGTCATCGGTTTCCGATTCGACAATCAGCACATCACCGGTAAATTGCGCGCAGGCCTGCAGTGCGCGGTTGGTTTCGGCGTGCACCAGCGTGCTGCGGTAATCCATCAGGTCGGCCTTATCGAGGTCACGCTTGGGCTTGAGCCATTCCTGGTCGCGGTACAACGCAGGCACGCGCAGCGCCAGCCAGCGCACCGGGCGCAATGAGGTGAGAATCGCCGCCAGGTAGCCGCCATAGCTGGTGCCCACCACCGCCACCGCCGAGGTGTCGATGGCCGGGTGCGAGAGCAGTCGGTCGTAGGCCGCCAGCAGATCGCGCAGGTTGTCTTCACGGGTGACGCGGGACAACGGGATACCTGTGCCCGCGTGGCCACGCAGATCGAACGTCAGGCACACGCATCCCAGCCCGGCGATACCTTTGGCGCGCTCTAGGTCCCGCTCCTGGCTACCGCCCCAGCCGTGCACGAATAACACCCCCGGCACCTTCGATTTGGGGCTGAGGAACGTGCCGCTCATCTGTTCGTCGTCGATGTCGATCGCAATGCTTTCGCTTCTAGCCGTCATAAGATTTAACCGTCACGTACTTGAGAAGAAAGTCGCTGTGTTCCGCCGGGCCTCGGTACACCTCGATAGCATCCGCGGGCAGCGCCTGGTCCACGTAGGTTTCTACCGAAGACACCTGAATGGCCTTGAGGCCCGGGTGGTTGATAAAGCTCTGCAGCGCCGCGACTTCCGCGCTGCTGGCGCCCCCCATGCGCCAGGATTGTTCAAGCACACCACTGCGCCGCTGGCCGTCGCTGTCCAGGCCCTGGGCGATATCGTAGTTGCGCCGGGACGCGTAGAAACCCGGGTAAGCCTCATCGGCGGCCGCGTCGAAGACCTGGGCTTGCTCGATGGCTTGGCGCACGTCGCCGGGCAGCTCGAGCTTGAGCAAATCGTCATAACCGCCAGGCACCACCAGCAGGTTGGAGCCACCGTAGACCTCCTCGCCCTGTCCGTCCTGGGTCAGGTATTGCTCGCCGCAGTAGCTGATGACGTGATCGCCGATAAAACTCTGGCCCACACTATGGGTGACCACATCGTGCAGGTCTTGTTCCAGCACGACGCCTTCGCTGAACATCCGGGCCGCTTCGGGGCGCGCCAGCACGGCCTCGAACTCATCCAGGCTGTGGATAACTTCCTGGCCGCGCCCGGCGCAGGCATGCACCGGTTTCAGGCGGATCGGCCCGCTGTAGAGCAAGCGTTTGGCGGCTTCCTGTGCATCGTTGAGCGCAAATACGCTCAGGCCGTCCATCAAATTCATGTTACGACTTTTCTGCACATAACACTGAAAATGCTGGGTTTTATACGAATTTACTGACTGTGCAATCATGATGCTGCACAGTCAGTCAGCACGCAAGCCCGGATACCCCTCCATCTGGCCAGCAGAAGGCAAATGGGCGAACGAGATGATTCTCTGCTCTCCCGACCATGACAGCCCTAAAGGTTTCGGAGATTCCGCTATCGCAAACGGTGCCCTGATGGCCTGGCAGCAAGCAGTAGGCTCACTGCCTTCCCGTCAAGAAACCCTCGCAAGCCGAGGCACTCCTCGCGTCCGTAGCATCATGCAATGTACCCATCCCCTTCTGGGTGTACTCATCGGCTGCCGACAGGCTAGGCTACCTTTCAGCCAAGGAGGGAGTTGATGGATAAAGACGTGCTTACAACTCTTGAAGCTAATGAGCCGCTGATGACCAGTGCGCTTGACACCCTGAGGCACGCACTGGATGCATTGCAGCAAACCTTAAACACTCTGAAGCAATATCAAGATGATATGGATTCTGGGCTGCCGGCTGCCGAGCTCGAAACATTAAGACTTGCGGCGGAGGCACTCTTTCAGGCAATTTCTGCTTATCAGTTACTGGTAATTTGCTGCCCCTCCCCAACACTCCAGTAGCTTCCATAAGTTTATGCTTAATGAGGTGACCGATGGATAACGTACAGCGAGTTTGGTTCCGGGCCGAAGAGGTTTTTGGCAACAAGGCGAAAGCGGCGACATGGCTGAGTCAGCCACGCACGAGCTTCGGAGAAATATCAGCGCTTGAGTACGCCTGCACTGAGGCTGGATACCTACTTGTGATGGACATGCTTGCACAGCTCGATCATGGATTTGGTCTCTGACCCCAGGAAAATCAGGCTGCTCAGGCTTCATTCCTTGCGTAAAAAGCTAACTGCCAGAAAGTCTCAGCACCTATATTCATAAGCGGCTCAGAGACGTTTACTTTCCAGATCGCGCACCTCCTCAATGGCGAATTTAGCGTATTCCCGCCGAAACGCCAAAAGAGACACCCCGACTACTTTTCCAGCATAGGCTTTTGCAAGCTCAATGCCTGAATAGCTGCTATGCAGTATTCGGGGTTTACGCAATACTCGCCGTGCTGTCTAATTTTAAATTAGTGCCGGTTTAACTCCAAAAAGTTTACCTTAATTTTTTCATGGCATGGATTGCTATATGGAATTGGCAGGAATTGCCAAGTTAAATTTACTTTACCGGCGTAGCCTCAGTAGCTTTCTTGTTTAGAGGTTTCGGCTATGAGTCAGGTAACCATCCTTGCAAGCGTAGAAGCATTTCTGCGCCGCCCACATGGCCTATTCATTGATGGACAGGCGACACCGGTAACGAATACTGACGAACTGCCCGTGACCAACCCGGCGAATGGGCGTGTTATCGCCCGCGTCGGGGTCGCAAATAAGGCGGACATCGATGCTGCTGTCGCGTCGTCTCGAAAAGGCTTCAAGGCTTGGGGGCAGGCCACCCCAGCCCATCGAGGCGCAGTCCTGCTGAAGCTGGCTGACCTGCTGGAAGCCAACAGCGAAGAATTGGCTCAGCTTGAAACCCTCCAATCCGGAAAGCTCATCAACATCTCCAGAGCGTTTGAGGTGGGACAAGCGGCACATTTCCTGCGCTATTACGCTGGCTGGGCAAGCAAAATTACGGGTCAAACGATCACCCCGTCGATCCCTTCATTCAACGGCGAACGCTACACGGCATTCACTCTTCGAGAGCCGGTAGGTGTAGTGGTAGGCATCGTTCCGTGGAATTTCTCGACCATGATCGCGATCTGGAAGCTGGCGTCAGCGCTGGTGACCGGATGCAGCGTGATCATCAAGCCTAGCGAGTTCACCCCGCTTACCATCCTGCGGATTTCGGAGCTTGCGATCGAAGCAGGCCTGCCTCCAGGCGCTCTCAACGTTGTCTGTGGCGATGGTGCTGTCGGGAAAGCTCTGATTGAGCACCCTGACACTGACAAAGTGTCCTTCACCGGCTCGGTGCCCACTGGTTTGGCAGTAGGTTCCACTGCCATGCAGGCCAAGCTGACTCGTGCCACGCTTGAGTTGGGCGGCAAAAACGCTGCTGGCTTCCTCCGCGATGTGCCAGTCGAAAAAGCGGTGGCAGGGATCATTGAGGCTGGCTTCTTGCACTCCGGCCAAATCTGCGCTGCAGCTGAACGGTTTTATGTTCATCGGTCTCAGATCGATCACCTACTTGAAAGTTTGGTGACACGCCTGAAGGCCTTGAAAATTGGCTCGCCAATGGACGAAGCCAGTGAGTTCGGCCCTGTTACAAATGCTCAGCATCAGCAGAAGCTTTCTGGGTATTTTGCGCAAGCCAGGGCTGAGAACAACACCATTCTTCATGGCGGACGGCTACTGGATCAACCAGGTTGCTATGTCGAGCCAACCGTAATTCTTGCAAACAGCGCCACAGATACGCTGATGACTCAAGAGACTTTCGGGCCTGTTGCGACGTTCCTCGCTTATGACGACGAGGACGAGCTTGTTTCGTTGATGAATGACAGTCCGTATGGGTTGAGCGCCAGTCTCTGGACTAACGATCTCAGCAAGGCACTGCGCATGATTCCGGAAATTCAAGCAGGAACTCTTTGGGTCAACATGCATACCCTTCTTGATCCAGCAGTTCCATTCGGCGGAATCAAAGCGTCTGGGATTGGGCGCGAATTCGGCAGTGCTTTCATCGAGGACTTTACTGAATTGAAGTCCGTAATGATTCGATACTAAAGCCAATAGGACTGACCATATTACACTTCAGATGGCAGGATCTCCCAGCGGTGACTTGACGCCACCGCATCAACTATCTGTCGGCATTAGTGTTCAGTTTCAATAAAAAATAACGACCAAGCCTGGTCGAGCTAACAAGGAGAACATTGATGTCCCAAAGCTTAAATGAGTTGGTGCATGGCGCTCTGTTCGGCATTGCGCTGAACTATAAGGGTTTGCTGAACCAGCGTCTCGCGGAATTCGAACAAGCGCCGTACAAGCAACTACCCGTTAAGCCTGTGTTGTTCATCAAAACGCCAAACACCCGCAATGCTCACAATCGCGCGGTTGTATACCCGATTAATGTAGAGCGCTTGCAGGCGGGCCCGGCGCTCGGCGTTCTGATCGGCAAGACCACTAGCCGCGTCAGCGTCGAAAATGCGATGGAGCACGTGGCCGGCTACACCATCGTCAATGAGTTCAGTTTGCCGGAAGACAGCTATTACCGCCCGGCGGTCAAGGCCAAGTGTCGTGACGGCTTCTGTTCATTTGGGCCGGAGGTGGTACCCGCTAGCGAGATCGCTGATCCGCACAATTTGATGATCACCCTTCGGGTTAATGGTGAAGTGCATCAGCAGAACTCCACGGCCAATTTTGTGCGCAGCATCCCTCAGCTGATCGCCGAGCTCAGCGAGTTTATGACACTCCATGAAGGTGACCTCCTAATTACCGGCACTCCAGAAGGCAGGGTCGACATTCGACCTGGCGACCAAGTCGAGGTTGAAATCACTTCACTTGGCCAGCTTGCCAACCACATTGTCGAAGAGCAGGAGATCCGCTGATGAAACATGCCCGCATCCGTTTCGAAGGCCAAGAGCACGACGTCACCGTCGAGACTGATAACGCAGTGCGATTGGCCGACGGACGCCTGATCGCAGAAGCACAGGTGGAATGGTTACCTCCCGCCAATGGCAACATGTTTGCCCTGGGCCTGAACTACGCCGACCACGCCGCTGAGCTGGCCTTTGCGCCACCGACCGAACCGCTGGCCTTCATCAAGTCGCCTGGTACGTACACCAGCCACAACCAGGTCACTTGGCGCCCGGATGGCGTTACCTACATGCACTACGAGTGCGAGCTGGTGGCAGTTATCGGTAAACCTGCACGGAACGTCAAACGCGAAGACGCCCTGCAGTACGTGGCTGGCTACACCGTCTGCAACGACTACGCCATCCGTGACTACCTGGAAAACTACTACAGGCCCAACCTGCGCGTGAAGAACCGCGACGCCACCACCCCGGTAGGCCCGTGGATCATCGACACCGCCGATGTACCCGATCCGAACAATCTGACCCTGCGCACCTGGGTCAACGGTGAGCTGAAGCAAGAAGGCTCCACTGCGGACATGATTTTCGATATCCCCTACCTGATCGAATACTTCTCCAGCTTCATGACCCTGCAGCCCGGCGACATGATCGCTACCGGTACACCCGAAGGCTTGGCTGACGTGGTGGCGGGCGATGAGGTAATCGTGGAAGTAGAAGGCGTAGGCCGCCTGGTGAACCGTATTGTCAGCGAGGCGGAGTTCTTCGCTTCACGAAATAAAGAGGCGTAATCATCATGATCAAACATTGGATCAATGGCCGCGAGGTCGAAAGCAAAGACACCTTCGTCAACTACAACCCGGCTACCGGCGAAGCGATTGGCGAAGTCGCCAGCGGCGGCGCTGAAGAGGTCGCCCAGGCCGTAGCGGCTGCGAAGGAAGCGTTCCCGAAATGGGCCAATACCCCGGCCAAGGAACGCGCCCGTCTGATGCGCAAGCTCGGTGAGCTGATCGACCAGAACGTGCCGAAGCTGGCCGAACTGGAGACCCTCGACACCGGCCTGCCGATTCACCAGACCAAGAACGTGCTGATCCCACGCGCTTCGCACAACTTCGACTTCTTCGCCGAAGTCTGCACACGCATGGACGGCCATTCGTACCCGGTCGATGACCAGATGCTCAACTACACCCTGTACCAGCCAGTGGGTGTGTGTGGCCTGGTTTCGCCGTGGAACGTGCCATTCATGACGGCTACCTGGAAGACCGCGCCGTGCCTGGCGCTGGGTAACACCGCCGTACTGAAGATGAGCGAGCTGTCGCCGCTGACCGCCAACGAACTAGGCCGTCTGGCCGTCGAAGCCGGCATTCCTAATGGCGTGCTCAACGTCATCCAGGGCTACGGCGCCACTGCCGGCGACGCTCTGGTTCGACACCCGGATGTGCGCGCAATCTCCTTCACCGGTGGCACCGCCACCGGTAAGAAGATCATGCAGACCGCCGGCCTGAAGAAGTACTCGATGGAACTGGGCGGCAAGTCGCCGGTGCTGATCTTCGAAGACGCTGATCTGGAACGTGCCCTGGACGCTGCGCTGTTCACCATCTTCTCGCTGAACGGCGAGCGTTGCACCGCTGGCAGCCGGATCTTCATCCAGGAGAGCGTGTACCCGCAGTTCATCGCCGAATTCGCCGCCCGCGCCCAGCGCCTGATCGTCGGTGACCCGACCGACCCGAAGACCCAGGTCGGTTCGATGATCACCCAGCAGCACTACGACAAGGTCACCGGCTACATCCGCATCGGCATCGAGGAAGGCGCGCGGCTGGTCGCGGGTGGCCTGGAGCGTCCGACCAACCTGCCGGCACACCTGGCCAAGGGGCAGTTCATCCAGCCGACGGTGTTCGCCGACGTGAACAACAACATGCGCATCGCCCAGGAAGAAATCTTCGGCCCGGTGGCGTGCTTGATCCCGTTCAAGGACGAAGCCGAAGCCCTGCGCCTGGCCAACGACACCGAGTACGGCCTGGCCTCCTACATCTGGACTCAGGACATTGGTAAGGCCCATCGTCTGGCACGTGGTATCGAGGCCGGCATGGTGTTCATCAACAGCCAAAACGTACGCGACCTGCGCCAACCGTTCGGTGGAGTGAAAGGCTCGGGCACCGGTCGCGAAGGCGGCCAATACAGCTTCGAAGTCTTTGCAGAAATCAAGAACGTCTGCATTTCCATGGGCAGCCATCACATCCCACGCTGGGGCGTGTAGCAATTTTCCCAACGCACTGGGGGAGCTTGCTGTTCTGACGACCGCCAAGCTCGCCTGGTGCTGCGGGATCTAACAAGAATAAGGATTCCACTCATGGGCAAAGTAGCACTAGCAGCTAAAATCACACACGTTCCGTCTATGTACCTGTCCGAACTGCCTGGCCCGCGACAAGGCCTGCGACAGTCCGCCATTGATGGGCACTACGAAATCAGCCGCCGCTGCCGCGAACTGGGCGTCGATACTATTATCGTCTTCGATACCCATTGGCTAGTGAACGCGAATTATCACGTTCTCTGCGGCCCGCACTTTGAAGGTGTTTACACCAGCAACGAGCTTCCGCACTTTATTAGCAACATGCATTATGAGTTCCCTGGCAACCCAGAGCTTGGGAAAATCCTAGCTGAAGAATGTAATCGCTTCCAAGTCGAGACGATGGCTCACGATGCTACAACCTTAGGCCCGGAATACGGAACTTTGGTGCCGATGCGTTACATGAACCAAGATCAACACTTCAAAGTAATTTCGGTGTCAGCGCTGTGCACCTCTCATTACCTTGCTGACAGTGCGCGCCTTGGCTGGGCGATGCGGAAAGCTGTCGAAGATCACTATGACGGAACCGTCGCATTCTTGGCCAGTGGCTCTCTCTCTCATCGCTTTGCTCAAAATGGCCAAGCCCCCGAATTCGCCGAGAAAATTTGGAGTCCTTTCCTCCAGGTTCTTGATGAGCGCGTGGTGAAGATGTGGGAAAACGGTGAATGGGAAGAGTTCTGCGGAATGCTGCCTGAGTATGCCGCGAAAGGTCACGGCGAGGGCTTCATGCACGACACAGCCATGCTGCTGGGCGCGCTTGGATGGTCAGACTACGACGGCAAAGCAGAAGTCATAACGCCTTACTTCGGCTCTTCCGGAACTGGGCAAATCAACGCCATCTTCCCAGTGACTCCGCAAAGCGGTACTCGTATCCCAGCAGCGCAAGCCGCGAACCTCGCTGCTGTCGTATCCACCAGTCGACTATAGGAAGCGCCGTCATGCCTCACCTGGTTCTGCTCTACACGCCCGATTTGGAGGCTGAAGCAGACTTGTCAGCTCTATGCCGTGCTCTTGCTGACACCATGCTTGAGCAAAAAGACGAAACAGGCCAAAAAGTCTTCCCAACGGGGGGAACTCGTGTACTTGCCTACCCTGCAGCGCATTGCGCAGTTGCCGACGGGCAAGGTCAGTACGGATTCCTCTATGCCAATTTACGAATTGGCGCCGGACGCAGCCCTACCGTGCATCAATCGGTCGGCCAAGCACTACTGGGAACATTACGTAGTCACTTGGACGCCCTTTTACAAAAACGCCCTATCGGCCTAACTCTGCAAATAGATGAAAGCGTTGGACAGGTGTTTGATGCAAAACACAGTAGCCTGCACTCGCTGTTCAACAAAGCAACTTGAGGTTTGCCATGCTCAACAACGATATCATCCAACAGTGCGCAGAGTTGCTCGACCAAGCTGAACGCACGCGCGAGCAAATTAGTCAGTTCTCGATTTCACAACCGGCAATTACAATCGAAGATGCTTACGCTATTCAGCGGGCCTGGGTGGCAAAAAAAATTGCCTCTGGCCGGAAGTTGGTGGGCCACAAAATCGGACTGACATCACGTGCCATGCAGGTCTCGTCGAACATCACAGAGCCCGACTACGGCGCACTGCTCGATGACATGATCTTCGAGGAAGGTACTGACATCCCGTTTAACCGCTTTATCGTCCCACGGGTAGAAGTTGAACTGGCCTTCATCCTTGGTAAGCCTCTCAAAGGCCCTAATGTCACTGTATTCGACGTCCTCGATGCGACTGAGTGGGTCATTCCTGCACTGGAAATCATTGACGCCCGTATCCACCAGGTCGATCCACAGACCAAGGTGACCCGGAAGGTATTCGACACGATCTCCGATAACGCAGCGAACGCCGGCGTCGTAATGGGCGGTCGTCCAGTACGCCCTACTGACGTCGACCTCCGGAAGATCCCTGCAGTTCTATACCGCAACGGCGTGATCGAAGAGTCCGGTGTGAGCGCCGCTGTGCTCAACCATCCAGCTAAAGGTGTTGCGTGGCTGGCAAACAAACTGGCTCCGTACGATGTCACTCTGGAACCTGGACAGATCATCTTGGGCGGCTCATTTACCCGGCCAGTTGCCGCAAGCCCTGGTGATACGTTCCATGTCGACTACGACCTGCTGGGTAGCATTACCTGCCGGTTCATTTGAAGACGAAGGAGCTTCAATCATGCAGCAGAATCTCTTCAAATCTCGCCTCAAGAAGGATGAACCGCAGATCGGCCTCTGGCTCGGGTTGGCAGACCCTTACTGTGCAGAGCTTGCGGCGAACGCGGGCTTTGACTGGCTTTTGATAGATGGTGAGCACGCTCCGAATGACCTTCGCAGCACTCTGGGGCAGCTTCAAGCCATAGCCCCATACCCATCGCAGCCGATCATCCGCCCAGTGGTGGGTGATGCGGCCCTGATCAAGCAGATGCTTGATGTGGGTGCGCAAACTCTATTGGTTCCGATGGTGGAGACATCAGAGCAGGCGGAGCATCTGGTGAAGGCTGTGACGTATCCCCCTAACGGGATTCGCGGTGTGGGTAGTGCATTGGCACGCGCTTCACGCTGGAATTCGATTACTGACTATCTCGACAAAGCCGATGCGGAAATCTGCCTACTGGTACAAGTGGAAAATCAGGTGGGATTGTCCAACCTGGATGCGATCGCTGCCGTCGAGGGAGTAGACGGCGTCTTCATCGGGCCTGCTGATCTTTCCGCTGCTTTAGGGCACCGGGGAAATCCTGGTCACCCCGAAGTTCAGCGCGTAATTGAAGATGCCATCTTACGTGTAAAGAGCGCAGGCAAGGCAGTTGGGATCCTGAGTGCAGATGAGAAACTCGCTCGGCGCTATCTTGAGCTGGGGGCGACTTTTGTGGCGGTCGGTGTAGATACATCGATTCTGATGAGGGGACTGAAAACCCTGGCCGGAAAATTCAAAGGCACTGACAGCCCTGAGGTGCCGGCTAGCACTGTGTATTAGTGCCTTTAGGGGTGACTGTCGCTGGGGACAATGCTCTCCAGCGGCAGCACGAGTCGATCTAACTCATCTATCAGTAGAAGTAACGAACTCCAACGGTCGTCACCTAGACTTTCCTTAAGCTCTCTCTGATTGATAGCCATGTCATTGGACAGCTGCAGAAACAGATCTGCCCCTGGCTTCTTTAGCGCAATGATTATCCGCCGTCGATCTGAGCTTGATTTTTTTCGAGAAATGTAGCCTGCACTTTCCATCCTTACCAGGATAGAGCTAAAACTTGCCTTAATTATGCAGCACTGATGGGCGAGTTGGCTGAACTCCATTGGGCCGTGGTGGCTGAGGGCATGAATAACTCGCCACTGTTGCTCTGTTACGTTATAGCGATTCAAGGCAGGCCTTAAGTTCCGCATAAAAAATTCACGAACATGCGAAAGTCTCAAATTCATATAGGTTGGCGAATCAATCATACGCAAGCCTTTTATGCAAATTTAAATAATAATTTTCTGATCGCAAAAAACCATACGATACTCACGTGGCGCCAATCCAAAATGGCGCTTGAAAGCGCGGCTAAAGCTAGCTGAGTCTGAAAACCCCCATTTGTAGGCAATATCAGTAACAGATACTCTTATTGAGCCAGCGACTGTAAGCTCCGAAGCGCAGTGCTTTAATCTGCTTGCTAGTATGTATCTGTACACAGACCCCCCACCTTCCTCGAACGATCGGTACAGCTGTCGCAGGGAGACATTTAGAACGCTAGCAATTAATGCAGGACTGAGCTCGGGAGATGCGATTGAGTTTTGGATAAAGATCTCCGCTTCCACTCGCAATTCTGCAGATGTTCTTCGAGTTAATTTTTTTGATGGCTGTACGTTCTGTTTTTGGAGTGCTGAGCCGAGCAGGCATAGAATTGCAGATAGCACTCCATGCTGTTCAAGTTCAGAAAGCTTATGATCCTCTTCAGACAGCTGGGCCAGCAATAAACGCAACAGGCGACCGGAAGTAGAATTCAGATCCACCATCCCTTGAAGGCGTCGACCAGGGCTGATGTGCCGAGCGACCATGGGTTTCGGAAGAGAAATAGCCATGTGCTCAATCAAACCTTTCGGTTCAATTTCGCACTCCCCTGCGCTGTCGAGGAGCACAATGTCTCCAGGCATCAGGTGGTAAGTGAAACCATCGTGAACTACCCGGGCCTGGCCAATGCTCTGACTGAGGAGTACGCAGCGCTGATCATTATCTCGATCCGCTCCACGAGCACACCGCCTGACACGAGCTGCGTTGGTTCGTAACCGAGCGAATGGTAGCCCACCCCGCGTCCCGGACACGACATCACCAACGAATTTGGCGTACTTTCGATTAACCTCTGTCTCGTATGGCCCACAAACGGCACGCACTGCAAAATTCCACTGAGACACCGAGTTTCCACATTCTTGGAGGCCAGCCATCACGACACCTCGTTGTTGAGCACATGAAATACCTGTGCAAACGCCTGAAGTAGATATATAAAAAAAGCGCCCCTAAGGGGCGCTAAGAGGTAACTTCCTAACGAAGAACTTATGACTCTGCAGCAATTGCAGTGGCTACTTTGGAGACGTTGAACTCATTGAGACCAGCGATGCAGATCCGACCATTGCGAATGAAGTAGATGCCATGCTTGTCACGGATTCTGTCAACAGCTTCTGCGCTCAAGCCACTGAAGCTAAACATTCCTTTCTGGGTGACGAGATACTCAACATCGGCTTCCGGACGGATTGTTTTGATCTGGTCATACAGGGCATGCCGCATGGTCACCATGCGCTCACGCATCGACTCCAACTCAGCTCGCCACTCAGCCCGAAGGTCGGCGTTCGACAGAATAATGCTCACCAATTCCGCTCCAAAACGTGGGGGATTGGAGTAGTTGGTACGGACGGTACCTTTCAGTTGACCGCCTGTCCGCTCCGCAATTTCTGATGACTCACAAATGATGGACAACGAGCCGACCCGTTCACCATACAGAGAAAAGACTTTCGAGAATGAGTTGCTGATCAGTCCCGTGATGCCAGACCCTGCGAGAGCTCGAATGCCGTAACTGTCCTCATCCAAACCCTCCCCCATCCCCAGATACGCTGCATCAAGGAACGGAATCAAAGATTTGCTGGAGAACAGCTCGATCAAGGTGTCCCACTGCGAAGGCGTCAGATCCAAACCGGTCGGGTTATGACAGCACGCATGCAAGAGAACGATCGTGTTTTCTGGGAGAGACTTGAATGTCTCCAGCATACCTTCGAAGTTGACCGATCGCCCACCATCTTTCAGGTAGGAGTATCGGTGCACATCGAAGCCCACACCTTTGAAGATAGCGTGATGGTTGTCCCAGGTTGGATCGCTCACCCACACTTGTGAGTCAGGGTAGTAGCGCTTCAAAAAGTCTGCGCCTACCCGGATCGCACCAGACCCACCCACAGTTTGGATTGTGGCAATCCGTGCGCCGTGGGAGCTATTCGCTTCACCGAACAGATATTCCTGTACCTGGGTACGGAAGGAGGGCAGACCATCCATAGGAAGGTAGAGGTTTGGCTCCTCAACACGGCCATCCAGAATCTCTTTGGCTTTCTTCACGGACGTAAGCACGGGTACATTGCCGTTTTCGTCGTAGTAGAAGCCGATGCTGAGATTCACTTTTTCAGCTCGTGGATCTTTATGGAAATCATCCATCAGCGAGAGAATGGGGTCGCCCGGATAAAGCTCTACTTGTTCAAGCATTTTGAGTTTCCTTTAGATTCAGTTGAAAGTCGGGTGCAAGAAAGTCCAAGGGCTGGTATCTCCACCACGAGGAACCACGACTTCAATCAGAACCGGCTTATCAGCAGCGAAAGCTTTTTCCAGGACGGGACGAAGCTGGGCCGGGGTATTGACTCGGTGGGCTTCTACGCCGAAGGATTCAGCGAATTTCACAAAATCCGGGTTGACCAGCTCGGAGCCGAGCAGGCGGCCACCGAAGCTCTCCTGCTGATCCCGATACACGTTCCCATAAGCACTGTTGTTGAAAACGATGGTGACCAGGTTCAGCTTGTACTGAACAGCGGTGGCAAGCTCTTGGGCAGCAAACATGAATCCGCCATCACCGCAGATCGAGACCACTGCTTTGTCTGGATGAGCCGCCTTCACACCAAGTGCAGTTGGGAAACCGAAGCCCAGCGTGCCTTGGTGACCCGATGTGACGAGGGTGCGAGGCTTGTATACCGGGAAGCCGAAAATCGAAGTGAAACCAACCTGCGAGATTTCTTCGATGAAGAAGCCATCACGTGGCAAGACATCTCGAATAACGCGCAAGTAGCTCAATTGTGGCTGTACAGACTGAATAGCCTGCTCAGCCGACGCTTTTGCCTCGGCCAGATCTGCATCTCTGTGCTTAGGCGCTCCTACTCGCAGTACGGCCTCAGCGAGTGCTTTGGAGCCTTCGCCTGCATCAGCCAGCAGGTTGACCTCAGCGCTGATCCGGCGTACCTCGGCAGGATCGATGTCGATACGGATGATCTTCAAGCCTTCTGGGCGATGCCTCCAGCGAATGTCCAGAAGCTCAAATCGCGAGCCGATGACGATAGCCACATCGGTTTGCGGCCAAAGGCGAGAGCCGGAGGCCACAGTGAAGCCCAGAGGATGATCATCGCTTACCACACCACGACCACCACGGAAACTTACAACCGGTGCACCCAGAACCTCTGCCAGTTGACTGACTTCATTGCTGGCCTCAAGCGCGCCAGAGCCAACAAAAATCATTGGCGCTTTGGCTTTGCTCAGAATTCCAGCCGCGCGCTCTACCGCGTCAGAATCGACTGGTGGAGTTGGCTTCAGCGGGAGCGGCGCCTGGGGAGCGACAGCAGCTGGCTTGGTGAAGTAGTCCCAAGATGCTTGAAGAGACACGACGCCTGGCCGGCCCGAGCACATCTCCTGGAACGCTCGGGCGACATGCCAGGATGTATCAGCTGGCTGCTCAATGTGAGCAGCGTACTTGCCCACACTTTGCAGAATTTCCAGTTGGCGAGGGAGCTCATGCAGCTGGCCACGACCACGATCTTTGAAGGCGCTCATCACGTCGCCAGTCAAAGCGAGCACTGGCGCATTGCATCCATGTGCCGTAAGCATCGCGGCACTGGCGTTCAGAATGCCTGGGCCAGGCACCACAGTGAACACGCCTGGGCGGCCAGTGGAGCGAGCATAACCAAATGCCATGTAAGCGCTGGTCTGCTCGTGGCGGGCACCGAAGATACGCAGCGAGTCGGTGTTACGAGCGAGCGCATCGGTCAAACCGTAGATTTGAGCACCAGGGAGTGCAAATACAGTATCAACACCGTGAGCCTTAAGGCCTTGGACGATAGCATCGCCGCCAGTCATGGTTACAGCTGTAGAGTTCTCAGTTTTCATTTGTATCACCTAATGCAATTTACTCAAAGCTAACTGCGCGAGTCGCACCAACTTGGGTTTTTTTATAGCTGGCATAAATCACCATCAGCCAGAGAGGAATAAGCCACACAGCAATCCGAATTGAAGGAATGAAAGCCATAAGCACGAGCAGCCCGACAATGAAAGCGATGCACAGATAGTTACTGTAAGGATGCAAAGGGGAGTTGTACGCCAGCTCCTCGCCTGCTTCGGCCTTAGCTTTCTTGAACTTCAGATGTGTATAGCTTGTGAGCAACCAATTGATTACAGTGGCCGACACAGTCAACGACATCAATATTTCAATAGCTCCATTTGGAGAGAAATAGTTGATTACAACGGCAATGCCAGTAATAAGCGCTGTTGCAAATAAAGCATTCACAGGCACGCTATTACCGTTCAGTTTCAAGAATCGCTTAGGCGCTTGATTTTGCTGTGCGAGAGCGAACAACTGGCGCGCATTGCAATACACGATGCCGTTGTAGACAGACATTGCCGCAGTCAGAACTACAAGGTTAAGTAGGTTCGCCGCGAAGTCACTACCCAACAGGCTCAAAATTTTAACGAACGGGCTAGCGCTGTAGGGATCACCCGCGTTATCCAGGGAACTGACCAAGGTATCCCAAGGGGTGAGCGCCAAGAGGATAGCCAAGGCAGCGATGTAAAAAATACCAATACGGTACAGGACACGGTTGATGGCCAATGGGATGGTCTTTTTCGGCTCACGAGCTTCACCAGCAGTGAAGCCAATCATTTCCAGGCCACCAAACGCGAACATTATGAATGGCAAAGCCATCAGCAATCCGCCAACCCCGTGAGGGAAGAATCCACCATGCGCCCAGAGATTCGAAACAGCAGCCTCAGGTGGGGGCGTAGGGCCAAAGAGCAGCCAGCTTCCGAAGCCGATCATGGCAACGATGGCGGTAACTTTAACCAACGAGAACCAAAACTCCGTTTCGCCGTAAAAGCGAACGTTGAGTAGATTCATGGCATTGATAATCACAAAGAAACACGAGGCCGTGATCCAGGTGGGAACCTCTGGCCACCAGAACTGAATAAACTTACCAATTGCCGTAAGTTCTGCCATGCCGACCAGGACATACGCCGCGATGTAGTTCCACCCAGTCAAGTACCCTAAGAATCCGCCGCAGTACTTCCGAGCAAAGTAACTGAGAGAGCCAGACACAGGCTCATCCACAAGCATTTCGCCGAGCTGGCGCATAATAAGAAATGCAATCATTCCAGCGAAAGCATAACCAATTAGCAAACTGGGGCCAGCTGATTTAATAACACCCGCGCTACCCAGAAAAAGACCGGTACCAATGGCACCGCCCAATCCGATCATTTGAATGTGACGATTCGACAGGCCGCGCACGAGCGCCTGCCCAGACTCTTGATCTCTGCTCATCATATTTTTCTCAATTGTGATGCATCAGCCTAAGGCGCCACCAAAGTGACAGGCCAGATGTGATTTTGGCAGATTGAAGTGCAGGCTACCCATTTTGTAATTATTGGGTACCGCTTTTATCGAAAAGCAATAGCTCATCGATTGATACCCAAGGTATCACCTAGAAGATGAGATGGCAGTAATCATGCCTGCATAGCAGCTATTCAGATTGTAGATACATCAGACCCCAGCAGCGACGGTGAGCGATCACCAGGACTCAGGAAGTGAGATGCTCGGCAATGCTGGTATATAAAATGCCTGAACCACTGCTGCTCTGGAGATGACTGGGTTCGGGAGTGCCATACCACCCAGTATCGGAATTGGTGTTGCAGGAACGATATCGGGCGATAGCACACCAGGCCCATCTCTGACCATTTACGGGCAATGTGTTCAGGCAGCGTAAGCAATGCATCACTCTGCTGAACGACCATCAATGCAGCCGAGTAGTATGGAACCGTCAATTTCAATTTGCGATTGTGCTGAGATTTGCGAAGGAACGAATCAATAAAGCTATCCTTGTCCCCGCCTGTTGTGATCTTGACGTGAGGCCACTTTAGATACGCCTCTTGATCAACGGATTGAGCCAAAGAAACAGGATGGCCAAGCCGCATACAACAAACGGCATGATCCTCCCCGATCATACGACCGTGATAATCCGCTGGCGTTTCGGCGACCATGCTAACCGCAAGATCTACCTCTCCATTGGCAAGCCAATCATAATGGTTGGCTTGCCAACTGCGGTAATCGACGCTGACCTTCGGAGCAACCAGCGCGAGATCCTTCATCAAATCAGGAAGAATGTACTGCGCAACGTAGTCCGAACCTGCGATGCTGAAGCGGCGATCACATTTTTCAGGAGAAAAGTTAATGGTAGATGTCATGCCCTCAAGGCGCACCAAGATGTCCTTGAGCGGCTGAATTACCTCGACTCCTCGTTCGGTGAGAACGTACTGACGACCCTTGCGAACCACCAATGGGTCGCCCAGGGCCTCGCGAGCATGAGCAAGATATCTACTGATCGCTGGCTGACTAGTACCCAAAATATCCGCAGCCTTGCTCAGGTTACGCACATCAAGGATCGTCACCAATGCCCTCAATTGCAGTATGGTCAGGCTACTGAAGGCAGGGTTCATCGGCTATCCCAGGTTAACGTTCATCGTGGAGTTCTTAGCGTCCAGTATGGCGTATCCCACGCATTCGCCGCCGCAGAATTTACCGACGAGCTGGATCAGATCGGCGATGGCAGACCTCACATCCGCCAGACCTGTGGGGGCCAAGCCATCGATATCGAAGAAGACACAATTTGTCTCAGCAAGAGTCCTGGTATCAGCCGCCTGCCGCCATGTCCACCGACGAGTCAATACTCGCCCGCCAGCGGCCAACACCACTTCTCCAGGTGCAATGAACTCTGGATCTTTCTCTGACTCTGCCAGGAAGGTGTCTGAGGTTTTGGATTTACGAAGCTCGATCTCATGGGATCCTGAACCGATCGGGTGAACCCCCGCAGGCAGGACGTATCGCAGGGACAGAAGGTTGCCGATGTCCACCAAAGCGTTGATATCGGGCAGGGAGTCCGGCTTTAGAACGCGCCTGCTAAGGGCCTCGATCGAGCTCCTGTGCTCCGACGGCTTCGCGCCAAATTTGCGATAAGCATCTCGCCAGGCGGCAATCTGTGGGAATTCTGCAGGGTTGCCTTGGATCCGTTCGCGCAGCGCTCCCTCACTGGCGCGGAGCTCCTGCGTGATCTCAGCGTGGAGCGCAGCGTTATCTAGCCCTCTAAATACAACGACCCCTCGAACGTAGTCGGGGTGGTCAGAAAAAATTTCGGGCTTGATCGTATAAGAGAACGCTGTCACTGGCGGTTCCTTTCCTTAAAGGTGATTTCGCCTTGGACTATATCACCCCCCTTAGCACCATCTACTATACAGAATCCGAAATCCAGGTATTCAGATTCCGAATAGCTAGAACCCCCCCAGGCCTCATGCGTAATGATTCGACTGAGCCTATTCGAATCCTGAAGACCAAGTATTCAGAAATCAGATATTAGAATCGAGAAAGCTTTGATAGCTTCGACGAATCAGAAATGCCAGCAGTAACGCCCTTGGCTTCACCCAAAAAATAACAAAAACTAAAGAGACCGCCCGATGCCCAGTCATAGCCATATAACGAATAATAGATAAATTGTTTCCTCTTCGCGCGCCCGGAGACTACGCCCTGGACGCCGAAGATAACTACAAATCTATCGCCCTATAATCGCAACAGGGACAATTAGCCCTTGCGACAGCCAGCGCATCACAAACACAACAAGGGATAATAATGAAAAAAACAATATTTATGGCAGCCCCTCTGGGACTGGCCCTGAGTCTCAACGCGCTTGCGAGCGATCAGTCGTCAGCCAATGGCTTCATAGAAGATAGCCATTTAAAAGTCCTTCTTCGAAACGCCTATATCAATCGAGATTACAATAATCAGCGCCAAGACAAGGCAGAATGGGGTCAAGCAGTAATGGGCCAGTTCGAGTCTGGTTTTACCCAAGGGACTGTAGGGTTTGGAGCTGATGCATTCGGTTTCTACGCACTGAGACTGGATGGCGGTCAAGGTAAATCGGGCGCTGGGGGTATCGATTTCTTCAAGCAAGGTGATAGTGGCGAAGCTGCAAGTGATCTATCGCGTGCAGGCGGCGCAATCAAGCTACGGGCCTCAAACACCGTTCTTAAATATGGTGACCTAAGGCCAACGCTCCCTGTTTTGAATCACGATGATGCTCGACTATTACCAGAAACCTATACCGGATGGATGGTGACATCGAAGGAACTGAAGGGGCTTGAAGTCAATGCCGCACACTTAACTGCAGAGGTGCGGAAAAGTGCTGAGGGGCGTGACAGCGGCGGCCTGAAGAACATTGACTTAATTGGCGGCAGCTATGAGTTCAGCGATAATTTCAGCGCCGCTCTCTACACATCCGACGTTGAAGACCGGCTCACCAAGCACTATTTGGGCGCAGTGTATACCCTTCCGTTCGAAGATAACACTTCGCTCACACTTGACCTGAACGCATATAAGTCCCGACTGGACAAGGCATACTCGGAACAGCTCGGAACTGGTCGTGACAACATCATATGGAGCTTGGGCGCCACGTTTGCGTTCGGCCCTCACGCCGTTACTTTAGCCCACCAACGTAGTTCGGGGGACACGGGCTATAACTATGGCAGATACCAGAATGTTGGCGGTGTCGGAGACGGCGGCAGCACAATCTTCCTCGCCAACTCTTACTGGTCGGACTTCAATGCGGAGGATGAGCGCTCTTGGCAAGTTGCATACTCCCTCGATTTCGCTGAGTACGGTGCACCCGGACTCTCATACAGAATCGCGTATGTTCACGGTGATAACATTCGCACCAATGACGGCGATGGTAGCGAGCGGGAAATCTTCAACCAAATTCAATATGTTGTCCAAAGCGGCCCTGCTAAAGATCTGAAACTAAAGTTGCGAGGCTCCTGGTTGCGCGTATCAAACAATGCTCGCGACTATAATGAGGACGGCAATGAAGTAAGGGCATTTGCTGAGTACCCGATCAACATCTTCTAATCAAGCCGTCAGATTAAACCTGACATTGCCTTGCGGCGATGATAGCTTAGTTAAAGATCGCCGCTTTTGTTTCGCGCCATGGAGTGGCGCAGTGAAATTCGATGACTTTTGTTCTCCTCTGTTACGCGCGCTCCTTTACTCCCGACAGCCTCGGGAGTTTTTTTCCTTCTAGGCCAGCCATTTCCTGCTAATTACGGGCCTGCAAGCATGGCTTTATTCCCACAGCTAAAAAACTAAGAATTCGCGCTGGAGAAATCATGAGCATCAAGCAGAAATTAACATGGGTATTTTCAGCAATAGCCTGCCTTCCAGTGATTTTGGTCGCAGCGCTTGTCATTATTAATCTACGCGGAGACGCGGAGGCCCATTTCTTTGAAAATAGCACCCGCGAAATTCTCCATGTCGACAACGGAATCACGCAATTCTTCGACAGCATCACTCAGAACGTTGAGCATCTTGCTAAAGACCCTCAGATCACCAGCGCAAAGTTATTAAAAAATTATAGTTCTGCCAACGCTAAACAAATTCCCTTTACCGAAAATGATCGCTTGGTATTGGGCGTCTTCGACAGGTTCGCCACCACTCATCCAACGACATTTTCTGTTACCTTAGGTCTCAATGATGGCGGGTTCGTCGGTTGGCCAAGAGACTGTTGCC
The DNA here is from genome assembly GCF_900005955.1 of Pseudomonas sp. 8 R 14. Classification (NCBI taxonomy): domain Bacteria; kingdom Pseudomonadati; phylum Pseudomonadota; class Gammaproteobacteria; order Pseudomonadales; family Pseudomonadaceae; genus Pseudomonas; species Pseudomonas sp. 8 R 14. The sequence continues at coordinate 17,316 of NZ_CVTH01000047.1, read as the reverse complement.
GCTGACCGAAAACTGACCCAGTAGAGGCTCTTCTGCCGACTGAAAACTGACCCAGGTGTTCAACTGCTTCTGCTCACTTTTCGAGCAGGAGAACACAGGGTGATCAGCATGGAAATGTTGGGAAAAATCCGGCGGATGTACTTCCGCGACAAGCTCTCGCTGCATCAGATAGCCAAGCGTACCGGGCTGTCGAGAAACACCATCCGAAAATGGGTCAGAGCGCCCGAAGCCACTCAGCCGGCGTACCAACGGTGCGCAACCTTCAACAAACTCGGCCCTTTCCACGAGACGTTGGAACAGGCGCTCAAGGCCGATTCGTTCCGGCCAAAACACAACCGCAGGAGCGCCAAAGCGCTTTTCGAGCAGATCAAGGCCGAGGGTTACGACGGCGGGTACAGCCAGCTCACGGCGTTTGTGCGCTCTTGGCGAGGTGAGCAAGGCAAGTCTTTACGCGCTTTTGTACCGCTGACTTTTGCGCTCGGCGAGGCGTTTCAATTTGACTGGAGCGAAGAGAGTCTGCTGATCGGTGGCCTGTTTCGACGTATCCAGGTCTCCCACATGAAGCTGTGCGCCAGTCGCGCATTCTGGTTGGTTGCGTACCCCAGCCAAGGCCACGAGATGCTGTTTGATGCCCATACCCGTTCGTTTGGAGCGTTGGGTGGCGTGCCACGTCGCGGCATCTACGACAACATGAAAACGGCTGTCGACAAGGTCAACAAAGGCAAAGGCCGCACGGTCAACGCCCGGTTTTCCGTGATGTGCGCGCACTATCTGTTCGATCCGGACTTCTGCAACGTGGCCTCTGGCTGGGAGAAAGGCATCGTCGAAAAGAACGTGCAGGACAGCCGGAGACGAATCTGGCTCGATGCTCAAAACTGCATGTTCCATACCTTCGAGGAGCTGAACGTCTGGCTCGGCCAACGCTGTCGTACGCTCTGGGCCGAACTTGTACATCCGCAGTACAACGGTTTGACGCTGGCAGAAGTCCTGGAGCTGGAGCAGGCTGAAATGATGCCGATGCCGACGGCCTTTGATGGCTACGTGGAACGCACCGTCCGTGTCTCTAGTACCTGCCTGATCAGCGTGGCGCGCAATCGTTATTCGGTGCCTTGCGAGCGTGTTGGTCAGTGGGTCAGCAGCCGTTTGTACCCTTCGCGGATCGTGGTCATTGCCGACGAAACGGTGATCGCCAGCCATGAGCGCCTCTTTGATCGAGATCAGGTCAGTTTTGACTGGCAGCACTACATCCCACTCATCGAACGCAAGCCTGGTGCACTGCGCAATGGCGCGCCATTTGCTGATCTGCCAAAACCGTTACGGCTTCTCAAACGAGGACTGAGGCGTCACACCAACGGTGATCGAATCATGATGCAGGTACTGGCTGCTGTGCCAATTGCGGGTCTCGAACCTGTGCTGGTGGCGGTGGAGCTGGTACTTGAATCGGGAAGTCTGAGCGCCGATCAAATCCTCAATGTCCTTGCCCGCCTGACCTCCACCGCACCACCTCCCTGTGTAGAAACCAGCCTGCAACTCAAGGTCGCGCCTGTTGCCAATACGGCGCGCTACGACCGGCTCCGTACGACCGATGAGGAGAATCGCAATGCGTGACCTGATGACTGAACTCAAAGAACTGCGCCTGCACGGCATGGCCAGTGCTTGGGAAGAACTGGTATCTCAAGGAACAGCGTCGACGGCTTCATCGAAGTGGCTGCTGGAACATCTGCTTCAGCAGGAACATGCGGATCGCGCGGTGCGCTCGGTGAATCATCAGATGAACATGGCAAAACTCCCCATGCACCGTGACTTAGCTGGCTTTGACTTCAGCGCTTCCAGCGCTGATGCCCGGCTGGTCAGCGATCTATCCAGCTTAGCGTTCACTGAAACCGCGCAGAATGTCGTGTTCATCGGCGGCCCTGGAACCGGGAAAACACACCTGGCCAGTGCCTTGGCTGTATCCGGAATTACGGCCCACAACAAACGCGTGCGCTTTTTCTCCACGGTGGATCTGGTCAATCTGCTGGAGCGTGAAAAGTACGATGGTAAGGCAGGCCGAATCGCCCAGGGACTGCTACGAACAGACCTGGTGATACTGGATGAGCTGGGGTATTTGCCCTTCAGTCAAAGCGGCGGTGCCCTGTTATTTCATCTGCTGTCCAAACTGTACGAACACACCAGCGTGGTCATCACCACCAACCTCAGCTTCTCGGAATGGTCGAGTGTGTTTGGCGACGCCAAAATGACTACGGCGCTGCTGGATCGGCTGACACATCACTGCCACATCGTCGAAACGGGCAACGAGTCTTACCGCTTGCAACACAGCACATTAGCCGCCCAGACAAAGATCAAGTCACGGGAACGAAAGCGCAAGGACGGAGATGATGTCGAGGACGATGAGCCATTTTAATCCGCGCCATAAATGCCCTGCTGCATGCGGTGGGGCTTGATGCGTCTTCAATCGGAACACTGCTGCTAAGCTTATCCACAATTGCTGGGGCAAAAATCAGCAATCCGTCCTGGGTCAATTTTCAATCGGCAGGGTGGGTCAGTTTTCAATCAGCGCCAACAAATCAGGTCAGCGGCCTCGATGGCGCGGTGCACGAAGTCACCGGACGACAGCGCAGCGTTACCCAGGAAGCGTGGGTGACGTTCGTCGACCACGCCTTTACCCATCTGGGTAGTGATGAACGGAATGTCGGTCTTGTCGATCAGTTGCTTGAGCACCTTGGCGGTCATCTTGCGGTTGGCACCTGCACCGATCACCAGAATCGGACTGCGAGCCTTTTGCAGCTTCTCAACAGCGGCTTCGATCGCCTTGTGTTCGGCCAGCGGCCTGCGGTGCAGGCTAGGCGGGATTGGCAGAGCGTCGGTCTGCTCGGCAGCGATGTCCTCGGGCAGCTCCAGGTGTACGGCGCCCGGTTTCTCTTCTTCGGCCAGGCGGAAGGCTTCGCGCATGCGTGCCGGAATGTTATCCGCCGAAGCGAACTGGTGGGTGTACTTGGTGATGGGATCCATCATCCCGCACACATCAATGATCTGGAAACGCCCCTGCTTGGATTTCTTGATTGGCTTCTGACCAGTGATCATCATCATCGGCATGCCGCCCAGATAGGCGTACGCACTGGCGGTGACCAGGTTGGTGGCGCCGGGGCCCAAGGTAGAAAGGCTTACGCCAGTCTTGCCGGTCAGGCGACCATAGGTGGCGGCCATGAAGCCCGCCGACTGCTCGTGGCGAGTCAGTACCAGCTTGATCTTCGACTTGCGCAGGGATTCCAGCAGGTCGAGGTTTTCCTCACCAGGGATGCCGAACACATACTCGACACCCTCGTTTTCCAGGCATTGCACAACGACATCAGCGGCCTTGGTCATTTCATCACCCTAAACACGGCGGGCATTTATGCCCTTTACTTCAAAATACGAGAGGCCGTCTCCGGCCTCTTCCACTTAGCACTTCGGTCTACGGTGCAACCGTCACGTCCGACTGACCGCTCTGAGCCAGAGCCTCATGAACGAAACCTTCGCCTTTCTTACGCTCTACAAATGCTCGGACGTAAGCAGCGCCGGCATCCCGTCCTCGGGGCACAGCCATCGCCTGACGGATGGACGTGAAGGCGTCATCCAGCACGCGATAGCGTGGGTCGAGATCCGCGACTTTCTGGAGGGGCTGACGAACGCCAGCGGCAGCATCCAACTTTTGTTCAAGGAACAGATCAACTGCGCCTGCCGAGGTTTCAGCGCGTTCGAGATGGGCATGCTTGAGAGTGCGACTCAGGAACAAGTCATAGGCAGCCCCTTTGCCAACTGCCAATCTCAAGCCGTCCTGATCGAGGTCTGCCACGGACTGGTACGGAGAATCACGGTCAACCAGATACGTGCCTTCAATGATGACGTACGGTTCACTAAACGAAATCTGCGCTTCTCGCACCGGCTCGATAGCCAAGAACGCCAGATTCCACACGCCTTCTTCCAACGAAGCGAATACCTTGCCGGCAGCGTCGAAGGTTCGCATTTCCAGCGATGCACCCAATTCCTGTGCCAAGGACTTGGCGAGCGCTACTGATACCCCTTGAGGCTCACCGTTCGGGCCACGCTGAGCCAGAACGGGATTGCCGAAGTTGATCGCAGCATAGAGAACGCCTGTTGGCGCCAAATCATCAAGTACCGCAGGGGTAACGGCTGTCATGTGGTTCTCCTGAAGATGGAATTACCAAATTGGCAATGTGTAGGAAACGATCAAGCGATTCTCATCAGCGCCACGGGCGAGGTTTGAGCGGTAAGCGGCATTGCGCCAACGGATACCAACATTTTTCAAGGCTCCCGACTGGAAGACGTAGGCGATGTCGGTATTGCGTTCCCACTCTCGCCCCTCGCCGACATGAGTAGCGGCATCTGCGTGATCACCTTTGACATAACGAGTCATGAAGGTCAGCCCGGGAATACCGACAGCGGCGAAATTGTAGTCGTACCGTAGCTGCCAGGAGCGCTCACCTGGCTCAGCGAAATCGTTGATCTGGATGTAGTTCGTGAGATACGGATCAGTGCCGTTGAGGAATGGCATTGAAGTATCGCCATTCATCTTTTGGAGCCCAAGGCCAACTGCATGGCCGCCCAGGCTATAGGTGAACAAACCACTGAGAGCACCACTGTCGATGGCACCAGCGTTCGCGTTGCCAGCATCGTCGCTCAGCATGTACCGCAAGTCGCTTTTGAGCTTACCGGGGCCGATGCTCCACGTGTGGTTGATACCAAAGAAGCTCTGCCGGTAAACGTCCTGAAGCTCGGCGTACTGGTAGCTAATCGTTAGCCCTTTGTTGAGGGCGTAATCGAATCCGCCAACCCAATAGTCATCACCTTCCACAGCACCGGCAAAACGACGGTTCTTGTTGTTCAGGGTGATTTTCTGAGCGTCGGTAGAGTCACGATCAGTCACGCGATTGAAGCGTGCGCCTGTCAGTGTGAGGCCCTCGATTTCGTTACTGGTTACCAGGCCACCTTCGAATGTCTGCGGAAGAATCCGCCCGGTATTCGCCTGTATCGTCGGCAGCTTAGGAATGAGTGTTCCGTACTTCAGCTCGCTTTCGGAAACCTTCACCTTGGCAGTCAGGCCGAGACGACTGAACTCATCGGCAGCACGCCCATCATCATGTACCGGCAGCAGGCCGGAACCGGATCGGTCAGGGCTTGAATCCAGCTTGATACCCAGCATCCCGAGCGCATCGAGGCCAAAGCCTACAGTGCCAGGGGTGTAACCAGAGCGGAAATCGAACAGGAATCCCTGGGCCCATTCTTCTCGTTTGGATTGGCCGGCACCATCGCGAAAATCGCGATTGAGGTAGTAGTTCTGCAGTTGCAGGCTTGCCTTGCTGTCCTCAACAAACCCCTCTGCGCTGGCAGTGCCGACGACCAGGCAAGGGGACAGAGTGATCAGGGTACGCATGATGTTTTTGTTGTTGTGCATCTGGCGATTCCATTTAGGTGGCATGACGCTGCCCAACTCATGATTGAGCTAGGAAGAATTTGCTTGATACGGGGATTGCTTCGCTACTGCGAGCCGCTTCGACAAACTGGGCAGGAACTGTCGAAGCGACCCTGAGCCTTGGGCAGGCCGCTATGCGGCCAGGAGCATCAGTGGGCCGAGGCGGCCACTGGTTGATCAGGCTCGCTGTTGGTGACACGCATCAAGGCTGTCATCAGGAAGGCGATGACCAGCAGTGCGCTTAGGAAAAGCAAGCCAGTGGCAGCACTCTGGCTGCTGCCCTTCACAACGCCGATCAGCGAAGGCCCAACGAAGCCGCCGAGGTTACCGATCGAGTTAATCACAGCAATCGACACCGCTGCGGTAGCGCGGTCGAGGAACAGCGTCGGCAATGCCCAGAACGGCGATTTGAAACTGTAGAGCCCCGAAAGCGCGACGCAGATCATCGCCATCGACGCCACGGCACTGGGCAGCATGCCTGCACCGATCAAGCCGATTGCTGCGACTGCCAGCGGAATGGCTGAGTGTATTTTGCGCTCGTTACGGCGGTCGGAGCTGCGCGACCAGATGATCATCGCTGCTGTGGCAACGATGTAGGGCAGCATGGCGATGAGGCCGATCTGAGTGTGGGTCAGGTCGCTGGAGAAGCCCTTGATGATCTGCGGCATCCAGTAACCGACGCCCAGGCTGCCGCATTGATAGACGAAGTAGATGAAGGCCAAGTACAGCACCTTCTTGTTGACCATCGTCTTGAACACACTCAGGCGCTTGACGTTCTTGCGGCTCTGGCGGTCGCGCTCAAGCTCGGCGAGCAACCAGTCTTTCTCCTGCTGAGTCAGCCATTTGGCCTGCTCGGGTTTGTCAGTCAGGAAGAAGAAGCAGGCAACGCCAAGGAATACGGCAGGAACACCTTCAAGGAAGAGCATCCAACGCCAGCCGCTCCAGTCGAACCACTTGATGTTGTCCATGATCCAGGTAGAAAGCGGCGCGCCAATGATGTAACTGACCGGGATTGCCGCCGTGAACAGCGCGACTGTAGTGGCCAACTCCTTTGAGCGGAACCAGTAGGTCAGGTAGACAATCACGCCTGGGAAGAAGCCCGCCTCAGCCACGCCCAAGAAGAAGCGCAGCACGTAGAGCTGGTTGGCGGTTTGGGCAAAAGCAGTGGCGGCGGCAATCGCACCCCAGGTGACGAGAATCCGAGCGATCCAAACCCGCGCGCCGAACTTGTTGAGCATCACGTTGCTCGGCACTTCGAACAGGAAATAGCCGATGAAGAAGATCCCAGAAATGAAGCCGAACGCCTCGCTGGTCAAGGCGAGCTCCTTGTTCATCTCCAGCGCGGCATAACCGATATTGGCGCGATCCAAATAGGAGACGATGTACAGCAAGAACATGAACGGGATGATCCGCAAGGTAACCTTGCGAACGATGGCCTGCTCATCGACAGTTTTGTTGTTGTTCATAGAGACCTCATCTAGGGCGAACCGTAGTCCGCCCTTTAATTGTTATCGTTGCAGCAGGTATCAGGCGGAAAAGATCATGCAGACTGGACTACCGGTCGAAGTCAAGAAGCCTGTCTTGCTCAACCCTCCGCTGTTTTGATCGACAGCGAAGGACACGATGCTGTCGCTGTCTTCGTTAAGGGCAAACAGGAAACGCTGGTTCGGCGTGAGGGTGAAGAAGCGCGGCGTCTTTCCTTCGCTCGGTACGAAATCGACCGGGCTCAGCAGGCCACTTCCTTGGTCAATCTTGAACACAGCAATGCTGTCGTAGCCGCGATTGGAGGCGTATAGGAAACGTCCACTGCGATCCACTTCGATCTCGGAAGCTCGGCTGTTGCCGGTATAGGTTGCTGGCAGGGACGGCAATACCTGGAACGGTTGCAGGGCACCACTGCGGGAGTCGAAACGGTAGCTGGTTACGGTTGAGTCCAGCTCGTTAATCACATAGGCGAAACCGGCTTTCGGGTGCATTGCGATATGGCGCGGGCCAGAACCCTCGCGCGCAACAGCGAATGGCTGGTCAGCGGGATGCAGCTTGCCATTGTCGAAGCGGAAGCTGAACACGCGATCCAGGCCCTTATCCGGTACCAAGACGTAGTTGCCTGTTGCATCAAATGGGTTGAAGTGCGGTTTGGCGAAAGGCTGCTCCACTCGGTGAGGGCCAGTAGGGCCTTCAAGCTTGAGCAGTTGGTTGATACCGCCCAGAGCGCCATTTTCTTCCACATTGACCACTGCCAAGGTGCCGGTGATATGGTTGGAAACCACCATGAACCGCTCGCTAGGATCCAGGGCCAAATGCACCGGATTCTTTCCTTCGCAGCTTTGGCGGTTGAGGAAGGTCAGCTTTCCACTTGCCTTATCTACGCTGAAGGCACTGACCTCACTACGGTCGCCATGTACAGTGTAGAGGCGATCACCGGCACGATTGAGGGCAAGAAACGAGGGGTTCACCAGGTCGTCGACCAGTTGCACCTGCTCCAGCGTGCCGGCTTCCTGATCCACCCGATAGACCGTGATGCCATCACCACGGGCATTACGCTCCCGGGTTGTGCGCGATCCGACATACGCGAACATAGGGGTATTACTCCCGCTTACAGAATTGTTTGAAGACATGGCACTCGCGGCGCTGACCAGCCCTGTAGGCAGCAATGAACCCAGAATACCGAGCCCTGCGGCTGTACCTAAGTGTTTGATCAGCGTGCGACGGCATAACCCAGCGTGCGTGATGCTCACAGGGTCAGGCGCAACAACGTTGAATTGTTCGCGATCCATGGACGTGTCCTTCTTATTGTTTTGGCCAAGTAGGGCCCCGCATGGAGCCCTTGAATGATCAAGCCCGAGTGCGGGCAACAACCTTGCGGATTACGAACGGGAGCACACCGCCGCTGACCAGGTAGCGCACTTCTTGCTGCGAATCCACACGCGCAATAACCTCAGCTTCATCACGACGGCCATCGGCGCGATGAATGATCAGCTTGATTAGGTTCTCGCCTACAACCAGCTCATCAAGGCCCAGGAAATCGAATTGCTCGCTACCATCCAAACGAAGGTCATCAACGCTTTGGCCAGGCTTGAAGACCAAAGGCAGTACGCCCATGCCAATCAAGTTGCTGCGGTGAATACGCTCAATGCTTTGCGCAACCACTGCCTTTACGCCAAGTAGGGCCTGCGCCTTCGCGGCCCAGTCACGGCTGGAGCCAGCGCCGTAGTTGATACCGGCAAAGACCACCATCGGCGTCTTTTGCAAGGCGTAGCTTTTGGCGGCCTCGTACAGAGGTAAGCATTTGCTGTGGTCAGCATTCCACGCCCAAGCGCCAAGCCCTGGCTGCTGATCGCCAAGGAGACGGTTCTTCACCGACTTGTTGGTGAAGGCGCCCCGCAGCATCACTTCATGGTTACTACGACGAGTGGAATACTGGTTGAGATCCTGTGGATCCTCTCCCCGCTCCAGCAACCACTGGCCGGCCAAGCTGTTGGCAGGGATCGCGCCTGCAGGTGAGATATGGTCAGTAGTGACGTTATCGCCAAGCACCATCAGTGTACGAGCACCACTGATAGCCAGGGACGCTTTGGGTTGCGCCTGGATATCCGCCAGGTATTGCGGACGACGGAGATAGGTAGACTCCGGGCTCCAGGGAAACTGCACGCTGCCCTCTGCAGAAAGAGCCTGCCAATGATGCGTACCATCCCAGACTGTCGCCAGGCGATGCTGGAAGAACTCCGGCTTCACGACTTTGGCGACCTCATCGGCAATGTCAGCATCGCTTGGCATGAGATCCTGCAAGAATACGGGCTGGCCATCAGCACCCGTGGCAAGCGGCTGCGAAGTCAGGTCGATATCGATGGTACCGGCGATGGCATATGCAACGCACAATGCCGGGGACGCCAGATAGCCTGCTGGTACTTTAGGGTTCACCCGGCCTTCGAAATTTCGATTGCCGGACAACACGACCACGCCTTTGAGGCCCTCGTCGGCGAAATGCTCAACGTGCTCTTCGAGCTTTCCGGAGTTACCGATACAGGTCATGCAACCGAAGCCAGCTAGATCGAAGCCCAGGGCAGAGAAGTCTTCAAGCAGGTTGGCCTCAGCCAAGTAGTCGGCGACCACCTGCGAACCAGGCGAGAGCGATGTCTTTACCCACGGCTTACGCTGAAGACCCAGGCTCCGGGCCTTGCGAGCCAGCAAACCAGCTTGAATCATCTGTGCCGGGTTGGCGGTGTTGGTGCAGCTGGTAATGGCGGACATCACCACAGCACCGTGAGTGATCGACTGACCGAATGAAGGCTCGAAGAAGCTCTGCTCTTGTGGAGCTGTGATGAGCTTGCCACCACCCAGCACTTCATCTTGGAATGACGCTGCAGCCTTGGAAAGGGGCTGACGTTGATGCGGCTGGTGAGGCCCTGCAACACTTGGCTCGATGCTCGCCAGATCAAGCTCAATGAGCTCGTCGAATTCCGGCTCAGCCAGCTCGTCGCGGCGCCAAAGCGGTTGGGCACTCATGTAGGCGATGACTTGCTCGCGCAACTTGGCCGAACGACCGCTGAGTTCGAGGTAAGCCAAAGTCTCATCGTCGAATGGGAAGAATACGACGGTCGCACCGTACTCGGGTGCCATGTTGGAAACCGTGCCACGGGCTGCCCAACTGAGCGTCGAGAGCCCTGGGCCGGTGAACTCCACGAACTTGCCCACGACCGAGCGCTTACGCAGAATTTCGGCCACATGCAGGGACAGGTCGGTGGCTGTAACACCCGGGCGCATGGCATTTGTCACACGGATACCGATCACTTTCGGGAAACTGATCGGTACCGGCTCACCTACCATGGCGGCCTGGCCTTCCAGACCACCGACACCCCAGCCCAACACACCAATGGCATTGATCATCGGCGTGTGGCTGTCGGTGGCGACCATGTCGTCAGGATGGAGCAAGCGTTCGCCGTTGGCTCCGCGACTTTCCCAGACGACCTGGGCCAATGCCTCCATGTTCATCTGGTGAATGATCCCGGTACCCGGTGGGATTACACCGAAGTTGTCCAGGCTCTTCTGTGCCCATTTGATGAAACGGTAGCGCTCGCTGTTGCGGCGGAAGTCGATATCCAGGTTCTGCTCGACCGCATCTGCCTCGGCGTAGCGCTCGACGATCACCGAGTGGTCGATAGTCAGTACAGCCGGGATCAGCGGGTTCATCGCCTGTGGATCGCCACCCAGTTCGGCGACAACATCGCGCATACCGGCGAAATCGGCCAAAGCTGGCAAGCAGGTCGTGTCATGGAACATCAGGCGGTTGGGCTGGAAAGGCACTTCGCAGTCAGGGCCGTTACCCACGGCCCTAGCCAGTACCGACGGCAGTGCTTCAGGAGAACAACGCGCAACGTTCTCCAGCAAGATACGAATGGAATACGGCAGCTTTGCAAGCTGGCTGTGATCAAGCATCTTGCTCAAATCGACAATCGTGAACGAGTCATCACTGATTGTCAGGGGAGTAAAGAGGTCGCAGGCAGTCTCGGTCATGCTCATTTCGCTCGGCTTTTTATAGTGCTCGCAGGCATGCACGGAGCCATGCCTTATGCGGTTGAGCCGATACTAAGAGCAGTCTGTGGGGATGAAAATTGGTCAATTGCCATAGCAGCGTTCTCCAAACGAGAACGCTCTCGAACAGCTTTACTCTGGCAGTTTCAGATGATCGATGAATGTTTTGAGTGTGGGCGACGCAGCCTCGTACTTTCGCACCACCAGTAAAAGCGTGCGGTGCGCCCATGGCTCATCCAGGGTCACTGCCTTTAGCTTGTGGCTGCGCAAGTACTGATTGATGACACTGCGAGGCAGCACAGCGATACCCAATCCCGTAGACACCATTCGACACATGCAGTCGAAGCTGCTGATTCGGATACGCAGTTTGAGGCTCAATCCTAGCTTCGCGGCCTCTCCTGTCAGCAAGGTGTGCATCGAGCTTTCGAGATGAGGGCCAACGAACTCATGCTCCAGCACTTCCTTGAATTTGATGGCCTTACGCGTAGCGAGCTCATGGCCACTGGGAACTACCAAGGTCAACTCATCATGCCTGTACGTCAGGGTCTCAAGGCCCTCAGAGGCTGTTTGTGCTGCGATGATCCCAAGGTCAGCTCGGCCATCAGCTACTGCTCGAATCACTGCGGAGCCTACTCGCTCCTCGATATCGAATTTGATCTGCGGGTAGAGCTGGGCAAAACCATCAACGTCCTGAGGCAAAAATTGGGACAACGCGGAGGTGATCGCGTGGATTCGAATATGCCCCTTGACCCCGCTAGCATATCCACTCAATTCGGTATCGAGCTGGGCCATGGTTTGCTTGAGTTGCCTGGCGTAGAACAACAGGGATTGACCTGCAGGGGTCAGCTCCACCCCCCGAGCATTCCGCAGAAGCAGGGGGGAGCCGATCTGCGCTTCGAGCTCAGTAATCCTTTTGCTGATGGCCGAGACTGCGACGTGCTTGATTCGACCCGCACGAGTGAGGTTCCGCTCTTGGGCAACAGTGATGAAAAGGTCAAGGCTGGTAAGGTCGTAGCGCAATGTTCAATTCCTGATTGGTAGCGTCTCAAGCTCCGCGAATGCGGTCACAGATCGCTCTTGAATCGACTCATCCAACCAAGCGTATCCGTAGTCACACCAGAAGGATGGTACTCGCAGCCCACCCAGCCGCTATAGCCGAGCTGTTGCAACATGTTGAATAGGCTCAAAAAATCCATACTCCCTTTACCTGGTTCATGCCGTCCAGGCCAGTCTGCAATCTGTACATGCTCAGTTCGATGATGATAGGCCCGAAGTATGCCTATCGCATCCTGCGTCAGGATCTGAGCATGGTAGAGATCCAGAATCAGACGAAGGTCTGGGAAACGCTCAAGGGCGTCCTGCGCCTTGTGGAAATCCGAGAAGAAGTAACCCGGCGCGGCTTCTGTGCAGATCACTTCAACCAGCGGTACCAAGCCATGATCACGTAGGTACTTACCAGGGCCTGAAGTTGCTCGGCATCCAACTCAACTTCGGAGCCGTGTCGCACACCAGGCCAGAAGAAGCGTCCTTGATTCAAACGCCGGGCGGCAAGCCAAATTCCTACACCGTCATGCACCAACACTTTTATACGATTGGCGCGGCGGTTGGCGAACAGATAAGCACAGTGCGGCTTCGCCGCACCGAACACCGCTACGACCCGCGCCAGCGCGGTTTCAGTGCCGGCCCGCATGTCCATGGGCTCGGTGGCGAGCCAGATGGAGTCGATGCGAATCATCGCAGCAGGTCTCGCAAGAAAGCGGAGCATGCCGCTGCATTTTCTGCCGGCCAGCTCACCACGACTACGCCTTTTGAATGAGGCACTTCGATTCGAATCGTGGCAGGAAGAACTTGAGGTACCGCTGTCGACGACAATGCCTTGACCGGAACAAAGGCGGTTTGCAGTGCCAGGTTTTTCTGCGCATGCACCCGAATCCATTTATGGACAAGGTTGGCGTTGAGGTTATGGGTCAAGGCGACATTGGCAATCGAGGTGTCAGCCTGTGCGCACTCGGCAATGACCTGGGCCTTGAAGGACTTGGAATAGGAACGGCGTTCTTGTGGCATGGGCGTCCGCTTAAAAGGCTAAAAATGGTGTCCACTTAAATTTAGGTGGACACCATCGCCTCATGCGACGGCGTCAGGAAGGTGTGTTGGCCGGACGGTTACTGCAAATCCTAGGAAGCCTGGTGTCCACCGGCATGGACACCATGGCCTGCTATGGCAAATCATAGGTTTGTATTGCCCGGACGGAGGACTATCCCTGGGGCGGTGGGGACATTGAGTGTTCGATGACCCGCAGTGCTATTGCTCAGTTAGGTGCTGAGCCCTCAGGAATGTGATATCGCTTGGCCAACGCAGCAATCTCCTCAACAGTGATTGTGCCTGCATGCTGGGCACGAGCCACAGTGTCAAAGATTGCGTGAATGACCGCCTCAACATCGGGAATCTCGGTGCGGGTGTCGCGGCAAAATGCTGAGCGAACACGCTGACCTTTCTTGATTTGCCGCACAAGGATTTCCCAGCGATGACCTTCAGGGATGGCAGCATCCTTTATCTCGGGCGGAAGTGTCTCCTCCTCACCCGGATGCATTGGCCGCAACCGATGAGAGCGACCGGGATGGCTCTCGAACCATTGAGCGTCATCGGTTTTCCATGGTGTGTCAGTCAGTGAAATCCGTTGGACGGGCCCTGTAACACCCGCACGCTGCTTTGCGCGCTCGACAAAATCCTCCAAGCCTCCAATACCCTTCTGGAGGCGCTTGGAAGCTTCCAAAGCGTCAGACACAGGCTCCCCACCTGAACGACCTTTCATTTGGCCCAGGGCATCCATGATGGCATCAGTGTTCTGGTTAATATAAATCCCAGACCCCATGACGACATCAAGCTGGTTCTGGCAGCACTCCCCTGCCAGCGCAGCCTGCCCATCAGCCAGCACCCCGCCAAAGGTACGGGAGTTGTGTTGCAGTGGCTTGCGGCAGATCCCGCAATTGTCACCCGCCTTTTTGAGGGCTTTTGGAAACTCTTTCTCGTACCTGCGGCGCTCTGATCGGTTCATTCCTTGGAGACCTCGTGTGTGGACGAAGGAAGCGCTTGCGCCGCACGATCACGGCGCTCTGAATGCATCTGCAGTTGATCGCTGGTCAAGCTAGGGGTTAAACGGCCACCGGGGCTTTGATACTCGGGTAGGCGTCGTATCCAACAATCTCGAAGTCCTCAAAGCGATAGTCATAGATTGATTCTGGACGGCGCAAGATCTTGAGCTGAGGAAGCTGACGAGGCGTGCGGCTGAGCTGTTCCTGGATCTGCTCCATATGATTGGCATACGCATGCGTGTCTCCGGTGGTGACAATGATCTCGTGAGGGATCAGATCGCATTGCTGAGCCAGCATATGTGTCAGTAGGGCAAGAGCAGCCGTGTTGTATGGCAGCCCGAGGAACACGTCAGAGCTGCGAATGTACAGCTGCATCGACAGGTGCCCTTCATGGACGAAGGCCTGATACAGGAGGTGGCAGGGCGGCAGAGCTTGAAGGCCATTCTTGGCATTCTCCTGAGGACTCTGGCGCTCATCTGGGAGGTACTCAACATTCCACCCATGGAAGAGAATGCGGCGGCTATTTGGGTTAGTCTTGAGCGTCTCAACCATGTAATCGATTTGATTGATGGTTCGACCATCCTTCGTTGGCCACGCAGTCCACTGTTGTCCATAAACCGGCCCGAGATCCCCCTCCTCCGTGGCCCACTCATCCCAAATGCTGACACCATTTTCGTTGAGCCATTTCACGTTCGTATTGCCACTGAGCATCCAGATCAGCTCATTGGCAATGCTTTTGAAATGCAGATTTTTGGTGGTTAACAGCGGAAAACCATGTGCGAGGTTGTGCCGGAATTGGCGGGCGAACACCGCTTTGGTGCCAGTGCCCGTCCGATCACCTTTGACCAATCCATTGGTGATGACATCGGTCAGGAGGTCTAGGTACGCTTTCATGATGGCCTCTAGTCTGTCGAGCGTCGGACGCACGCGTCTAAAAATTAGGATGATACCGAAATTGGAGAGACAGGGTCTGTCCCAGGCGAGCAACGGAGGTAGCCTCCCGATCCACGTTGATTTCAAAATGACAGGAAGGTAGCGGAGCCTGGCCATTTACCTCTGCTCGCCGCCTACACACTGGCTGACGTTGACCAAGCTCTCTAGTCATGAAAGTCATTCCGCCCGAGCCGACTCTAGAACTTGGATGACGCCTCGTAGTTTTTCGATCTCGGCCTCTTTCTCCCAGACTTCTTGCCGTGCTTTCCGCGAAGACTCCATGTAAGTGTCACGGGATGATTTCATCAACGCCAACTGACCCTCAGTAGTCCGATTGTTTTTCTCGGCGGCAAGGTACTTATTGAACCAATGAATGACTTCTACACGCGAAGCTTCAAGACGGTCAGACAGGACAGATAGTGGATCAACTGACTCCTCTTTCTCCATCTTCTGACGGTAAACATCGAGCTTGCGGCTCTTTTTGATGGCATTGATCCGCTCCACCGGCCATCCTCGATCTCGAATGGTATTGCGATGGAGCCCACTCAATCGCGAGAGCTCGCAGATAGTGGCCTTGATTTTAGAATCCCCAGCCATTTTCATGAGCGCATCCGTGAGAATGGCGGTATTCCGATCTAGGTCTTCCTTGTTCTTCTTATCAAACTCTCTGGCCGTCATGATTAAACTTCGACCTCTTCTTCAGATTCCAAAACGAAGTCCTGGGGTAGATCAAGATCAACCTCAACCACCTCACCGAGATGTTCCAATACACCTTTCGCCTCTTCCATAGCCTCAAGCATCTGGGCCCGATTGTGGGCAAACTCAGGCTTTTCGAGGTTCATTTTGTTCTGGTGATAAACGTCACGCCAACGTGGGGCATTGGACGCACTTACGACGGAGTTCTTGCAACGGTTAGGATTGCAACGCAGGCCGCCGATGCAAGGCAACTGGTCATCAAGTGAACGAGCCCCATGAAAGACAGGACACCGTTTCCCCCTTACGATAAGGGATAGGCAAACGGTTATGTTTATGACTAATAGCAACGACAAGAGTGGGGAGCTTTTGGGCCAGGAGCGGCGGCGCCGCTGGAGCCCGGAGCAAAAACTGGCCATGGTTCGCGAGAGTCTTGAGCCAGGGCAAAGCGTTTCGGTGGTCGCTCGACGCAACGGCATCAATGCCAACCAGCTGTTCCTATGGCGCAAGTTATATCAGGACGGCAGTCTGTCGGCGGTCAGTGCCGGTGAAGCCGTTGTGCCCGCCTCGGAGTTGAGCGATGCGCTCAAGCAGATCCGTGAACTGCAACGGATGCTGGGCAAGAAAACGATGGAAGCAGAAATCCTCAAAGAGGCCGTGGAGATCGCCCGGTCGCGAAAATGGATTGCGCACTCACCCTTGTTGCCGGGGGACGACCAGTGAAGCTGGTCAGCGAATGTCTCGGTGTGGCGCGCTCGCAATTAACGGTTCGAATCAAGCAATCGGTATCGCTCAAAGTACGGCGCCGCAGGCCTGTGGACGATGCTGATCTGGTGGTTGAAATCCAGCAACAGATCAGCGAACTGCCCAGCTATGGCTACCGTCGTGTTTGGGGATTGCTGCGTCGTGCCCGTGAAACCCAGTCGCTGCCGGCGATCAATGTGAAACGGGTTTACCGGGTCATGCGCGATCACGACCTGCTGTTGGCGCGGCGCATCAAACAGCCCGGCGTGCCGCGTCGGCACGAGGGTCGTATTGCGGTGCAAACCAGTGATACGCGTTGGTGCTCGGACGGCTTTGAGTTCCGCTGTGAGGACGGCGCCAAACTGAGCGTGACCTTCGCCCTGGATTGCTGTGACCGCGAAGCCATCGGCTGGGTCGCGAGTCCGACCGGGTACAGCGGCGATGACATCCGCGACTTGATGCTGGAGAGCGTAGAGAAACGCTTCGGTGATCAACTGCCTGCAACGCCGGTTCAATGGCTAAGCGACAACGGCTCGGCGTACACCGCCGAACAGACACGCCTGTTTGCTCGACAGATCGGTTTGCAGCCGGTGACCACCCCGGTGCGCAGCCCGCAGAGCAACGGCATGGCCGAGAGCTTCGTGAAGACGATCAAACGTGACTACGTTGCGCACATGCCCAAGCCGGATCGAGAAACGGCGCTGCGCAACCTGGCAATTGCCTTCGAGCATTACAACGAGCAGCATCCGCACAGCGCCTTGAACTATCGCTCACCGAGGGAGTTCAGGCGCTTGGCAGCAGCATCAATTTGACGGGGAGTTGGTGTCCGGTTTTGTAGGGGCAAGTCCA
>NZ_CVTH01000083.1:31862-32190 GCF_900005955.1 Pseudomonas sp. 8 R 14 | reverse complement strand
TGAGATCAAGAGCCAAAGCGCGGCGGCCTTAGAGCCGACCGGAGTTGGGTCTGGTGTACTGGGTTAAAAATGTGGGAGGGGGCTTGCCCCCGATAGCGGTGAGTCAGTCAACCCATGTATCACTGACCCACCCTCATCGGGAGCAAGCCCCCTCCCACATTTGGATCTCCATCCAGCAGGTAGGCCTCAGCCTGCTTTTGCTCTGCTTTTGCTCTGGCTTTTGATCTTGATCCTAGGCGCCCCGTTAAACACGCTGGCCGAACGCAGGCTTGAATCCGTGGGTAACCCGGCAGGACGCCGGGTTAGCCGTCCTGGGCCAAGGATGGCC
>NZ_CVTH01000083.1:0-31812 GCF_900005955.1 Pseudomonas sp. 8 R 14 | reverse complement strand
GCAAGAGCCCTTTGGTTACTTTGGGCTGGGCCGGCATTCCGGCTCTTTTCCAAAGTGACCCGCTGTAAGAGCGGAACCATAGGCCGCCGTTACCTAAATAACGGATATGTACCCAATCAAAAAAGCTTGACCCCGATCAAGGGAAGCAAAACCCAGTCTCCGTAATATCACTGCATGTTGTGTTTTAAGTTGTTATTTAATCTATATGTAGTGCCTGGAGCCCGGAAAATGCAAAACACGCTCACCCCGCTGGTCAGCACCCGCCTACACAAACGCGACGGCAGCCTGGTCCCCTTCAACGCCGAAAAAATCCACCACGCCCTGACCGCCGCCGGTACCGCTACCGGCGAGTACCAGGAGGCCGACGTCGACCTGTTACTGGGCGCTGTCCTGGCCCGCCTGAGGGGCATCGAACGCCTGGACGTCGAACAAATCCAGGACAGCGTCGAACGCGTGCTGATGGACGCCGGCTACTTCCTCTCCATGCGCGCCTATATCGTCTACCGCGAACAACACGGCCGCCTGCGTCGCGACCGCAAGACCCTGGTGGAAGTCGCCACCTCGATGAACGAATACCTCGACCGCGAAGACTGGCGCGTGCAAGCCAATGCCAACCAGGGCTACTCCCTGGGGGGGCTGGTGTTGAACGTGTCGGGCAAGGTCACCGCCAATTACTGGCTCGACGAGGTCTACAGCCAGCAGATTGGCCGCGCGCACCGTGAGGCGGATTTGCATATCCATGACCTCGACATGCTCGCCGGGTATTGCGCCGGCTGGTCGCTGCGTTCGCTGCTGCACGAAGGCCTCAATGGCGTGCCGGGCCGTGTCGAAGCGGGGCCGCCCAAGCACTTGAGCAGCGCCCTGGGGCAGATGGTCAACTTCCTCGGCACCCTGCAAAACGAATGGGCCGGCGCCCAGGCGTTCAGCTCGTTCGATACCTACCTGGCGCCCTATGTGCGCAAGGACCAACTGAGTTACGCCGAGGTGCGCCAGGCGGTGCAGGAGTTCATCTACAACCTCAACGTGCCGTCGCGCTGGGGCACTCAGACGCCGTTTACCAACCTGACCTTCGACTGGGTGTGCCCGGAGGATCTGCGCGAGCAGGTGCCGGTGATCGGTGGTGAGGAAATGCCGTTTGCCTATGGCGACCTGCAAGCGGAAATGGAGCTGATCAACCGCGCCTACATCGAAGTGATGCAGGCCGGCGATGCCAAGGGCCGGGTCTTCACCTTCCCGATTCCCACCTACAACATCACCCACGATTTCCCCTGGGACAGCGAGAACGCCGACCGCCTGTTCGAGATGACCGCGCGCTACGGCCTGCCGTATTTCCAGAACTTCCTCAATTCCGATATGCAACCCAACCAGGTGCGCTCGATGTGCTGCCGCCTGCAATTGGACGTGCGCGAGCTGCTCAAGCGCGGCGGTGGGTTGTTCGGTTCGGCGGAGCAGACCGGCAGCCTGGGCGTGGTGACGATCAACTGCGCGCGCCTCGGCTACCTGTTCAAGGGCGACACCTCGGGCCTGTTGCAACGCCTGGACAGCCTGATGGACATGGCCATGGAAAGCCTGGAGGTCAAGCGCAAGGTGATCCAGCACCATATGGACGCCGGTTTGTACCCGTACACCAAGCGTTACCTCGGCACCTTGCGCAATCACTTCTCCACCATCGGCCTCAACGGCATGCACGAGATGCTGCGCAATTTCACCGGCGACGAGCAGGGCATGCACACCGAGGAAGGCCGCGCATTTGCCCTCAAGCTGCTCGACCATGTGCGCGCTACGTTGCTGCGCTTCCAGGAAGACACCGGCCACCTCTACAACCTCGAAGCCACCCCGGCGGAAGGCACCACCTACCGCTTCGCCAAGGAAGACCGCAAGCGCTACCCGGACATCCTGCAGGCCGGCAGCGACGTCGCGCCGTACTACACCAACTCCTCGCAACTGCCGGTGGGCTTTACCCAAGACCCCTTCGAAGCCCTGGAGCTGCAAGACGAACTGCAATGCAAGTACACCGGCGGCACCGTGTTGCACCTGTACATGGCCGAGCAGATTTCCTCGACCCAGGCCTGCAAGCAACTGGTGCGCAAGGCGTTGGGGCGTTTCCGTTTGCCGTACCTGACGATCACCCCGACGTTCTCGATCTGCCCGGTGCACGGTTACCTCGCCGGTGAGCATGAGTTCTGTCCCAAGTGCGATGAAGTGCTGGCACTGGCCGCTGCGCACTGAACCGATCTTCCAACCCGCAAGGAGATTCACCATGCAAGCATCCCAGCCACAACGTCAGCGCTGCGAAGTCTGGACCCGGGTGATGGGCTATCACCGGCCCGTGTCGGCGTTCAATCCCGGCAAACAATCCGAGCACAAGGAACGGGTGCATTTCACTGAAACGGCCGCCGTGGCCGGGCGCCAATGAGTCGAGCGCTACGGGTCGGGGGCCTGGTGCCCCTGACCACCCTCGACTACCCCGGCATGCTCGCCTGTGTGCTGTTTTGCCAGGGCTGTGCCTGGCGCTGTCGTTACTGCCACAACCCGGACCTGATCCCGCCGCGCGGTAGCACGGAGGTGGATTGGCGCCGGGTGTTGCTGTTTTTGCAGCGGCGCAAGGACTTGCTCGACGCTGTGGTGTTCAGCGGTGGCGAGCCGACCTTGCAGGAAGGCTTGCCGGCGGCCATGGATGAAGTGCGGGCGATGGGGTTTCGCGTCGGCCTGCACAGCGCCGGGATCAAGCCGGCAGGGTTTGCCAATGCGTTGCGGCATGCCGATTGGGTCGGCTTTGACGTCAAGGCGCTGGCCGAGGATTGCCAGTTGATTACCCAGGTCAAGCACAGCGGCGCCGCCAACTGGCGCAGCCTCGACACCCTGTTGGCCAGCGGCGTCGAGTACGAGTGCCGCACCACGGTGCATTGGCATTTGATCGACCCCCCTCGGTTGCTGTTGCTGGCCCAGCGTTTGCAAGCCAACGGCGTGCAACGCTTTGCGGTGCAAATGGTGCGCACGGCCAGCATGCTCGATGCGCAATTGTCGAGTTCTCCGGCACAGGCTGCCTTGCCGGAGTTATGGAGCCGATTGCGCGAGTTGTTTCCTGCTTTTGTATTGCGAGGGTGATCGGCGCCCTCAAGCGGATTTTTATAGATGCTGCCCATGACGGGCAGGTTTTCATCAGGGACTATCACAATGAAGCAATTAACCACGGCACAACGCATTGTCGTCGGCTTCGCGATTGCGCCGCTGGCGCTGGTCGGCTTGGTGTTTTACGCCCTTCACGACCTGGCGACCCTCAAGCAGCAGTCCGAGCAGATCGTGCAGCAGGACTGGCCCAGAATTGCGCCGATCATGGTGATCGCCACCGGGGTGCGCGATAACGGGCGCAACACCCGCGACCTGCTGATCGACCAGGATAACCAACAGGCCCAGGCCTCCATCGGCACCACGCGCGAGCGCATCACCCAGGCGTTCGCCACCCTCGAGCCGCTGCTCGACACCGCCGAAGGCAAGGCCGCCTATGCCACCTTGAAAACCCACCGTGAAACCTACGTGGCGGCCTTCACCCAGGTGCAGGCGCTGATCAGGCAGGGTGCCCGCGAGCAAGGCCTGGCCCAGCTCAAGCAACAGGTGATCCCGGCCGAGCTGGAGGTGTTCAAGAGCCTGGATGCGTTGATGGCCATGCAGGGGCGGTTGTTCGCCGAGCGTCAGCAGGCGGCGCAAACCCTGTATGACGAGGCGCGAGGCACCATGCTCGGGCTGTTCCTGTTGTGTCTGGCCCTGGTGGCGGCGGCGGCGGTGATCGTCACGCGCAGCGTCACCCGCCCGCTGGGCGGCGAGCCGGATGAGGTGGCGCGGGTGTTGAGTCATATCGCCGAGGGCGACCTGACCCTCGAGGTGCCGTTGGGCAACAGTATCGACGGCAGTGTGATGCGCAATCTGCACCAGATGCAGCAGAACCTTAACCAGATGGTCCGGCATATCGCCGCGTCGGTGGACGGCGTGGCCAGCTCGTCGGAAGAGTTGAGCGCGGTGAGCGGCCAGACCAGCAGCAGCCTGCAGTTGCAGGGCCAGGAAATCGAACAGGCCGCCACGGCGGTGAATGAAATGACCGCCGCCGTCGACGAAGTGGCACGCAATGCCGTGAGCACCAGCGAAGCTTCGCGCCTGTCGGAGCAGACCGCCCAGCGTGGACAGGCGCAGGTGCAGGAAACCGTGGCGTCGATCAATACCTTGGCCACCGGCGTGGTGGAAACCTCGGAGCGTATCCAGCAGTTGGCCGGCCGTGTGCAAGACATCAGCAGCGTGCTCGAAGTGATCCGCAGCATTGCCGACCAGACCAACCTGCTGGCGTTGAACGCGGCCATCGAAGCGGCCCGCGCCGGGGAAGCCGGACGCGGGTTTGCGGTGGTCGCCGATGAAGTGCGCGCGTTGGCCCATCGTACCCAGGTCTCGACCCAGGAGATCGAGCAGATGATCGGCAATATCCGCCAGGACACCGAACACGCCGTGGCCGCCATGCACAGCAGCAGCGAGCGGGTACAGGCGACCTTGAACGTGGCGCAACGCTCGGGAGAGGCGCTGGAGGAAATCACCCGGTCCATCTCACAGATCAACGAACGCAATATGATGATTGCCAGTGCCACCGAAGAACAGGCACTGGTGGCGCGGGAAGTGGATCGCAACCTGGTGGGCATACGCAACCTGTCCCAGCAGGTGTTGCAGGGCGCGATACACACCGAGACTGCCGGGCATGACCTGGCCGGAATGGCGGGGACGCTGCATCAGACGGTGGCGCGGTTCAAGGTGTAACTTTGCCTGTGGGAGGGGCGGTGCGACGATTCGACTTGCTCCCGATAGCCATAGGTATCTACAACGTTGGCTCAACGCTGAACGCCCGGCAGATAGGGCTGTTGTGGCGAGCGGGCTTGTCCCGCGTTGGGCTGCGTAGCAGCCCCAGTAAGGAAGAACGCAGTGCATCAGACACTCTGTGGAGGCTGGTTTTGGGGCTGCTTCGCAGCCCAACGCGGGACAAGCCCGCTCGCCACAGGGGAATTCGCCAGTCTCTGAAAATTGTGTAGATATCTATGGCCATCGGGGGCAAGCCCCTCCCACATTTGGATCGGTGTGCATCAGCCAGCCCACCCCCAGAACTGCAACCACCAGCCACACCCCACCAGCCCGTTACTCAGCAGTACGCACAACCACCCCAGGCAGCGCGGTCGGGTTCCAAGCCCCTGGAGCTGCCGCCAGCCCAACCACAAGCACCAGCCAATCGCCGCGCTCAACACCAGTGCACGAGCCGGTTGCACCCACGTCAATGCCAACCCTTCATAGCGCAACAACTTCACCGTCGTCGCCGACAGCCCCAGGAACAGCCCTGCACCCCCCAGGGGCGTGAGTGTCAGTGCCAGGGGCCGAAACAGTGCGCGGTCGCCGGCCACAGACGCGGCCAGGCGCAGCAGCAGCCAGCAGCCACCGCCGAGCAGCAGTGCGCTGCCAGCCAGGTACAGCACGATGCACAGGCCATCGAGCCAACTGAAGCTGTCGTTGAGTGGCGGGTAGTGGGTGAGCAGCCACCAGGGCGCGTTGTCTTGCAGCAGCCATAGCCAGTCGCGGCTTACCAGCCATTCGGCGAGTGTTTGTTTGAGCGCGATAAACCACGGGCTTACGGTCCATTGGAACGCGCCCATGGCCAGGCCGATCACGCCAAACAGCAGCAGGCGCGCATCCCACGGTGAGCCGGGTTGATGGGGCGCGTGGAGAATCTCCTGATTGCATGAGCGGGCGATCAGTTGCACCGCGCCGCGTTGCCCGCTGCAACGGCCACAGGCGTGGCAGTCGCTGGCGCCTTGCAGGCGGCGGATGTCCAGGAGTGGCGCGCAGTTGGGCAGCGGCAGGCGCGGGGCGTCGTTGGCTTTCCAGCGTTGTTCATCCACGGCGAAATGCACCGGCGCCAGGCGGGCGAGCAGGGCGAACACGCCGCTCACCGGGCACAGGTAACGGCACCACACGCGCTTGCCGCGCACGAACAGCAGGCCGACCGCCACCGCCGCCAACGTCGAGCCGCCGAGGATCAGCAATGCTGCCTGGGCGTAGTCGTACACGCTGATCAACTGGCCGTAGAGCGTGGTGAGGCAAAAGCCCAGGGTCGGCCAGCCGCCCCAACGCAGCCAGCGCGGTATGCCGAGGCCGCGCCCGTGCTGGCTGGCCCATTCGCTCAGCGAACCCTCCGGGCACAGCACGCCGCACCACAGGCGCCCGAACAACACCATCGACAGCAACACGAACGGCCACCAGATCCCCCAGAAGATAAATTGCGCGAGCAGCGTCAGGTTGTTCACCATGCGCGCTTGGCTATCGGGCAACGGCAGCACGGCGGGCAGCACCAGCAACACGGCGTAGACCAGCACCACCACCCATTGCGCAGCACGGATCAAGCGCCCATGGCGACGCATGCCATCGCCCAGTTGCTGCAACCAGCTCATGCCGCGTGCCGGGCGCGACGCAGGCCGTTGCCCACCCATAGCCAGTAGCCGAGCAGTACCAACACGGTGATAAGGCTGGGGGCCGCGCGGTAGCCGGCAAAGTCGGCCAGCAGTGCGCCGAGGCCATGGCTGTCGCTGAGCAGCGCGCTGCTGTCCCAGCGGCTGTCACCGATTGCGGCGTAGACCCACTCGGGCATGTCCATACCCAGCAGTTGCCCACTGATACGGTCCACGGCCGCGATCAGCAAGGCGCCGCCGAGCAGCAACAGCAGCGCCTCGCTGAGGGCGAAAAACCGTGACCAGGAGATAAAGCGCCGACTGCCGCGCAACAGCAGCACGGTGAGCCCCGCCAGTGCCAGGCCGAGCACACCGCCGACGGCGAACAGGCCTTGCGCCTCATCGTGCAGGCGCGCCCCGGCGCCATACAAGAACACCACGGTTTCACTGCCTTCGCGGCTCACCGCCAGCAGCGCCAGTAACAACACCCCCCAGCCGCCCTGGCGCGCCAGGCGCTCATCGGCCTCGCGTACCAGGCTGTGTTTGAGCGTGGCCGCGTTGCGGTGCATCCAGAACACCATCTGCACCATCAAGCCGCTGGCCAACAGGGTCAGCGCCGCTTGCAGCCACTCGCCCTGTGGGCCGGTCATGGTGTCACCGGCCCACAGCATCAAACCGGCCAGCCCGGCCGAACACAGCAACCCCAGCAGCACCCCGGCCCAGAGGAAGCGGGCCAGTTGCGCATGGCCGGCCTGGCGGCTGATCCAGGCCTGCAGGATACCGATCACCAGCAGGGCCTCGACGCTTTCACGCCAGACAATAAACATCGATTGATTCATCAACGGCTCCTATTCGGCGAGGATGCTGCCTTCGGGCAACTGTGGGTTGAACTCGTCGAAGAACGGGTACAACCCCGGCTTGAGCGGGTGGATCACCACAAAGGTGGTCACCCCCGCAGACAACACCTTCTCGACCCGCAACGGCGTGCTTTCGAATTCGGCCGGGCCTTGGCCGATGTTCTTGAGCACGATCTTGAAACGCTCATCGGCCTTGACCGCCAGTTGTGGCGGGTCGAAGTGGCCGTCCTGCAGGCTCAACTCATAGGTGGGCAACGGCGCCGCCACTGCCGCACCGCTTAGCAGCAGGCCGCCGAGCAACAGGGCGCGGCGCATCAATAGCCGCCTTTTTTGCCGATGCCGGCGTAGACGAATTCGTAGTGCACTTCGCAGCGTTCGAACCACGGGGCGACCCCGGTTTCCTTGTCGGTATGACGGCCCAGGGAGTGGTGGCCGGTGGGCGGCAATACGCTGAAGGTGAGGGTGTATTTGCCCGGGCCTTGCAGCTTGACGTTATCGCCATAGTGCGGCCCGTCGTTGGCGACCATGGCGTGGAAGTCGCCGCTGATGGGCGTGTCGCTGCCTTGTTTCTTCAGGGTGAAAGACAGGTTGAGGTAGGGCACGAAACTGCCTTCCTGAAACCCTTGGGCGTTGTCCGCCGTGGCGCGTACATCGGCCTCCAGGTGCACATCGGAATCGGCCGTGGCGCGCATCATGCCGGCGGGTGCCATCTCGATCGGCTGGAGGTACACCGCGCCGATTTCCAGGCCCGGGCAGTGTTGCGGTTCGCCGATTGGATACTCCTTGGCAACTGCCACGGAGGTGCTCAGCAGCAGGGCAAGGCACAGCAAAGAAGGGGTACGCATGGAGGCTTCCTGATGGGTGTGGAGAGAGAACCCGAGTCTAGGAAGATCAGTAGTAAATAATAATGATTCTTGTCAAGTTCCGAGGATATTTCATCTTGGCCAGGCTTGATGCCGGTCAAGGTTGTACAGGCTGTATGGGGGTAGGTTGCAGGGAGTGTTCGTCGCCAGGGAGTCGACTCATGGCCAAGCCTTTTCCGCTGCACCCCAAGCATCCCGAGCGTATCTGTTGGGGCTGTGATCGCTACTGTGCTGCCACCGACCTGGCTTGCGGCAATGGCGCCGACCGCACCATGCACCCGGCCGAGATGATCGGGGATGACTGGTACGAGCATGGCGACTGGGGGCTTGCGCCCGAGCCGCCGGTGGCGGATGAGCCGTCAGCTGCCTGAGCGGGGTTTTTCCTTGTCGTCTTTAGGGGTGTCAGCCGGCCTGACGGGTTTGCTCGGCGGTTTGGCGGTGTCCTTGGTTTTTTTGTCGCTGTCCGAGGGGCTGCTGGGGTAGGTCCCCGGTGGCAGGGCGGTGCCGGCGGCGCTGTCGCCACTCAAGGCGTTGGCGGCAGGTTCCGGGTTATCGCCAAAGGCGGCGAGGGCGGGGCCGGAGAGCAGGGCTGACAGGCCGACGATAAGCACAATCCGTTGGGACGATCTGGTCTTCATGACGCTATCCCCTATCGTGTAGATGTATCAGGAGCCTGGATGAATTCCAGGCTCCGGTCCTGCCTCGATCAAGCCGCCATGGGCTTGCTTGATTGCGACTTTTTATGCGCCGCTTTCATGGCTTCCATTTCGGCGCCCAACTCTTCAAGCAGCGCCTTGCCGAGCAGTTTTTTGGCCTGAGGGAACATCTCGGTTTCCTCTTCTTCGATATGGTGCTCGAGCAATTCCTTGACCACCTTGACGCGGCCGGAAAACTCGGTGGTCGACGGTTCGGTCTGCTTCAGGTCGGGCAGCACCAGGGCGTCGACGGTGCGGTGCTCTTCCTTGGCCTCGTGGTACATGATGTCCTGTTCCTTGCCGCCGGCCTTTCTGAACGCTGGGTAGAGGATTTCTTCTTCCAGCCTGGTGTGCAGGCTGATTTCCGCTTCCAGCTTGGCCAGCAGCTCCGTGCGCTTTTTCACCCCGCGTTCGGTGGACTCACTCAATTGAGTCAACAGGGCCTTTACGCGTTCGTGGTCGGCTTTGAGCAGGTCAATGGCATTCATCGGTGACACCTCACGGGAAACTCAGGGCGCGTCGATATGCACGCCTCGTCCCGTGCAGTGGTGCATCAGGCGTACCAACTTGAGCGATTTTAAATTGGCCTTTTAATTCAATTGGTTGAAGAGGATTGGAGAGAGGGCCTGTCGTGCAGGTTGCATGGTCGGCCTGGGGGGAACGTTGCATTCCACCACCCAGGAAAATTTAAATGAACCCTCGCGGCCGATGCTTGAACTAACGCATACGACCTAGGAGGTGAAGCATGGAAATTCAATATATCTGGATTGCGTTGGCGGTAGTTCTGCTGCTTTTGGAATTGTGGGCGATCAATATCGTATTGCGCAGCACCAGTGGCTGGGAGACCAAGGGCTTATGGCTGGTGATCCTGATCTTCGTACCGCTGGTGGGCCTGATTGCGTGGGCTATGTTCGGGCCCAAGCGGGAGATGCCGGAGCAGCGTAAAAGCTGAGTGGCAGGGGTAAAGCAAAACAGGCGCCGAAAGGCGCCTGTTTGCGTTCAACGTTGGCGGTTCAACCAGCGACAGCCTGGGCAATCGCCTCGTTGAAAGCAGGCAGATCGTCCGGTGTACGCGAGGTGATCAAGGTCCAGCCATTGGCCTGGCATTGCTTGACTTCGGTATCGACCCACCCGGCCGCGCCAGCGTTTTCCAGGTCGATGCGCACGCTTTTATACGAGGTCAGGGTCTTGCCCTTGATGACGCCGGCGTCGATCAGCGTCCATGGGCCGTGACAGATCGCCGCGATGGTTTTACCGGCTTGGGCAAAGTCCTTGATCAGGCGCAGCGCCGCCGCGTCCTGGCGCAGGGTATCGGCATTGACGGTACCGCCAGGGATCACAAGGGCGTCAAAGTCGCTGCTGGCCACGTCCGACAGTTGCACGTCGGATTCCACGGTTTTGTCCTTTTCGGTGTCGCCGACAAAGGTCTGGGTGGAGCCGCCTTTGCTGGACGCGTGGGTCACCGTGGCGCCATAGCCGCGCAGTGCTTCCAGGGGCTTGAGCAGTTCGTCGCGCTCGATGCCGGTGTTGGAGGTGATGACCAGAATCTTCTTGCCGTTGAGTTGCGAACTCATGATCGAATGTCTCCTTGAGTCAGGAATGAATTAATGGTCGTGCTTGGCTTGCAGCTCCTTGGCCATTTTCAAATGGGCTTCAAGGGTTGGCAGCGTCTTGGTGGCGAAGGCTTTCAGCTCGGCATTGTCCGAGGAAGCAGCTTCCTTCTTGAACAGCTCGACGGTTTTTTCATGGGCGTCGACCTGGTTGTTGGCGTAGGCCTTGTCAAATGATTCGTCGCGCAGTTCCAGGATGGCTTTCTTGGCCTTGTCAGTCAGGGCCGCGTCATCCGGCACTTCGATGTCGAGTTTTTTTGCCAGGGCCATCAGTTCCTGATTGGCCTTGGTATGGTCGGTGACCATGTGCTGGGCAAACGTCTTCACGTCGGCCGAGCTGCTTTTTTCGAGGGCCAGTTTGCCGGCTTCCACCTCGGTGATACCGCCTTGGGCTGCGTCATCGACGAAGCTGTTGGAGGTGGCGGCCATGGCGTTGGATATTGCGCCCGCAACCAGTACGAAAGTCAGGCCCATTTGTTTCATCAGCAGAGTGGTCATGATGGAGCTCCTTGAAAGTGGCGGGATGCCGTTACCTGACTGTTGAGCCGAGGCCGGGGCAAAAGGTTTAAATTTTTTTGTTCCTGTTTGTCCGCGGCAATTTCCTTGAACTATCGACATTCACAGGCCTCTGCTGCGTAAGTGCCCGCCGCTTTCGCGAGCCTTCAACTGCCAGGAGATTTCACTGTGACTGCCGATAAAACCCCAGACCCGATCAGTTCCGAACAGGCGCAAAAAGGTACTGATAAAGCCGCCAAGGACCAGCCACTGGAACGCCCGAATCCCAGCACCGAAACGGTCGACAAAGTGCTGACACCCACCTCGATCAAGGACACCGAACGCCAGGCCGACGCCATCAACGAACGGGCGGATGATGCCGAGCGCAAGCTGGGGCACTGAGCATGGCCAAGTCTATTTCAGCGGCTGAACTGGGCATCGATCTCAAGCCTGGGGATGACGCCAGCCTGTTCAAGTGGCTTGTCGCCAGCTTCCTGATGGGCAAGCGCATCCAGGCGCCGATTGCGGCGCAGGCCTACAAGGTGATCGTTGAGGAAGAGGGGCGCGATACGGCGCGCAAGCTGCAACATTGCACCTCCAAGGAATTGGTGGCGATGTTGGGGCGTGGCCACTACGTGCGGTACGACGAAAGCACCGCACAGCGCCTGCTGGACCTGAGTGCCAAGCTGAACGCCGAGTACGCCGGCAAGATCAGCCACATCCGCAGTGCCAGCGAAAACCGCCAGGCGTTCGAACAGCGCCTGGGTGAATTTGACGGCGTGGGGCCCAAGACCATCGAGATTTTCATGCGCGATGCGGCCAAGGTGCTGTCGTGGTGAGCAGGCTTGTTGTGGCTAGTGAGCTTGCTGTGGTGAGCAAGCTTTTTTGGGGTGAGTGAGCTTGTTGTGGTGAGCGGGCTTGCCCCGCGCTGGGCTGCGAAGCGGCCCTAAAACCAGTCACCGCGTTCAGGCAGGCAGGATAATGGCGGTGGCCTTATGAGGGGCCGCTACGCGCCCCAGCGCGGGGCAAGCCCGCTCACCACAAAAAAAGCCTGCCAGCCACACCGCCATTTGATGCCCTGTACCTACTCGACCTCGACCCGCAACACCTCCAACCCTAACTGCTCATACGCCTCCACACTCGGCACATGCCACTCCGTGATCAACGTGTGAATACGGTTGCACGGAGCCACCACAAACGGTTCAACCGCACCCAGTTTGTCGGCCATGGTCACCGCCACCACATGGGAGGCGCTGTCGAGCAGGGCCTGCTTGACCGCCACTTCATCAAAATGCAGCGAGCTGATGCCCACTTGCGGATGCAGTGCGCATACCCCGGTAAACAGCAGGTCGGCCTTGATGCCCTGGATCAGGCGCACCGCCTCGTGACCGCTGGTGGACAAGGTGGCCGGGTTGAGTTGGCCGCCGGCAAGTATCACTTTCACATCGCGGTGGTCGGCCAGGGCGATGGCGATCATCGGTGATGGCGTGACCACCGTGAGGCGGATCGAATGCGGCAATGACTGGGCGATCTGCAAGGTGGTGGAGCCGGAATCGAACAGCACGATCTGGCCGTCTTGCACCTGGTCGGCGGCGAGTTGCGCGAGTTGACGCTTGGCTTCATTGGTCTCGCCGACGCGGGTGAAGAAGTCCTTGCCGGTGTCCTTGGGCCGGGGCAGGGCGCCACCGTGCACGCGCTGCAACAGGCCGGCGGCGGCGAGTTCGCCGAGGTCGCGGCGGATGGTGTCCTGGGACACGGCGAAGTGCTCCACCAGCTCCGAGGCAGTGACTTTGCCGTCGCGTTCCAGCAATAACAGGATCTTTTGTTTTCGCAGGGAAGGCAGGTCGATGGCGTGATGGGTGTTGTGCATGTTTGTGCGCTTTTTTGCGGGTTTATGCGAGATTAGTCTGCAGTCGATATAAACGCAATGGCTGGTTGCCCACCCGTGGGGCGGTTACTCTCTGCGCTCAGTTCAGGGAGAGGTGACCTAGATGTCGTTGATTACAACCATCGAAGATTTACGCAAGCTGGCGCAAAAGCGGGTGCCACGGATGTTCTACGATTACGCCGATTCCGGGTCCTGGACTGAAAGCACCTACCGCGCCAATGAAAGCGATTTTGCCCGGATCAAATTCCGCCAGCGCGTGGCGCGCAATATCGATGAACGTTCGATCCGCGCCACCATGCTCGGCCAGGACATGGCCATGCCCGTTGCCTTGGCCCCCACCGGTCTGGCGGGCATGCAACATGCCGATGGCGAGATTCTTACCGCCCGGGCCGCCGCCGCGTTTGGCCTGCGCTATACCTTGTCGACCATGAGTATCTGTTCGTTGGAGGACATCGCCGAACAGGTCGGCAAGCCGTTCTGGTTCCAGCTGTATGTGATGCGCGACCGTGGCTTTGTCGAGCAATTGATCGAGCGTGCCAAGGCGGCCGGTGTGGACGCACTGGTGCTGACCCTGGACCTGCAGATCCTCGGGCAGCGTCACAAGGATTTGATCAACGGCCTGTCGGCACCGCCCAGGTTGACCTTGCCGAACCTCCTCAACATGGCCACCAGGCCGCGCTGGGTGATGGGCATGCTCGGTACCCGGCGGCGTGGCTTCGGCAATATCGTCGGGCATGTGAAGGGCGTCGCGGACATGGGTTCGCTGTCATCGTGGACCGCCCAGCAATTCGACCCGCGCCTGAGCTGGGACGATGTGGAATGGATCAAGCAGTGCTGGGGCGGCAAGCTGATCATCAAGGGCATCCTCGATGTGGAAGACGCGCGCCTGGCTGCCAATTCCGGGGCGGATGCACTGGTGGTGAGCAACCACGGTGGCCGCCAGTTGGATGGTGCGCCGTCGAGCATCAGCCAGTTGCCGGCGATTGTCGACGCGGTGGGCGAGCGCATTGAGGTGTGGCTGGACGGCGGCATTCGCTCCGGCCAGGACGTGCTCAAGGCGATGGCACTCGGCGCCAAGGGCACCATGATCGGTCGCCCGCATTTGTATGGTCTGGGCGCGATGGGCGAAGCAGGGGTGACCAAGGCACTCGAGATCATCGCCCGTGAATTGGACGTGTCGATGGCGCTGTGTGGCTATAACGATATACGCGATGTGAATCGCGAGATTCTGCTGCCGGGTACATTTCCAAAAATCGTTTAATCAGCAAAAAAATCGTAAAAAAATAAAAAGAGTTGTCCACGAAAACCGTGGGTATCTCTGTGGATAACTTTGCGAACGCCCGGCAGGGTTGGCGATTTAACCAAAGGTTAATATTTGATCAACTGCCGGCGAGGGCCAGTATGGGCAGGGTTTGCGCTTGACAGCCAAGCGCGAACCCAGTGCCGAAAAACGGATTTATGACTCGTTGTCACGGCCGGTTGCGTGGGTGACAACCTGGGCGGGCATCTTCGCTTGCATCAGGTTGTCGAGTGCCTGGCGATAGCTGCGACCGGCCAGGCTCATGCTGTTGTTGTGGCTGGCACCCGGCACCAATAAGAGGCGTTTGGGTTGCCGGGCCGCTTCAAATAGTTGCTCGCTGAAGCGGGGCGGCACATAGCGATCATCCAGGCCATGCACCACCAGCAATGGCATATGGATATCGGCGATCTTGTCGATGGAGTCGAACTTCTGCGACAGCAACCAACGCACCGGCAGCGAAGTATTGGCCACCGCCGCGGCTACATCGGCCAGGGAGGTGAAGGTGGATTCGATGACCAGCCCACGTACCGGCAGTGGCGTTTGCTTGCCCAGTTCGGCGGCCAGGTCGATGGCTACCGCGCCGCCGAGTGAGTGCCCGTAGATCAGGCGCTTGCCGGGGTCCGGTTGCAGCACCTGGAAGCGTTCCCAGGCGATGCGCGCGTCTTCGTAGACCGTGGTTTCCGAGGGCAGCTCGCCGTGGCTCTGGCCAAAACCGCGATAGTCGATGGCCAGCACCGAGTAACCCAGGGCGTGCAATTGCTCGATGCGAAACAGCTGCCCGGTGAGGTTCCAGCGCACGCCATGCAGGTAGAGGATCGCCGGCGCGTCCTTGTTGGCTGCCGGGTACCACCAGCCATGAATGTTCTGCCCCGATTTGAAACTGGCGGGCTTGAGCTCGAATTCCTGCACCGCCTTGGGTAAGCCGCTGTACCAACTGGCGGTGCCGGGCTCGATGCGAAACACCAGCTCGCGCTCCTTGTGTTGCAGCACCGCGCAGCCCACGGGCAGGCCGACGATCAACAGTGCCATGCACAGCAGGGGAAACCAGCGCAGGCTCAGGCGCGATAGAAAACGAGAGGGCATGAAGATTCCAGGGCAAAGGTGAAGTGGGGGTTTTACCAGATGGCCTACACAGGCAGGTATAAATTCGACGGCCGCCCACGGCGATTGCTTGCAAAGTGTTACAGCATTTGACGCCATTGATGCCAGCGCGACATGCTCGCGCTCTTTTGAGCAAAGGCCTGACCATGGACAACAGCCCCGTTCGCATCACCGCCGAAGAAACCCTCTCGGACAACTGGTACCTGCTGAAAAAATACAGCTTCGACCTGCGTCGCCGCGACGGCAGTTGGCAAGCCCAGACCCGCGAGGTGTATGACCGCGGCAATGGCGCGACCATCCTGCTGTACAACCGCGAGCAACGCACCGTGTTGCTGATTCGCCAGTTCCGCATGCCCACCTTCGTCAATGACTATCCCGGTTACCTGATTGAAGCGGCGGCGGGGTTGCTGGACAACGCCAGCCCCGAAGAGCGCATTCGCCTGGAGGCGGAGGAGGAAACCGGTTATCGCGTCGGGCATGTGGAGAAGATCTATGCGGCGTTCATGAGCCCCGGGTCGGTCACTGAGCGGATTCACTTTTTTCTCGGCGAGTACCAGCCGGGGGACCGGGTCGGCCATGGCGGCGGCCTGGAAGAGGAGGGCGAGGACATCGAGGTGCTGGAGCTGGGTTTTGAGCGCGCGCTGGCCATGGTGCAGAGCGGCGAGATCGCCGACGGCAAGACCATCATGCTGTTGCAGCACCTGGAGTTGTGCATGCTGAAAGAAGGCTGGTGAGCCCTTTCCAGCCATCCCCCTCAAACAGCACGTACATGCAATTTTCCTGACGCTGTCCTCGGCAAACTCCCCTCATCGCTGAAATTTCAAGGCAGAGGGGCATACCATGGACCCAGCACCACAGACAGGGCCCGACGAAGTCGTCACCCTGGTCGTCAAACACCTGATCAAGGCCGGCCGCGAAGCCGACTACGAAGCCTGGCTACGCCGCACCGTGCGCATCGCCGGCGAGCGTCCCGGCCACCTCGGTGTCGACGTCGTGCGCAGCAAACAGAACGGCCTGGCGCTGTTCACCTGCGTATTGCGCTACCGCTCTACCGATGACCTGGAAACCTGGCTCAATTCCCCTGAGCGCAACACCTTGATCGCCGAAGCCACGCCGATGCTGGCCGACGGCGACAAGACCGAAATCGGTGCACTCAACGAATTCTGGTTCACGCCCCTGGCCGACAGCGCCGCCAAGCCGCCGCGCTGGAAGCAGGCGGTGGTCAGCCTGTTTGTAATTTTGCCGCAGACCTTGCTGTTGCCGTTTATCTGGGGGCCGATCCTGCGTCTGCACCCGTTCCTGTCCAACTACGTGGTCTCCACCTTCCTGGTCACCGTGACCATCGTCCTGCTGGTGGTCTACCTGCTGATGCCGGCGGCTACCCGCCTGTTCGCTCCCTGGCTTGAAGCCTCTGTAAAGGAAACCCTATGAACGCCGATCTGATTCTGTTCAATGGCCAGTTCCACACCGTGGACCGGGAAAACCCGCGGGCAACTGCCGTCGCCATCCGCGAGGGGCGCTTCGTTGCCGTCGGCACCGATGGCGAGGCCATGGCCCTGCGTGGCAGCGG
This sequence comes from Pseudomonas sp. 8 R 14, assembly GCF_900005955.1. Classification (NCBI taxonomy): domain Bacteria; kingdom Pseudomonadati; phylum Pseudomonadota; class Gammaproteobacteria; order Pseudomonadales; family Pseudomonadaceae; genus Pseudomonas; species Pseudomonas sp. 8 R 14. The sequence goes on along the minus strand of NZ_CVTH01000083.1, from coordinate 14,963 downwards.
CACCCAGGTCATCGACCTCAAGGGCCGTACCGTGATCCCTGGCCTCAATGACTCGCACCTGCACCTGATCCGTGGCGGGCTGAACTACAACCTCGAGCTGCGCTGGGAAGGCGTGCCGTCCCTGGCCGATGCCCTGCGCATGCTCAAGGAGCAGGCCGACCGAACCCCTACGCCGCAATGGGTGCGGGTGGTCGGTGGCTGGAACGAATTCCAGTTCGCCGAAAAACGCATGCCGACCCTGGAAGAACTCAACCAGGCCGCACCGGATACCCCGGTGTTCGTGCTGCACCTGTATGACCGCGCCTTGCTCAACCGCGCCGCCCTGCGCGTGGCCGGCTACACCAAGGACACGCCGAACCCGCCGGGTGGCGAGATCGTGCGCGACAGCCACGGCAACCCCACCGGCATGCTGGTGGCGCGGCCGAATGCGATGATCCTCTACTCGACCCTGGCCAAAGGCCCGAAACTGCCGCTGGAATACCAGGTCAACTCCACCCGCCAGTTCATGCGTGAGCTCAATCGTCTCGGCCTGACCAGCGCCATCGATGCCGGCGGTGGTTTCCAGAACTACCCCGATGACTACGCGGTGATCGAACAACTGGCCAAGGATGAACAGTTGACGGTGCGCATCGCCTACAACCTGTTCACCCAGAAGCCCAAGGAAGAACTCAGCGACTTCAAGAACTGGACCGGCAGCGTCACCCTGCACCAGGGCGATGACTACCTGCGTCACAACGGCGCCGGCGAGATGCTGGTGTTCTCGGCCGCCGACTTCGAAGACTTCCTCGAACCCCGTCCCGACCTGCCGCTGACCATGGAGCAGGAGCTGGAACCGGTGGTGCGCCATCTGGTGGAGCAGCGCTGGCCGTTCCGCCTGCATGCCACCTATGACGAGTCCATCTCGCGCATGCTTGATGTGTTCGAGAAGGTCAACCGCGACATCCCGTTCAATGGCTTGCCGTGGTTCTTCGACCATGCCGAAACCATCACCCCGAAGAATATCGAGCGGGTCCGCGCCCTCGGTGGTGGTATCGCGATCCAGGACCGCATGGCGTTCCAGGGCGAATATTTTGTCGAGCGCTACGGCGCCAAGGCCGCCGAAGCCACGCCACCGATCAAGCGCATGCTGGCCGAAGGCGTGCCGGTAGGGGCGGGCACCGATGCCACGCGGGTCTCGAGCTACAACCCGTGGACTTCGCTGTACTGGATGGTCAGCGGCCGCACCGTCGGTGGCCTGGAGCTGCACGCCGAAGGCCTGCCGCGCCTGACCGCGCTGGAACTGTTCACCCATGGCAGCGCCTGGTTCTCGTCCGAGCAGGGCAAGAAAGGCCAGATCAAGGTCGGCCAATTGGCGGACGTGGCGGCGCTGTCGGCGGACTTTTTCAGCGTCGATGAAGAAGCCATCAAGTGGATCGAATCGGTGCTCACCGTGGTTGGCGGCAAGGTGGTCTACGGCGCCGGCGACTTCGAAGACTTTGCACCGCCGCGGGTGCCCGTGCTGCCGGACTGGTCGCCGGTGGTCAAGGTGCCGGGGCACTGGCGTCCGAGTTCGCCTGTGCAGGCTCAAGTTCACCAATGCAGCGGCCCGTGCGGCGTGCATTCCCACAGCCACGAAAAGGCGCGCCTTTCCAGCGTGCCGGTCAGCGACTTCCAGGGTTTCTGGGGGGCGTTTGGCTGCTCGTGCTTTGCGTTCTGATACCTAAACCCACAAAGGAGTTAACCCATGACTTACAAGCGCTTGAACAAAGATGACGCCGTGGTGCTGTTGGTGGATCACCAGACCGGCCTGATCTCCCTGGTGCAGGATTTCTCCCCCAACGAATTCAAGAACAACGTATTGGCCCTGGCCGACGTGGCGAAGTTCTTCAACCTGCCGACTATCCTGACCACCAGTTTTGAAGGCGGGCCCAACGGCCCACTGGTGCCGGAACTCAAGGCACTGTTCCCGGACGCGCCGTACATTGCCCGCCCTGGCCAGATCAACGCCTGGGACAACGAGGATTTCGTCAAGGCGGTCAAGGCTACCGGTCGTAAGCAGATCATCATTGCCGGTGTGGTGACGGACGTGTGCGTGGCGTTCCCGACCCTGTGCGCCCTCGACGAAGGCTTCGAGGTGTTCGTGGTCACCGACGCCTCCGGTACCTTCAACGAAACCGTGCAACAAGCCGCCTGGGCGCGTATGACCGCCGCCGGTGCGCAACTGGTGAACTGGTTCGCCGTGGCCTGCGAGCTGCAAGTGGACTGGCGCAACGACATGGAAGGCCTGGCCAACCTGCTGTCGCCGCGCATCCCCAACTACCGCAACCTGATGAACAGCTACTCGGCGTTTACGGCCAAGTAAGTTGTTCTCAGCCTGTAGGTGATCAATGTGGGAGGGGGCTTGACCCCGATTGCGGTGTGTCAGTCTCAGTATTGTTGACTGATGCACCGCTATCGGGGGCAAGCCCTAATGCCTAGTCAGTTAAGCGTACATCGCCTCCTGTAGGAGCGAGCTTGCTCGCGAAAAACGTCAACGATAACGCGTGCTTCCTGAATGAACGCGGCGCCTTTGAGTTTTTCGCGAGCAAGCTCGCTCCTACAAAAAGCCTTAACTGACTGGCATTAGGGCAAGCCCCCTTCCACATTTGATTTGTGGTGTTGCGACCATCCAGTTATAAAACAGCCCATCGTCTACCGAGAAGCGACAATGAACCCCTTCGAAGACATGCGCCTGTTCTGCCAGGTCATGGAATCCGGCAGCTTCACCGCCGCCGCCGAACAATTGGGCCTGTCCAAGCAATTCGTCAGCCGCCGCCTGATCCAGCTGGAAGATCGCCTCGGCGTGCGCCTGCTCAACCGCTCCACGCGCCGCCTGGATGTCACGCCCCTGGGCCAGAGTTACTACGAGTCCGCCTTGCGCCTGCTCGGCGAAGTCGAGCAAGTGGAGCAGGGCATCGCCGGCCAGAACAGTGAACCGCGCGGCACCATTCGCCTGAGTGCGCCGTTGTCGTTCGCCATGGCGCACCTGGGTTGCCTGTTGCCGGTGTTCTTGCAGCGCCATCCCCAGGTCTCGGTGGAAGTTGACCTCAGCGACCGCCCGGTGGACCTCATCGGTGAGGGCTACGACCTGGTGCTGCGCATCGGCACCCTGGAAGATTCCACCCTCATCGCTCGCCGTATCGCCAGCATCGAGCGCGTGTATTGCGCCAGCCCCGAGTACCTGGCACTGCGCGGTACGCCGCTTAAACCCGAAGACCTCGCCGAACACGACTGCCTGCCCTACGGCCATGGCCGCCAGGTGCAATGGCGCTTCAAAGGCAAGCTGCAAGCACTGAATGTCACCGGCCGTATGCGCGTGAATAACGGCGAGTTGCTGCGCGATACCGCCGTCGCCGGCCTGGGCGTCACCTACCTGCCGACCTTCATCGTCGGCGACGCGTTGAAGGACGGGCGCCTGGTCACGCTCCTCGATGATTTTGCCCCCGAAGCCCTGACCCTGTCGGCGGTGTATCCCCAGCATCGGCAAAGCTCACGGCCGGTGCAGGCGCTGGTGGAGTTTCTGCGCGAACGCCTGGCTAGCGGCTGTTGAACAGCTGGCGGATCAGGTTCGGGGTGCTGCCGGTCCAGCGCTTGAATGAGCGCCGGAAATTCGCCGCATCGTTGAAGTTCAGGTACGCCGCCACTTCATCATTGCTGTAGCCCTTGAGCTGGTACAGGTGCAACGCCACCTGCTTGCGCACTCGGTCCACCTGCTGTTGAAAACCGGTGTCGTGCTTGTGCAACTTGCGCTTGAGGGTCGCCGGGCTCATGGCGAAGGCCTGGGCCGCCTGTTCCAGGCTGGGCGGCTGGCGCACCTGGTCGCGCAGGTACTCGTAGAGGCAGTCGAGAAAGCTGCCGGCAAAGCCCAGCTGCTCGATCTGCTCGCGGGCTTGCCGACGTGCAACCTGGCCGGCCGTGGTCGAGGCGCCCGGCCAGGTGCGGGTGAGGTATTCGCGCGGGATCGTCATCATGTCCAGCGGGCGCTCGAAGCGCGTGTCTTCGCCCAGATGCACCCAGTACTGTTCGATGTAGCGCGGTTCGGCATGGCTGAAACTGCACGCCCACGGCAGGCGCTCGCCGCTGAGCCATTGGCTCATGGCAACCAGCGAGGTCATGCTGGCTTCCAGCAGGAAGCGCCAGTGTTCGCCGGCGCCGCAACTGTCCAGCCAGTACAGGTAGGCGTGGTGCTCATCCAGCTCCAGTTGCAGGGTGGCCAACGGGCTGAGCAGCACCTGTTGCTGGATCAGGATCTCCAGGGCCTGGTGCAGGTTCTGCGCATGCCCAAGGGCGTGGCTGGCGGCGCCGTAATAGCCCGGTAGCAGGCGCTGGCCAAACAGGAAGCTGCTGTCGTCGGCGTCCAGTAACTTGCGGCTGTTGCCGATCAAGCCGAAAAACTGCTGCGGGCTCAGGTGCGCGGTGCCGGCCAGGATGTCCTCGTGAAACAGCCCGGTGCCGCGCAGCAGGCGATGGCTGTCGATGTCGCGGGACAAGGCCAGGTCGATCAGCGTGGCGGGTTGGTAATGCCCTGGGATAAAGCGGCTGTCGGCTTCATACCAGCTGGTTTTCACGGCCATCTCAGGCACTTTTCGCAAGGGGTTGCTTGGCCCTGGCCAATGCCAGGTTCAGGCGCTTGAGCAAGTCCTGGGGCGGTTCTTCAAGGGCCATGACCACGGCGGTGGTCGCCGCCAGTTGCAGGCGTTCGCCCTGTTGCCGGGTCTTGTGGGCCAGGCCGCGCACCGCTTGCTGCAACTCCAGCGCCAGCTCCTTGGCCTGGCGCTCGCCGGTATTGGGCAGCAGCACCACAAAACGGTCGCCGGCCAGGCGGCACAGCAGGTCCTGGCGGCGCAGGTTGAGCAGCAGCAAATGGCTGAGGGCCTGCAACACCGCGTCGCCCTCGGCATGCCCGTAGGCCTGGTTGATCGCGGCGAAGTTGTCCAGGTCCAGGGCCAGCAGCGACAGCGGTTGTTGCTGCTCGCGGCTGTCCTGCAGGCTGTCGGCCAACTGGCGCTTGAGGTAGTCGGCGCCGGCCAGCGGTGTGAGTTTGTCGAACAGTCGATGTTCACGGAACAAGCGCTCGCGCTTTTCCATCTGCGCGCTGATCGCCAGTTGTTCGCGGTGCCAGTGGTAGATGCCGATGGTCAGCAGGATCATGCCCACCGGCATCGGCCCGGACTCGAGCCAGTGGTCCCAGGTGATGCTGTCGGGCAGGCGGATAAATTCGTCGAGGCTGTCGATCCACCAGGAGAAAAAGATGCACGACAGGCCCAGCGCCAGGTAATTGGTGACGCGCCCGGCGGGGCGGCTTTTGAGCACCAGGCCCAGCCATACCAGAGCGAGCAGGGCGGAACCGCCTTCGCCGAAGATATCCAGCCACACCCATTCGCTGACGCTTTTCAACTCGCCGCAGGCCAGGTGCAGGATCAGCCCGAGGTTGGCCGCGATCAGCAGCAACGAGAGTTTCCAGCGGTGGGGCTTGAGCACGGAAAACATGGCCGCAGGTCCTTGGGCGAATGAGTGGTGGGCGCCAGCACAGCAGATGGATGTGACCGTTGGATGACGGTGGAGGAGGGTCGAATCAGCTCAGCTCAAACACACGGGCGATCAAAAAATGTGGGAGGAGCTTGCTGTGGTGAGCGGGCTTGCCCCGCGCCGGTCTGCGAAGCAGGCCCCCCGTATCCTCAGTGAACCCGTCGGGGGGATAAGCCTCCTCACCACAGCAAGCCCCCTCCCACAGGGGATCTACACAGGTCATATCAGCTCATTTGCACCTGCAGGACTGCTCTAAACCCCGGTTTACAGGCCTTCGCGCCGACCCCTGTCACAGAACCGTCATCCCCCACCCCTAGCGTGCCCTCCCAGTTGCCGGGCCCCTTGCCTGGCGCCAACGGATTCTTGGGGAGGATTGCATGTACAAGCGCACCGGGCTCGTCAGCTTTACGCTTACCGCCTTGGCCCTGGCGATGGCCAGTGAACGGTTGAGCGCCGCCGAAGCGAGCGCCACCGAGCACGTCGAGGTGGTCGGCCAGGCTGCCGCCATCGACCAGGCGCTCAAGGAGCAACGCAGCGCCGACAGCATCAAGAGCGTGGTGCATGCCGACGGCGTGGCCCAGTTGCCGGATCAGAACGTCGCCGAAGCGGCGCAGCGCCTGCCGGGCATCAGTGTGGAGCGCGACCAGGGCGAAGGGCGCTTTGTCAGCGTGCGCGGCCTGGGCCCGGACCTCAACAGCGTCACCATCAACGGCACCCTGGTGCCCGCCCCGGAAAGCGCGCGCCGCGCCGTGGCCCTCGATGTACTGCCTTCGGAACTGGTGCAATCGCTGTCGGTGATCAAGACCCTCACCCCGGACATGGACGCCAATTCACTCGGCGGCACCGTCGATGTGCAAAGCCTCTCGGCCTTCGACCATAAAGGTTTGTTCTACACCGGCAGCAGCGAAGCCAGCTACGACAAGAACACCCACCAGACCAGCCCGAAATTCTCCGGCGCCGCCAGTAACCGTTTCAGCTTCGGCGACGGCATTGACAACTTCGGCGTCGCCGCAGCGCTGAGTTGGCAGAAACGCGACTTCGGTTCGGACAACGTCGAAACCGGCGGCGCCTGGGACTTCACCGACGGCGCCCGGCTCAACGAGTTCGAACAGCGCGACTACGACATCAGCCGCGAGCGTGCCGGCGGTGGCCTGAACTTCGACTACAAGCCCGACGACCTCAGCAGCTACTACCTGCGCACCCTCTACAGCCGCTACACCGACACCGAAACCCGCAACTCCACCAGCATCGAGTTTGCCGACCCCCAGGCCCCGGGCCAACTGGGTGATGCCGAGGGCAAGCGCAAGCTGAAAAACCGTGAGGAAACCCAGGAAATCCAATCCTATGTATTCGGCGGCGAACGCATGCTCGGCCTGTGGACCTTAAGCGGCCAGGCCGGCTACAGCCAGTCCAGCGAAGACAGCCCGGCGCATATCGCCGGCGCCACCTTCGACGGCGGCGACTTTGCAGGCAGCGGTTTCTACGACAAGGACAAACCCCGCCCGATCATCGGCAGCGGCTTCTACGACGCCAGCAACTTCAGCCTCGACAAGGTCGACTGGGAAAAACAGAACACCACGGACACCGAGAAAAACCTGCGCCTGGACCTGGCTCGCGACTATGACCTGAGCGGCTATGCGTCCCAGGTCAAGTTCGGCGGCAAGGTCAGCCGCCGCAACAAGGACAACGACCTGGAGGCCTGGGTCTACGAAGACTTCGACACCCTCGGCTTCAGTGCCGACCAACTCAACCTCAGCCGCTTCCAGAAGGGCAGCGTCGACTATCGCCTGGGCAACTACGGCCCCGGCATCAGCCCCGGTGCCATCAAGCAGCTGATTGGCAGCCTCAACCCGGCGGACTTCTATGACGAGACCGAATCGCGGGTCAACGACTTCACCATCCGCGAGGACATCAACGCCGGCTACCTGATGAACACCCTCGACGTTGACGACTGGCGCTTTATCGCCGGGCTGCGCTACGAAGGCACCGAGTTCGAAGCCAAGGGCACCGGTGCCACCGATGGCGTGTTCACGCCCACCGAGACCAAGCGCCGCTATCACCATTGGCTGCCGGGCCTGCATGCGCGCTACCAGATCGACAAGAACACCCAGGTGCGCGCGGCCTGGACCAAGTCGGTGGTGCGCCCGACGTTCGGCCAGCTGGCGCCGGGTTTTGTGATCGACGATGACGAAGCCACCTTCGGCAACCCGGACCTCAAGCCCCTGGAATCGAGCAACCTTGACCTGGGTATCGAGCACTTCATGGGCCGTGCCGGCACCGTGTCGGCGTTCGTGTTCTACAAGGACATCAAGAACTTCGTCTACAACACCGACCTCGCCGGCACCGGCGCCTGGACCAACTTCGCCGAGGCCCACACCTACGCCAACGGCGACAGCGCCAAGCTCTACGGCCTGGAACTGGCCTACTCACAGAAGTTCGACTGGCTGCCCGCACCGTGGAACGGTTTGCTGATCGGCGCCAACAGCACCTTCAGCCGCTCCAGCGCCGATATCGAAGGCTTCGACGCCGCCAGCGGCACGAATCGCAAGCGCAACATCAGCCTGCCCAACCAGTCGGACACCGTCGGCAACCTGATGCTCGGCTGGGAGGACGACAAGCTCAGCCTGCGCCTGTCGGCCAACTACAAGTCGGCCTACCTGTATGAACTGGCCTCGATCAACGACAAGACCCACGACCTGCACGTCGACGCCCAGACCTTCGTCGACTTCAGCGCGCGCTACTCGCTGACCAAGAACCTGCAAGTCAGCTTCGAAGCCCAGAACCTCACCGATGAGTCGTACTTCGTCTACACCGGCCACCGCAGCTACAACGGCCAATACGAAGAGTACGGCCCGACCTACAAGGTGGGACTGGCCTTCACTCATTTCTAACTCACACCTCGATTCCAATGTGGGAGGGGGCTTGCTCCCGATGAGGGGGCCAGTTGTGCATCCTTCACTGATTGACCGCTATCGGGAGCAAGCCCCCTCCCACATTGGAACTCCATTGTTTTCGAAGGATTTGTTTGTACATGAGAATTTCCAAGCTGTACTTGCTGATATCGGTGTTGACCTGCACTCATGCACTGGCTGCCGATCTGACCCTGACGCCTTGGGCGCCATCCTTGAAGGCCGAAGCCGTGGCCTTCCTGCCCAACACCACCGAGCGCCTGGCCACCAGCACCCGCGACGGCCTGCAACTGCTCGACAGCCAGGGCGCCGAGCTGGCGCGTTTCAACGGTAACTTCAGCAGCCTCGACATCCGCGCCGCAGGTACCCAGGTGCTGGTCGCCAGCCTCGACAACGAGCGCCAACAGGCGTTGCTGATCAGCCTGGACAGCGCCAGCAAAAGCTGGGGCAAACCGCTGTACCTGCCGACCCGCGACTACCCGGTAAATGGCTTGTGCCTGTACCGCGACGCCGCGGCCAATCTGTTTGTGTTCCTGGTGGGCGAAGAGGGCAAGGGCGAGCAATGGCTGGTGGGCAACGGCGCGACGCTGCTCACCGACCCCCAGCGTGTACGGGGTCTGCCGCTGCCGCCGTCGGCGCAGTTCTGCCAGGTGGACGATGCCACCCAGCAGTTGCTGGTGAATGAAGAGAATGTCGGCTGGTGGGCCTACCCGGCGCACCCGGAAGCCGAGGTGAAACGCACGCCGGTGGCGCTGTTCGACACTCCCAAACGCGAAGCCGGGGCCATGGCGCTGGTACCCGGTGGTGTGGTTGCCCTGGACCCGAAGACCGCCCGGTTACACCTGTTCCAGCACACCGGCGAGCGCTGGGTGGAGCAACCGAGCCTGGGCCTGCCGGGCCTGAAAGAGCCGGAGCAATTGGCGCTCAATGGCCGCCAGCTGCTGGTGCGCGATGATGACAGCGGCACGCTCTACCAGGCCAGGCTCGACTGGCAGGCCACGCCCGTCGCGGCGGCTGCGGTGCTGCCGGAAGTCGCGGCCTTGCGCCAGAGCGACCCGGTCGGCCGCCAGGGCGATGCGGCGGATGACCCGGCGATCTGGATTCACCCGCAAACCCCGGCCAACAGCCGTGTGCTCGGCACCAACAAGAAACAGGGCCTGCTCGCCTACGACCTCGACGGCAAGCTGTTGCAGGAACTGGCGGTGGGCCGCCTGAATAACGTCGACGTACGCCCCAACTTCAAGCTTGGCGCGCAAACGGTGGACCTGGCGGTGGCGAGCAATCGCGATCACAACAGCCTGAGCCTGTTCAGCATCGACCGCCAGAGCGGCGAGCTGCGAGAGGCCGGTGAAGTGCCCACGCCGCTCAAGGAAATCTATGGCATTTGCCTGTTCCAGCCCGCCAGCGGCGAGATCTACGCGATTGCCAACGGCAAGGACGGCACCTTCCTGCAATACCGCCTCAGTGCGCCGGACGGCCGTGTGCATGGCGAGCTGGTGCGTCAGTTCAAGGTCGACAGCCAACCCGAAGGCTGTGTGGCCGACGACCAGCGCCAGCGCCTGTTTATCGGTGAGGAAGACGTCGGCGTGTGGGCGGTGGATGCGCGCGCCGATCAACCGGCGACGTTGACCAGCGTGATCAAGGTCGGCCCGCAATTGCATGCGGATGTCGAGGGCCTGGCGCTGTACCAAAGCGATAAACATGACTACCTGGTGATCTCCAGCCAAGGCAATGACAGCTACCTGGTGGTGGATGCCGAACCGCCGTTTGCCGTGCACGGCGGCTTTCGCGTCGGCTTGAACGCCGCCGCCGGTATCGACGGTGCGTCGGAAACCGATGGCCTGGAAGTCACCGCCATCAACCTCGGCGGGCCATGGAGCCAAGGCATGCTGGTGGTGCAGGACGGGCGCAAGCGCATGCCCGAGCAAACCCAGAACTTCAAGTTCGTACCCTGGGCCGAGGTCACCCGCGCATTGAAATTGCCGTGAACCGTCATCAACCGGTCATCACTTTTTAATCGAATGGGAGATTCACTATGCACGCGACGATGGAACATATGACGATCTGGGGTTTGATCAGCGACGCCAGCCTGTTGGTCAAGGCTGTTATGGTCACCTTGCTGTTGGCGTCCTTGCTCAGCTGGTACCTGATTATCCAGCGCGGCAGTGTGCTGCGCCGCTTGGAGCGTCAGCTGAACGGTTTTGTGCAGCGCTTTCGCGCCGCGCCGGATTTGCAGGCGCTGTCCCGTGAGATCCAACAGGCGGGCGAGGGCGGCATTGCGCCGATCTTTATCGCCGGGGTCCAGGAATACCAGCACTTGCACAGCCATGACCCGGCGGTGCTCGAAGGCGTGGAGCGGGCCTTGCAGGTGGCGATCACCGAGCAGGAAATCGAGCTGGAAAAGGGCCTGCAATTTCTGGCGACCGTGGGTTCGGTCAGCCCGTACATCGGCCTGTTCGGCACGGTGTGGGGCATCATGAATTCCTTTATCGGCTTGTCCCAGGTGCAACAGGCGACGTTGTCCACCGTAGCGCCGGGCATCGCCGAAGCCTTGATCGCCACGGCCATTGGCCTGTTTGCAGCCATCCCGGCGGTGATCGCCTATAACCGCTTCGCGGCGCGCGGCCAGACCCTGCTCACCCGTTACTACGCGTTTGGCAATGAGCTGCAAGTGCGCCTGCACCGCACCCTGCGCGGTACGTCGATCAACCTGGCCGTGGCCGCCTGAAAGGAGCAACTCCCATGTTAGTCAGGCCGCAACGCAAGCACGGGCCCAAGGCCGAGATGAACGTGGTGCCGTATATCGACGTGATGCTGGTGCTGCTGGTGATCTTCATGGTCACCGCGCCGATGCTGACCCAGGGCGTGAAGATCGACCTGCCCAAGGTCGCCGCCGAGGCGTTGGCCACCGACACCCGCCAGCAGATCCTCACGCTGTCGGTAAAGGCCGACGGTGGCTACTACTGGAACCTCGGCGGCGAACTCGATACCCAGCACCAGACCGACAGCGCCGTGAGCCTGGATGAAATGGGCGCCAAGGTCATGCAGGTGGTGGCGGCGCGCAGCGACACTCAGGTCTATATCCGTGCCGACGACAACGCCGGTTACGGCCGTGTGGTCGCGGCCATGGCGGTGTTGCAGAAGGGTGGTGTCAGCAACCTGGGGCTGGTGACCGAGGCCCCGCAATGACGGCGATGATCATGCACAGTCCCACCCTGACGATGGCGCCCCGGGATGCTTCGGGGTTTTGGAGAAACAGCCTCGCCGCCAGCCTGGCGGTGGCGCTGCACGTCGGCGTGCTGGCCGCGTTGATGCTGGGCTGGTCGACGCAAAAGCCCGTGGTGGATGCCCCTCGGGTGATGCACACGCAGTTGGTCATGCTGCCACCGGCGCCAGCGCCCGAGCCTGAACCGGTGGTGGCTGCCCCCGCACCGCCGGAACCGGTGGTGATACCGGTGCCGGTAAAGCCCGTGGTCGATCCACAGGTCCAGGCGCAAAAACTCGAGAAAGCCGCCTTGGCGCGCAAACGCGTCGAAGACAAGAAGATCGAGCAGCAGCAGGAACGCCTGGCCACCGAACAACGCAACCGCGAGCTGGAACAACAACGCCTCGATCAGCAACGCCTGGCCGCTGAAAAAGCCCGGGCAGCCACCCCCGCGCCAGCCCCTGCACCGGCCTTCGACAGCCGCCAATACCAACCCCTGAGCAAGGAGGCACCGGACTATCCCGAGCGCGCCCTGGACAAGAACATCGAGGGCGACTGCACCTTGGAGTACAGCGTCAACACCCAAGGCCGCGTGGAAAATCCCAAGGTGCTGGACGGCTGCCACCCGTTGTTTATCCGGCCTTCACTGGCGGCGGCGAACACTTTCCGCTACCAGCCGAGGATCGTTGATGGCAAGGCCGTGGCCGTACCGGCGGTGCGCAATACCTTCCATTACCGCATCAAGTAACGCACTCAGAGGTCATAGCGCACCGACAGCAACAGCGTGCGCGGATCGTTGACCGAGTAATAACGGGCGCCGCTGGACGGCACATAGCCCACCGATTGCGGGTAAGCGCGGTCCAGCAGGTTTTTCACCGCCAGGGTGGTGGTCCAGTGGCCGTCGCCGCTGATGTAGCGAGTGTTGGCGTTCCAGAAGGTTTGCTGCGGCACTTCCTGGATGTCGTCGTTCAGCGCGTTGGCGTAGGACTTGGTCTGGAACTGCGCATCCGTGCCCGCCAGCCAGGTGCCCGGCAGGCCTGCGGGAATGGTGTAGTTCAGGCCGACACTGGCGTTCCAGCGCGGCGAGAACACCAGTTGTTTGCCATTGGCATCGACCCCGGCACCGCTGGCGTTCTGGAAGTCGTCGTACTGGCTCTCCAGGTAGCCGAGGTTGGCGCTCAGTTGCAGGTCGCGGCTCAGGGCGGTGAGGGTTTCCAGCTCGACGCCGTAGGTGTGGGCCTGGCCGACGTTGGTGCGCAGGCTCACCCCCAGCGCCGGGTCGTAGGCGTTGGTCTGCAGGTCTTTGTAGTCGTTGTAGAACAGCGCGACGTTGGCCCGCAGGCGCTGGTCGAAGAAGTCGCCCTTGAAGCCGGTTTCCCAGGTGGTCACGTCTTCCGGCGAAAACGCCTGCTCGGCGGCGGCGCGGGTCGGCGCACGGTTGTCGTATCCGCCGGCCTTGAAGCCCTTGGCGACGTAGGCGTACTGGTTGAGGTGCGGCGTCCAGGCATATTCGAAGCCGATTTTCGGGCTGGTGGACTGCCAGGATTTGCTCGACTCGGCCGCGAAGTTGGTGCCGGTAATCTGCCTGTCGGTATTGATCGCGTAATTGGTGAACTCGAAGTTCTTGTGTTCGCGGGTAAAGCGCAGGCCGGCGATCAGCGACAGCTGCGGGGTGATCTTGTAGGTGCCCTGGCCATACAGCGCGTAGCTTTCGGTGTTGGTGGTGCTGTACTGGCCCTGGCCGATCACCCGGTTGCGTGCGATGGAGTAGGTGAGGTTGTCGCGGTCGGCATCGAAGCGTTCGCGGTACAGGTACAGGCCGGTGCTGAAGCTGAAGTAGTCATAGTCGCCGTTGAGCTGGAATTCCTGGGTGGCGTAGTTTTGCTTGTAGAGGATCAGGTTGTTCTGGATCAGCGCGGCCTGGCCAGAGTTGTCGTAGTCCACCGGCTGGTTGAAGGACGACCAGGCAGTGACCGATTTGACATTCAAGTGATCGTTGATCGCATAGATCGCGCGCAACACCGAACTGCCCTGGTCAAGGCGGTTTTTCGGGTCGAGGCTGCTGTAGCTCTTGAACTTGTCGAAACGGCCATTGGCGTCGAACGGCGAGTAGCTGGTGGTGTCGCCACGGTCAAAAGTGCCGGCCAGGGTCAACTGCACATCCCAGGGTGAATCCTCCGGCTTGTAGCGCAGCTTGCCGCGATACGACTGGATATCGACGTTGTTGACATCCTTGCCCCGGGTCGGGTTGGACACCGTGCCGTCGCGGCTCAGGCGGAGCGCCGAAAAGCTGCCGAACAACGCGTTGTCCACCAGCGGGCCGCTGATCAGGAAACGGCCGTTCTGCGCATTGTAATTACCCGCACCGAGCTCGACGAAACCACGGGTTTCCTGGTTGGGGTCGCGGGTGATCACACGGATCGCCCCCGCGCTGCTGTTGCGCCCGTACAGGGTGCCCTGGGGGCCGCGCAGCACTTCGACGCGCTCGACGTCATTGAAGTCGAGCATCGAGGAAATCGCCCGTGGGATGTACAAGTCGTCGGCGTACACCGCCACGGCGGCTTCCTGGATCGGGTCGGTTTCACCGATGCCGCGGATGCCATAGGTCTGGGCGCTGTAGGAGATCGACTGGCGGCTGAGTGTCAGGTTCGGCACCTGGCCCGACAGATCGCGCACGCTGCGGATCTGCTTGTCGTCGAGGCTCTTCTCGTCGAAGGCGGAAATCGCCAGCGGGGTTTTCTGCAAGTCTTCACTGCGGTGCTCGGCCGTGACATTGACCACCGGCAGCGCGGCGTCATCGGCGTGGGCGTACGCGCCGAACAGGGCGAGGGAGACAGCAAGGGTGAGGGGATTGGGCGCGGCGATGTGGCTCATGGTAGGACCCTGAGAAAGTGGTGGTTCAGGCAAGGCCTCCACCTGGTCAGGGGTCGGTGCTGGACATAACAATATGGATAGGAAAGGCGTTCGTAAAAGTCTGTTTTGTTATATGCTCATTATTAAATATATGCAGTTAATTTTTATTTATGATGCGTATATCTGATGATATTTCTCGCCTGGCCGCATAACCAGATGTGGGGCTTGCCCCCGTGGCGGCCTTCGGGCCGACCATGTCGTTGGCTTTGACCGAGTACATATCCGTTGCTGCGGTAACGGCTGCCTATGGTTCCGCTCTTACAGCGGCTCACTTTTGGAGGGACCCAACAGTAAGCAAAAGGTCCTCGCCCCAACACTCGGCACCTCGCCTAGGCTCGGTGTGCCCTCACTCCGGCTTTGGAGCGTGGGCCGCCGCAATGGGCCATCCA
>NZ_CVTH01000048.1:0-6164 GCF_900005955.1 Pseudomonas sp. 8 R 14 | reverse complement strand
TGGGGGATGCGACGGATGGACGCGGGTGTTCTTAGGTTGGTGTTTATAGAGGGGCTGCTCGTTTGGGCAATCCACGAAAAATAGATCTGTCTCGGTCCTGGTTCGTAACCGTTTCGAAAAATAGCTAGGACCGCTTTTCACCCAAGTGGCCTGCTAATGCAATCGTAGGAGCACGATCCATCCAGGCATCTTCCGAACTTTAAGGACAGTGGTTGACCATTGACCAGCACACGCAACGCTCTTCGAGCTGGCTTAGTAAAAAATGCGTTACTATGGCAATCTGCTAGCATGCGGGCGCAGCGTATTTACAAGGAGAAGCGTATGATCGTAGGGCTGTTATTAAGGAATTACAAAACATACCAAAATATAAATTACATACCTCTTTCTAATGGCAGTATGTTTTCAGCAATAGTTGGCGAAAATGGTTCAGGTAAGAGTTCTGTTCTAGAGGCGCTTGATAGTTTCTTTAATTCAGCAGAGTGGAATCTGAATCACAGCTTGACGAAAGGTTATCCCGAGAGGGAACCGTATATCTGTCCTATTTTTCTCATAAAAAGGGGGGCATTTGACTTCGAGTATGAGGAGCATGATGATTTTCTTGAAAAAATAAATGAAATGGCTTGGTCGGCCACCCCGCAAGAATTTAATTCATCGCCGAAACCTGTTAGCGAATTTTGTTCTAATAGGAATATTTTACTGAGTGGCGGTTACGGCGCTCATAGCCATTACCTACTACCTTTAGGGCTGATTAAAACAGCCGCGGCTGCAGCTCCCGCTACCTATTTTTCAATATTTGAATCTTTGGAAGAGTTTGGGGTTCTTCAAAATGATCCATATTGGCCAGGATTTGAGGATGCCCTGTTTTACTATGTGCAAACAACATATCAATACATATACGTTCCATCCGAAATTAATTTTAAAGAATACACAAAAATAGAAAGCAAAACAGTTCAAGCACTTCTGGGGACAAAAATTGAGGAGATAGTCAGGAATATAGTAAAAAAAGCAACAGTCACTGATATCAACCAGAAACTCAATGCGTTTCTAGCAGAGATATCCAATACGCTTGAAAATTATGAATACAAAAAACCTGCAAAAAAACAGAACCTTTTCAACCAATCTCACTTAACAGAAAAAATCATAGAAGCTTTTTTTGATAGCAAGATACTTACGAAAACTGTGGGGAAAGATAGTGTTCCGGTTAATAATTTAAGCTCTGGAGAAAAAAGGCAAGCTCTGATCGATATTGCGAGAGCGTTCCTTTTAGAGACTGAAGCAACCAGAGAACACCATGTTATATTTGCTATAGATGAGCCCGAACTATCCTTACACGTTTCCGCATGTTTTGAACAATTCGAAAAACTGAAAGACATTTCTCAAGCTCGAGTCCAAACAATCGTCACTACTCATTGGTACGGATTTATGCCAATTGTATCTGATGGTGTCGCTATTTACTGCCCTAAGTTGGAAAGCGAACTTGTAATGATTGATTTACGTTGCTTCAGGGAGGACATCGCAAAGCTTAGAAAAACGACGCAAGGAAAGCTACCTTCGGATATAGAGCTTAAAGGGTTAAATGATCTCGTTCAGTCAATGATAGCTTCCATAACAGGTAAAGACTATAGGTGGATAGTTTGCGAGGGCTCAGCCGACAAGATTTATCTAGACTTTTACTTGTCGAGAAAGAAGTTATTCATTTTGCCAGTTGGTGGTTCTAAGCACGTAAAGAAAATATTTAGGTACTTAGAAATGGCCTTGGATGACCATCGAGATGACATTAAGGGTAAGATTTTTTTATTGTTAGATACTGATAAGGCTTTTGAAAAATATGATGCTAGCGATTCTATAAAACAAATTCAAATTAAACGAATTCATAATGATATTTATGAAAGCAGAACGATGTTGAAGTCTACAAGTAATACCGAGTATCATCCTCCAACGGTTATCGAGGATACACTAAATCCCAATGATTTTATAATGACACTTAGAAGCTTCGAAAGTGATCCGGATTTTGGGGCGCACGTCGGGCCTCTATTGGCAGCGATAAATCATGACCATGAAGACTGGCCTGCGGCGTTGGCGTTCGATTTACGGACAACTGAGCAGCGCAGCATGGAAGAACTATTCAGCCTGCCTAAGTTTAAAGTTAGGTTTGCACTTAAATACACTGAAATTGCGGATGTGTTTGATACTCCATTATGGATGAATGATGTGACTGACTTTTTGTTCCCTGTTATTAGAAAAGCTCGCACTGCTAAAACAAAGATTTAATTTTACGGATAAAAAATGAGTAGATTTTTTGATTGGAAATAGATTCGTCACCTTTGTCATTGTCGACTCCTTCACCCAAGTCGATTGTACGTTGGAGGTTTACTGATTCGGATATATAAGTAGGCTTTTTATGAGGCGTAAATTTCAGTAAATATTAGATAATTTTGTTGTCAGGGAGTTGAAAAAATGGATTGTCTGCTTAAACTTGGTTTTAGTTATACGCTGAAGAATATTGTCCAAAAAATAGTAGATGATAAAAGTTGCTATAGTGTATTGGTGGGCACGGACGAGTGGAGGTTGGCTACACATCTAGACTCGCAAATCCAAAAACGTGTGATGTGCGAAAGGCAATGTCTAGGTTGTTTAGAGTTTGTTAGAGTTGCTAGTATGTTTACAAGGCTCACTACTGATATTGTCACGGCAAATGATGAACACAAACCTCTTGTAGAATGTATTTGTAAGATGTTTGAAATAGATACTGGAGTCGATCCGGTTGTTCTGGCCTTGGAGTTGATTTCAGCACCTAGCTATTTGAAATCAAAAATACATCGCGATCTTGTTTCTGATTATGATAAGTATGAGAGTGCAATAAACGGTGCATTCTATAGCTTGGCTCTTGACCATTATATGCACGAGCAAGCCAAATGCTCTGACACTGTAATGTCGTATGGGGATTTAGAGAGTAAGCAAGTTGTTTCGTACTTCCCGTTCGAAAAGCAGGTTGCGCAAAAAATTTTTTATCTTGATCAAAATATTATTAGCAAATGCTCAAATGATTCAAGCCTAAGAAAGCAAGTTATAGATTTTAGAAATAAAACAGGATGCGAGTTTGTTTACAGTCCTTATGTGATTGAGGATGGCATTAAAATGAGCAGTATTAGGCTCTCCGAGTACTTTGATGTCGTTTCGGAAATCACTAATAATTCCATGCTGGCGAATATAGAGGGACAGATTAGTCTTGTAAAGGAAGATATAGGCGTTACTTCCCAGCGTGTTCTGCTATGGAGAGGTGCGACTAAAGCGGCTGAAGATCAAAAAATTTATAAAATGCACTATAATCATTGGGGTTATTCGCATTATTCTAGGCAGTCCCGTATTTCAAAGCGCGTCAATAAAGATATAAATGCATTTCTTGAATCTCTACGCCCTCATCTTGAGGAGGATGAGCATGATTTAGATTTTGACGATTTTGAAAGTGAATATTCGATCTGTCGTAGATTGTATGCTGCCACAATCGGGAAGTCATTTTCTCTAAATGATCTAGTAAATGGTTCTATACCCTTTGAGAGCGAGCAAGAGTGCGTTGGTCATATCGAGGACTTATGTGAGTTTTTAGATTTGATCAACTACCAAACTGAGTCGTTATCTGAGCCTGAGAAAATAAAAAGTAGCCTGCAAGATGTCGAGCACTTAAAGCATGCTTGGAAGGCGGATTACTTTGTTACTGAAGATAATAGATTGCGCGCACGTGGGGAATTTATATACTCAGTGTTGCGAATAAAGACAAAATTTTTAGATGCTGCAGGGTTTAAAGGACAGATTATTGCTGAGTTTAAAACTAATGCTTAGATTGAACTTGGAATAGGTAAGTTGAATTTCAGAAAAAGAGTGAGCAGGAAAGCGTAATCAGCACGTAATCAGGGTCAGGCCACGTTTGGATAATTACTTAAAACGTGGTGTGACCTAGTTTACGTCATACGATTTACACTGTGCGTTAACGCGACTAACTGCACAGAGAAAATGGAGTGAGCGATGACGCCTGAATGCGCATAAGGTTGGTATTAGACTGTTTTTCAATATTTGGGTTTTGTCATATGACAGAGAAAATTTCGTGAAAGTAAGCTTTGATAAAGATCAGTTAGTTAAAATAAAGGCTGAGGCAGTTTGCGGTAGGGATTGTTCGGATCGAATCAGTTTGGCTCTGACCTGTCGGCTTTTAGATTCATCAAATCCCAAATTTAGTCCATTCCACGTGCTTGATGAAATTGACTATTTAGAGGGCATAAAGCCGTCCTCGAAAACTAAGTGTGAGGAGCAATTTAAAAAGTTACCACTTTTTCCTTTTTGGCATAAACATTTTTTCTCCGCGCGACATTTAGTAAAAAATCTTAGCATTCGATGGGGTATGGCCAATGGCGGCAATCGAGATTTAGATAAACTGTTCGATGAGGTGGCCAAGCAGCATGGCGACGATCCTGACGCCTGGCCGAGCTATCTCGTGAACCAATTGGTCATTGGCGGATTCGAAGAGCGTGCTGCAAGAGGTCTTACTGGCGATTGGCTCATATATGCCAAATACGAAAATAGAAATTACTATTTGGACTTAGCCACTCACGAGGAAGGCGTAGGAGAGAAAGCCAATGCCCTTTTCAAGAAGTTAAGAAATGGCTGCCAGGCAGAGTTTCCATTCCTCTTTGGGTGAGTATTTGAAATTGGAGTTTTCTCGCATCTCCAAGAGCGTCTTCGACTCCTTAGTTAGATTGTTGGAAAAAAATCACCGAGTCGATGCATGGGACTTACAACGACTCGATGATCTGCCGTGTGATAATAGCGAGTACTTAGCCGCTGAACGAGCCCCATGAAAGACAGGACACCGTTTCCCCCTTACGATAAGGGATAGGCAAACGGTTATGTTTATGACTAATAGCAACGACAAGAGTGGGGAGCTTTTGGGCCAGGAGCGGCGGCGCCGCTGGAGCCCGGAGCAAAAACTGGCCATGGTTCGCGAGAGTCTTGAGCCAGGGCAAAGCGTTTCGGTGGTCGCTCGACGCAACGGCATCAATGCCAACCAGCTGTTCCTATGGCGCAAGTTATATCAGGACGGCAGTCTGTCGGCGGTCAGTGCCGGTGAAGCCGTTGTGCCCGCCTCGGAGTTGAGCGATGCGCTCAAGCAGATCCGTGAACTGCAACGGATGCTGGGCAAGAAAACGATGGAAGCAGAAATCCTCAAAGAGGCCGTGGAGATCGCCCGGTCGCGAAAATGGATTGCGCACTCACCCTTGTTGCCGGGGGACGACCAGTGAAGCTGGTCAGCGAATGTCTCGGTGTGGCGCGCTCGCAATTAACGGTTCGAATCAAGCAATCGGTATCGCTCAAAGTACGGCGCCGCAGGCCTGTGGACGATGCTGATCTGGTGGTTGAAATCCAGCAACAGATCAGCGAACTGCCCAGCTATGGCTACCGTCGTGTTTGGGGATTGCTGCGTCGTGCCCGTGAAACCCAGTCGCTGCCGGCGATCAATGTGAAACGGGTTTACCGGGTCATGCGCGATCACGACCTGCTGTTGGCGCGGCGCATCAAACAGCCCGGCGTGCCGCGTCGGCACGAGGGTCGTATTGCGGTGCAAACCAGTGATACGCGTTGGTGCTCGGACGGCTTTGAGTTCCGCTGTGAGGACGGCGCCAAACTGAGCGTGACCTTCGCCCTGGATTGCTGTGACCGCGAAGCCATCGGCTGGGTCGCGAGTCCGACCGGGTACAGCGGCGATGACATCCGCGACTTGATGCTGGAGAGCGTAGAGAAACGCTTCGGTGATCAACTGCCTGCAACGCCGGTTCAATGGCTAAGCGACAACGGCTCGGCGTACACCGCCGAACAGACACGCCTGTTTGCTCGACAGATCGGTTTGCAGCCGGTGACCACCCCGGTGCGCAGCCCGCAGAGCAACGGCATGGCCGAGAGCTTCGTGAAGACGATCAAACGTGACTACGTTGCGCACATGCCCAAGCCGGATCGAGAAACGGCGCTGCGCAACCTGGCAATTGCCTTCGAGCATTACAACGAGCAGCATCCGCACAGCGCCTTGAACTATCGCTCACCGAGGGAGTTCAGGCGCTTGGCAGCAGCATCAATTTGACGGGGAGTTGGTGTCCGGTTTTGTAGGGGCAAGTCCA
>NZ_CVTH01000049.1:0-48229 GCF_900005955.1 Pseudomonas sp. 8 R 14 | reverse complement strand
ACCCGGCAGGACGCCGGGTTAGCCGCGCTGGGCCATGGATGGCCCATCGCGGCGGCCCACGCTCCAAAGCCGGAGTGAGGGCACACCGAGCCTAAGCGAGGTGCCGAGTGTTGGGGCGAAGCGTTTTTGGTTACTTTTGGCGCTCTTCCAAAAGTGACCCGCTGTAAGAGCGGAACCCTAAGCAGCCGTTACCGCAGCAACGGATATGTACTCGCTAAAACTCCAAAAAAAGGTCGGCCCGAAGGCCGCCACGGGAGCAAGCTCTTATAGAACAAAATTTATCTCATTAATTTTAAAAATAAATTATTTGCCGATTTATCGGCATGTTCTCTGCGCGAAAGCGCAGCCTGTTTACAGGCTGGGCGGCCTCCCTCGCCACAGACCGCTGAAAGAAGTTGTGTAGATACTGATGCTCATCGGGGGCAAGCCCCTTCCACATTTCTACCGAGTACACCCGGAACAACTCCGGTCGGTCCAGAGGCCACCAAGCTCACCCCCCTCCCGCCATATGCTGCGCAATCCTGCCCCTCAACCACCGCTCCGCCGGGTCATTGTCATGCACCCCACTCCACACCATCGACAACTCCGCCGCATCGATCGCAAACGGCGGATCCTCTGCCCGCAGCGCCGTGCCCTCGGTCAACGCACACGCCGCATAGTCCGGCACCGTGGCAATAATCTGCGTACCGGCCAGCAGCGCCCGCAAGCCACTGAACTGCGGTACCGCCAGCACCACCCGCCGGGCACGGCCGATACGGGCCAGGTCCAGGTCGATATTGCCGCTCAAGTCCCCCGAGAACGACACCATCGCATGGGGCCGTGCGCAATAATCGTCGAGGGTCAGCGGTTCGACGCCGTCATCCCCGCGCAGCACCTTGCAGGGAATGTCCCGCAGTTTCCTGCGCTTGGCATTCGCCGGCAGTTCAGTGGTGTAGCTCACGCCCACCGAGATCTCGCCACTGGCCAGTAATGCGGACATCAGCAGGTAATTGGCGCGGCGTACCACCACGATAATGCCCGGCGCTTCTTCGCGCAGTTGGCTGAGCAACGGCGGGAACAGGCCGAACTCGGCGTCGTCGGACAGGCCGATGCGGAACACCGCACAGCTGGTGGAAGGGTCGAAATCCTTGGCGCGGCTGACTGCGCCTGAAATGGTGTCCATGGCCGGTTGCAGCTCCTTGAGTATCGCCACGGCGCGTGGCGTGGGCTCCATGCCCCGGCCGTTGCGCAGCAGCAACGGGTCGTCGAACAAATCTCGCAGCCGGCCCAATGCCGCACTCACCGCCGGTTGGCCCATGAAGAGCTTTTCGGCGACCCGAGTCAGGTTCTTCTCGAACATCAGCGCTTCGAAAATCACCAACAGGTTCATGTCGACGCGGCGCAGGTCGTTGCGGTTCATGGCGGTATCCAAACGGTTAGCAGGCTGCCAGCTAAGCAGGAAAAACACTGCCTGGATTGCATGCCTGTGCTGTCTTTTTCGTGACCGAACCTGGCGAAATTAACAACGATTAACTCGCCAGCCAGACGGTGGGGCGCCAAAAATGAGCCGGTCTACACTGCATCCATTCACCGGGAACGCTCCCATCGACTGCGGATATTCGTCATGGCCCGACCTGCGTACTGTACTCCTCGCTTATCCGCCACCGGCGGCCTGTGCCCCCGGCGCGAGCGGATCGCCAAGCAATTGATCCTCGCCAACCTCGGGGAAAGCCTGGCGATTGCCGACCTGGCCCAGGCCTGCGCCCTGTCGCGCAGCCATTTTTCCCGCGCATTCAAGTGCACCACCGGGCTGTCGCCCCAGGAATGGATACGCCAGCAACGCATCCAGCGGGCCAAGGAACTGATCACCGGCTCCTCCTTGAGCCTCACGCAAATCAGCCTGGAGTGCGGGTTTTGCGACCAGGCGCATTTCTGCCATATGTTCACGCGCAGCGAGGGCGTCAACCCGATGACCTGGCGAAATCACCAACTGCGTCACAAGCCTCAAGAGATCGCTGCCTAGTGGTCTGCATGCACCTGGAATATGCTGGCCGCTTACTTTTCCCAGAGCATGGCCACCCATGAGTGCCCCACGCGACCAGGCCGTGCATTTCGGCCCTTACCGTATCCACCCGCACCAGCGCCTGGTGCTGGAGGCCGGTCGCCCATTGCGCTTGGGACGGCGGGCCGTGGACATCCTGCTGATCCTGCTGGAGCAGGCCGGCACGGTGGTGAGCAAGCAGGAACTGATCGCCCGGGTCTGGCCCAAAAGCGTGGTGGAAGACGGCAACCTGCGGGTGCACATGGCGGCGCTGCGCAAGGCCCTGGGCGATGGCCAGGCCGGGCAGCGCTATATCGTTACGGTGGCCCAACGTGGCTACAGTTTTGTGGCGCCACTGAGCATCGAGCCGATGAGCCTACCGACCGAAGGCGCCCCCCAACGCCCGAGCCACAACCTGCCGCTGCGACGCACGCGCATGCTTGGCCGCCAGGCCCTGATCGACAGCCTGGTACAGCAGCTGCCCGAGCAGCGCTTTATCACCCTGACCGGCGCCGGCGGCATCGGCAAGACCACCGTCGCCTTGCGCGTGGCGGAATTGTTGATCGGCCATTACCGCGACGGTATTCGCCTGCTGGACCTGGCGCCTCTCAGCGCGCCGTCGATGATCCTGCCCAATCTCGCCGCGCTCCTCGACCTCACCCACACCGAGCACGAACCGTTGCCCGTGTTTGCACGCCGCCTGCAGGAGCACCAGTTGCTGCTGGTGATCGACAACTGCGAACACCTGCTGGACGACATCGCGCTGATCAGCGAGGCCCTGCTGCGCCACGCGCCCCAATTGCACATCCTCGCCACCAGCCGCGAGGCCTTGCGCGCCGAGGGCGAGTCGGTGCAGCGCCTGGAACCCCTGGCCTGCCCGCCCGCCACCGGTAACCGCGCTCAGGCCCTGGGTTATCCAGCCCTGCAACTGCTGATCGAGCGGGCCATGTCCCATCAGGACAGCTTTGAACTGAGCGAAGCCGAACTGCCCCTGGCCATTGATATCTGCCAACGCCTGGACGGCATTCCCCTGGCAATCGAGTTGGTGGCCGCGCAGATCGAGCGCTTCGGCCTGCCCGGCCTGCTGGTGCAGATGGAAGACAACTTTCGCCTGCTCACCCGTGGCCGACGCAGCGCCCTGCCCCGCCATCAAACCTTGCGTGCCACCCTGGACTGGAGCTTCGAATTGCTCACCGGCTGCGAGCAGATCTGTCTGCGTCGCCTCGCGGTGTTCCGCGGTGGTTTCAGCCTGGCCAGTGCGGCGGCGGTAATCGCCGGGCAACAGGTTGCACCGGCCGAGGTGCTGGGTTCGATCACCCAGCTGGTGGCGAAATCCTTGCTCAATGTGGAGGCCGGGGATGACGAGGTGATCTATCGCCTGCTGGACATCACCCGCACCTATGCCCTGGAAAAACTCAGCGTTGCCAATGAACTCGACGCCACCCGTGAACACCACGCCAGGCGCTGCCTGGTGCTGATGAACCAGGCGCAGGACGATTGGGAACAGACCGCCACCCAAACCTGGATCGACCGCTATGCGCCGCTGCGCGAAGACATTCGTGCCGCCCTCGACTGGGGCCTGGGCGACCAGGGCGTGCACCTGCTGGGCATTCGTCTCACCGTCAGCGCCATGCCGTTGTGGCAGGAGCTGTCGCTGCTGCGCGAACACGGCCTGTATGTGGGCAAGGCACTGGCGCGGCTGGGGCAATCGAGCACACCGAGCCCGCACTTGAACATGGCCCTGCAGTTGGCCTTCGGCAGTTTTTCCTACCACACCCAGGGCGGTACGCCGCAGACCATCGAAGCCTTTGCCCATGCACGGCGCCTGGCCGAAGCCGACAGCAACCTGGTCGGCCAACTGCGCGCGGTGTCGGGGCAAATGGCGGTCAGCCTGTGTGGCGGCAACTACCGCGAGGCCCTGGAACAAAGCCTGCATTTCGACCGGTTGGGACCTCAGGCCGAGCCGTTGCTGGCCCTCAGCGCCCAACGCCTGAGGGTGCTGGCGCAGCACTTCGCCGGCAATCAGATACTGGCGCAGCAGAATGCCGAACAGGTGATCCAGCGCATGGCCCAGAGCGGCCATCTCAACCGGTTTACCCACGGCTTTGGCGTGCAGTACGACCAGAGCGTGGCCTCGTTGACCATCCTCGCGCGCATCCTGTGGCTGCGCGGTTTTCCCGAACGTGCGTGGCGCACCGCCAGCCAGGCGCTGGAGCTGGCGTTGCAGATCAACCACGGCACGTCGATTTGCTACACCCTGGCCCTGGCCGGGGTGGTCATCGCCCATTGCAACGGCGACACCCTTGCAGCCCGCGACCGCTTGGACCTCCTCCTGCAACAGGCGCAAAAGCATTCAGTGCAGTTGTTCCACACCTGGGCGCAATGCTACGAAGGCACGGCGCAGATCGCCGATATGCAGGGATTGGGGCTGGTCGCAGACATCCTGGTGACCTTCAACACCCGTGCAGTGGATGAGGCCTTGTTCGAACGCGCCCGGAGCGGTGCCGCCGGCTGGTGCAGCCCGGAAATCCTGCGCGTGCGCGCCGAGGCCATGGCCGATCCCCACGGGGCCGAGGCGCTGCTGCTCGAAGCCCTGGGCCTGGCACACCAGCAAGGCGCGTTGGCCTGGGAACTGCGCTGTGCGGACTCCTTGGCGCGGCTGTGGCAACAGCAGGGTCGTGTGCAGGCTGCTCGCGACCTGCTGGGTTCGGTCTACGCGCGATTCAGCGAAGGCTTCGCCACCCAGGACCTAGTCCGCGTACGCCGCCTGCTCGACGAGTTGCAGGACAAACGGCCGGCCTGAAAACGCTCCCAGGTAATGCCCATAACCCTGCTGCAAACGCGCCACCTGCTGCGGGTTACGCAGGAGTGCCAGGCCATAGCTGCGCACGCTGTTGAGCAGACGATAGCGCGGATAACCCGGACCGGGTTCGAGGCTCAGCAGCGAGGTGCCGACCAGCCGCCCGAGCAGGTACGACAAATCGGCGTGTTCCAGCTCGGTGCCGGCCACCAGCTTACCCAGGGTGGGCAAGGTCACAGCCATCTTGAACAGGCTCAGTTGCAGGAACAGCCAGCGCTCCGGCAGGCTCAGGCGCTCGTAGGTCCAGTCCAGGGCGGCGGTCAGGGATTGGTGGCGCTCCACCGCTGTGCGGCGGCCCCGGGTCAGTACCTGCAATCCACTGTGCAACTGCGCCTGTAGACCGCGCACGCCCAGCGCATCCACTTGGGCGGCCGCCAGTTCAAGGGCCAGGGGAATACCGTCGAGGCGCCGGCAGATGTCCCGCAATGGCGCCAGGTCCTGTCGGCGCAACACAAAGCCCTGTTGGCCGGCACACGCCCGGGCGACGAACAGTTGCACGGCGGGGAACGCCATCGCCTGTTCAACACTGCCCAGCGCCGACGGCGCCGGCACGCCCAGCGGGGGCACGCGCAGCACCCATTCGCCTGGGGCCTGCAACGCTTCGCGACTGCTGACCAGCACGCTGACCTGGGGCGCATTTTCGCGCAGCGCCCGCAAAAGATGTCGACAGGCACCGAGCAGCAGGTCGGCGCCGTCGAGTACCAGCAGCAATTGCCGGGAGACCAACTGGCGGCACAACTGCGTGACACTGCCGCCGGGTTCCAGGTGCAGGATCGTGGCCAGGTGGCGCAGCATCATCAGCGGCGCCTCCACCGTGGCCAGGTCGACCCACCACACACCGTCGCGGTAGCGCGGCAACACGCGCTCGGCCAGGGCCAGGGCCAAGGTGCTCTTGCCCACGCCGGCGCACCCGGTCAGGGTCATCAGGCGCTGCCCGGACACCCGCCGCACCAGCACGCCCAGCAGTTCATCGCGACCGATCAGCGGGCTTAGCCGGGGGGCAAGGTTATGCCGGGGCAGCACCGCGGCAGCCGCGACCCGCACGGGGGCGGCGAAGCAGTAACCGCGCTGGGGGTCGTTGATAATCAAGCGTTGCCCGTCAAGGGCACGGCGCAGTGCGGCGATGTGCACCCGCAGGTTGTTCTCTTCCACCACGCTGCACGGCCAGACCCGCTCGATCAGGGTGGCCTTGCTGATAAATTGCCCTGGCGACTCCAGCAGCACCGCCAGAATATCCAAAGCCCGCCCGCCCAACGGCACCGGCCAACCCGCCTTGCTCACCAGCCGCTGCTGCCGATGAAAGGCATAGTCACCGAAGCGCACCGTGCTATCCGCGTCAATCGCCTGAGGCATATTCATGTCTGCAATCGCGCTGAAACGCCCGATCTTGGGCTTCCGCGCATCCTTTTCCATGGGCTCGACCTTATCTTGCCAGCTACCTGTAACAGGGCAATGCTGGCACAGGGAGCGATACGGACAATCGGGTGCGCGAGACGGACATCCTGTCGTTAACTGAACTGCTGGCGATATTGGGTCGGGTTGAGGCCGAGTTTTTCACTGAATAGAAAGCGCATGTGCCGCACGCTGCCGAAGCCTGCGTGGAACGCCACGGTCTTGAGCGGCAGGTCGGTGGTTTCCAGCAGTTGCCGGGCGCGGTCGATGCGCGCGCCCTGCAGGAAGGCCATGGGCGTCATCTGCACGTCCTTGGCGAACAACCGGGCAAAGTGGCGCGGGCTCATGCCGGCCAGCTCGGCCATGGACTCGATGGTAAAGGGCTGGTCCAGATGGGCGAGCACATGGTTCTGCACCCGGGTGATCGCGGTTTCCTGGGGTGCCACGGACGCGGTCATCGGGCTGAACTGGGCCTGGCCGCCCTGGCGCTTCATCACCACCAGCAGCACCTTGGCCACATCCACCGCCACTTGCTTGCCATGGTCCTGGGCGATGATCGACAGCGCCAGGTCGATACCGGCGGTGACCCCGCCCGAGGTAATCAACCGCCCGTCCTGCAGGTAGATGCGATCCGTCTCGACGATGGCCTTGGGGAAGGCCTTGATCAGGCGCTCGGTGTAGTGCCAGTGGGTGGTCACGCGGCGTTCGTCGAGCAGCCCGGCGTGGCCCAGCACAAAGGCGCCGGTGCAGATCGAGCCGAAGCGCCGCGCCCGTGGCGCCGCCGCCTTGAGCCAGGGCAGCAGCGCCGGATGGCATTCGTTATAGGCACCCGGGCCGCCGGGCACCAGCAGCAGGTCATAAGCCGCCTGGGCCTGGTCCAGCAGCAGGTCAGTCTGGACCAGCACCCCATTGGAGGCGCGCAACGGACCGGGCTCGGTACCCAGGGTGAGGATCTGGTAATGCTCCGCCGCCGGCAGGTAGCGGTTGGCAATGGAAAACACTTCGAGCGGCCCGGCCATGTCAAGCAGGAGGAAGTCAGGGAACAGCGCCATGGCCACGGTTTTCATACGGGAAGCATCCATCGAGGGGAAGAAAGCGAAAGGCATTATGGCATGGCTTTTACTGTCAATCTCAAGGAGACAGTTATTCAAATTTCAGCTTCTTAATGAATTTTCAGGTTGCCAGTAACCTTCTTCTCAACGCAAGCGCCCTGCATCTCGCAGCCCGCGCTCACTTGAGGACAAGACCATGCTGACCCTTCGCAAAGCTTCCGAACGCGGCGCCGCCAATCACGGTTGGTTGAAGTCGTTCCACACCTTCTCGTTCGCCAACTATTGGAACCCCGATGAACAGGGTTTTTCCGACCTGCTGGTGATCAACGACGACCGCGTCGCGGCCGGCAAAGGCTTCGGCCAACACCCGCACCGCGACATGGAGATTTTCTCCTATGTGCTTGAAGGCGCCCTGGAACACAAGGACACCCTGGGCACCGGCTCGGTGATTCGCCCCGGCGATGTGCAACTGATGAGCGCCGGCAGCGGCGTGGCCCACAGCGAGTTCAACCACAGCCAGACCCGTGGCGTGCACTTCCTGCAAATCTGGATCGTGCCCGCCGTGGCCGGTGCCGAGCCGCGCTATCAACAGGAGCACTTCAGCGCGGCGCAGAAACAAGGGCGCCTGCAACTGATCATCTCGCCGGACGGCAGCGACGGCTCCCTGACCGTGCGCCAGGACGCCAGGGTGTACGCCGGGCTGTTCAACGGCGACGAAGCCGCGACCCTCGACCTGCCGCCGGATCGCCACGTGTACATCCATGTGGCTCGGGGCAGCGTGGACATCAACGGCCAGCGCTTGCAGGAAGGCGACGGTGCCCGAGTGCGCGATGAGCGGCAAATCCGCCTGAGCCAGGGCCAGGATGCCGAGGTGCTGGTGTTCGACCTGCGCCCCCAGGAACGGCCACAGATGCCGTGACCGGCTCGGCGATGGCCCTTTGAAACGGGCCATCGCTGGCATCGATAGTCACCATCAGCCCAATGAAGTTCTCTTAAAAAATGCAACGCGTAACATCAAACCCATACCAGGCAACACCCAACTAAAACACTCGGAGCACACCATCATGAAACGCCAAATCTTGCTTAGCCTCGCTTTCTCGGTACTCGCTGCAAACGCATTTGCCCACCCTGTTGTTGCTGAAGGCGGCGCGGATCGCCTGATCGAAAGCCGTGTTGCTGAAGGTGGCTCGGATCGCCTGCTGGAACGTCGTGTTGCCGAAGGTGGCTCGGATCGCTTGCTGGAACGTCGTGTTGCCGAAGGTGGTGCTGATCGCTTGCAGCAACGCGGTATTGTTGAAGATGGCGCCGATCGCCTGCAAGGCAACCGCTTCGCCGAAGATGGCGCCGATCGCCTGCAAGGCAACCGCGTCGCCGAAGATGGCGCCGACCGCCTGCAAGGCAACCGCGTTGCCGAAGGTGGCGCTGATCGCTTGCAGGAACGTGGCCTGGCCGAAGGCGGTGCCGATCGTTTGCAGCAACGCGGTATTGTTGAAGGCGGTGCCGATCGTTTGCAGCAACGCGGTATTGTTGAAGGCGGTGCCGATCGCCTGCTGGACAACCACGCTTAATCCCGCACTGTTCGCGGGGCACCCCAAACCGGCCTGATCAGCCGGTTTTTTTTCGTCTTCGATTAATGCAGGTCGCGGTCCACCCACACCACAGCCTTGCCGATCTGTTGCCGCGCTTCGATGCGCTCATGTACCTGATGCAGCGTTTCCAGCGTGTAATGCCCTTCGATAGCCACCGTCAACGTACCTTCGAGCATCGCCGCAAATACCGCGTTGGCACGCCGTTGTACGGTCGCGCCGTCGGCCATATGGTCGGCCAGCCGGGGGCGCGTCAAAAACAGCGAGCCCGCCTCCCCCAGTTCCATCGGGTCGAGATCGGTCAACGAACCCGAGACATTGCCGTAGTTCACGATCAGGCCGCGCGTGCGGCAGGCGCGGAAGCTGTTACGCAGGGTGCTTTTGCCGAGCGAATCGAAGACCACATCCACCCCCTCCCCGCCTGTGGCCTCCAACACCCGCTCGGCAAATCGGCCGCCGTCATAGACCCAGGCCTGGTGGGCCCCGCGCTCGTGAGCAATGGCGCATCGTTCAGCGGTGCTGCCGGTGGCGAACACCGTGGCGCCTGAGCGCCGGGCCATCTGTACCAGCAACTGGCCGATGCTGCCGCACGCAGCGTGGACCAGGCAGGTGCTGCCGGCCTGCAACCTGGCGACATCCTCGATCAAGTAGTGGGCGGTACAGCCTTGAAACATCGCCGCAGCCGCCTGATCGAAGGCGATGGCACCGGGAATCTGCGCCACCCTGGCCGCGGGCACCAGGGCGTACTCGGCGAAGGCGCCCCAGGCAATGCACCACGCCACCCGGTCGCCGACGGCCAAATGGCTGATGCCTGCGCCGACTTCCACCACCACGCCGGCGCCCTCCATACCCAAGGTGCAGGGCAGGCGCACCGGATAGGTCGACGACTGCGCATATTTGCCCTGGCGGGTATGGATATCCATGAAGTTGATCCCGGCGCACGCCACCTTGACCAGCACATGCCCGGCCAACACCTGGGGTTTGGGGAAGTCATGGCGCAATTGGGCGACTTCAGGGCCGCCGTAGGTTTGCAAGGTAATGGCTTTCATCGGGGACAACTCCGTGTGCACTGGGAAGCGGCCATGGTAAAAGGACGCTCTCAGTAGGAAAATTCCCCAAAGCTTCCCAACCTCCGTGCGGAAATAACCCGATGTTCGATTGGCAGGACCTGTATTACTTCACGGTACTGGCACGTAGCCAGTCGTTGTCGGCGGCCGCCCGCGAGTTGCAGGTGGAGCACGCCACCGTCGGGCGCCGCGTCGATGCGCTGGAAAAAGCCCTCGGCGTCAAACTGGTGGACCGCCTGCCGCGCAGCCGCCCGCTGACCGCGCAAGGCCTGGCATTGGCGGAGTTGGCGGCGGGCATGGACGAAATGGCGACGCAGGTGATGCGCCTGTCGCGGGTCGCGTCGATCGAAATGGCCGGCACGGTGCGGGTCAGTTGCCCGCCGTCTATCGCCCACTATTGCATTGCGCCCCATATAGCGCGGCTGCGCGCCCAATACCCGCAGTTGAACCTGGTGCTGATGCCGTCGACCCAACTGGCCGCGCTGGACAAAGGTGAAGCGGATATTGCCCTGCGCACGGTGCGTCCCGATGAGGAAGCCCTGGTACGCAGGAAAGTCGGCGTGGTGCGCTTCGGGCTGTATGGCCCGCCGACGTTCCAGCAATTGCCGGCTGCGCAGTGGACGTTCATCGCCTACGACAGCAGCCGTGACCACCTGCCCCAGCAAGCCTGGATGCACCAACTGCGCGGCGGCCGTGAGATCGCGTTTGCCGCAAGCGACCTGGCCACCCAGCAAATGGCGGCCAGGGCCCAGGTCGGCGCGGTGGTGTTGCCGACCCTGGTGGGCGATCACGACCCGCTGCTGGTCAGGCTGCCCACTGCGGTCGAAGGCCCTTTACGTGATATCTGGCTCACGGTGTACCCCGACATGCGCCGCTCGCCGTCCGTGAAGGTGGTCATGGAGTTTCTGGTGGCGTGCATCGAGGCCGAAGTGCAGTTGCGCCGTTGAGCCCATCCGAGGGGCCGGCCGCCAACCTTCGGGGCGCTCTGCAGGCGTTTTTCCGGTCTGAGAAGGTCAACGCTTAAACCTGCACCCGTCAAAAAAATCGTTGGAACTAAAATACTTATCGAGCATTAAGAGTTTGCACTAGGATATGTGTAAGTCGGTACAACCTCCCATGAAATATCCCCCTATTACCCCCTGCGCTCGTAAAAACCAAGTGGTGAATGTTAAAATTTGTCACGTTTTAGCGGAATCAATTCGATTAGTATCTAAACGCTAGCAGCGATTGAACTGACGGCCTTGCATGCCGGAAAAGGGAGTAGGTGATGCATTTTTCCAACGTCCTCGCTATTGCACGGACTCAATCGAAATCAGAGGACTTTCGGGCGCTTTTAGTTCGCACTGTAGCGAATAATTTAAAAGTCGATACACGTTGCTACGGTCAACTAATTGACACCCAGGAAAGCCACGTACATTACCGTGCCATCATTATAGAAATTGATACACCCTCCGCCAGCAATCTGAGCCTGGACATAATAAAAAAAGCGCGAACTGAAAACCCCGACTGCACGATATTCGTCGTGATCACCTTTGCGTCGACCCTGAGCAAAACAAAATACTATCTGGCTGGCGCCGATTACTGCATCAAGGCGATCGAAACTTCACCCGAAAAAAAGTTGAATCTGTTTGATGCTTTTCTCAGTGAAAGCGCTCGACTCAATCAGTGCGACCTGATTCTCGACCAAGACCGCATGTGCCTGTATGGCGACGGGAAAAAGTTGGAAATATCCTTCGTCGAAATGAAAGTACTGGAAGCGCTTATTCAGAACCGACTGCTCAGTCATAATGAGATCGCCCGTGTCATGGGACTTAATACCAAGTACTACGACTCCCGCGCACTGGAAAAATCCATCAGCCGTTTGCGCAGTAAAATCAAGGCGCACTACGGTGAAAACATCATCCAAAATATTCGCGGTTATGGTTATAAACTCAGCCGGGGTCTTATTTGCGCCAGCCATTTCCAACCCACTAAGGAGGGGCCGAGCCGTGAATAGTGAAAAAACGCCCCCTGTACATACCCCGCACTTCAAGATCATCAGGCAAGCCATCGTTGATCGCGGTCATGCCTGGTGGGGCAGCGAAATCAGCGTAGCGGATGGCGTTGATCCCGAACAACTTGAAAGTGCCTGCACTGAGGCCTTGCGCCATATCCACCCACCGCGCAAAACGCCTAAGGCAGTCAGCCCGGCGACGAGTCATACGCTTCTGCGCATGGGTCAATCGGCCCTGATGAACGAGGACATCCTCAAGGCGATCATTCAGGCCGCGCGGGCATTGGAAGACCACAAACAACCCTTCACCCTCAGTCTCGACAACCCACTGGACGCCCTGCCCGGTCCGGTAGAACGCCGGGCGATGGTGCGTCAGTTGTATAAGTTGAAAGACCATAGCGGTATCACGTTGGCCTACAACAACTACAGACTCGATACAAAGCCGGCAGACCTGCTGGTCGACCTAGAGCTCTACGACTATATAAAAATGCCCTTTCCGGATTCTGCCCTCAGGCTCAGCCTCAATACGCGTTCGGACCTGTTCGACCGGCTTTACGATCACATGCTGGAACTGATCAGTGCCTGCAGGGTCTGCTTCATCGCCGATCAGGTCGAGTTTGCCGACAGCGCCATGCTGGCTAAAAACTTGCCGTTCGAATACTTTCAGGGCGGCTATTACTCCCCCGCTGACTGCCTTTAACAACTGCATCTTCCTGATATGGGTGGACCCTATGAGTTCTTTCAAGAAACACGCCTTCGCTCCAACACTTGCGTCTATCGCACTGCAGGACTTCACGCCCAACGCAGAGTTTTTCTATTACGATGTAAACGCCCCGGCGACCACGGACCCCGCCGATACAAATCCGGCGTTTTCCCAACCACAGATCACCCCGCATTTTAATACCTACATTATTACCCACACCCTCAACTTGCCCTCACAATCGTTTAACCCCAAGCGGCAAGAATCCAGAATGCCAACCGCCAAGGCCCCTGACAGCGCACCGAATAACCATACGCGTACTCAAGAGATCAGCGCCGAACGAACGCCACTGTATCCACAGGATTTCTGGCTGCTCACCCAACATGATCGAGCACTGGTCAAGGGCGGCCTGCGCATTTCATTGACCACTATTGAATCGGCGCTGATTAAAAAGATGCTGCACCATGAAGAACGCGTGGTCAGCAAAGAAGAGTTGATCCGTAATATAGGTCGTGAACCCGATTTATACCGCGGATTGGAAATGTGCCTGAGTCGTTTGCAGGAAAAGTTCAAGCGGGTCAACGACGGTGAACGCCTGTTTCGTGCGGTAAGAAACCGTGGTTATTGCCTGACGCAAAAAATCAAAAAGCCGCTCGAGCTTAGTCAGCCACGCCGTTAACAAAAATAAAAACAACCCAGGCCTTTTAATTCACCCTGCCTATTAAAAACTCTTCTACCTGCCCTTTTATAACATCCACTTCGCCAGACCCTCCTGACCTTGTTATAAGTCGTCAGCCACTGCCCCCTGCCGTTCATTACTATCAATGGGCACACGCCTGCGCGTGCCTGTCGTTTATAAAAGTTAACCGTTAACCCTTAACGCCTGCCACCACGTGCGCGGTCATCACCGGGAGCAGAACTATGCTTAATAACACTAGAATGCATCGCAACCTGACCCCCAGGGGTTTGACGTTCTGGGGACAATGGACACTCGCATCGAGCTTAGTTGTTGCACTGTTATTTACGCTGGTTATCTTGAAGACTGGCCAACTGGAGTATTACTACCGCGTCCTGGCCGCCTTTACGATATTGGCCTCTCTCCCGGCGTATACCTTATGCGATGTCTACAGCAAGAAAGATGATTATGCCGTGGGCCTTGGACGCTTGTTCATGGGCTGGCTGTTAACCATGGGTATATTGTTTGCCGTGGGCGTAGCCTGTCATGCCAGCGCACTGTTCCCTGTGGAAACCTTATTACTCTGGGCGGCGGTCAGTTACCCGTTATTGGCACTGTGTTACATACCGCTGCACAGCCTGTCCCGGTATTACCACCGCCAACTTCACGAACGCCAAAAATCATTGATCGTGGGCACTGGCAAGCTTGCGGTGGACCTGGCCAGGACCCTCTCACGGCAAAAACGCTCGCCCCTGGTGGGTCTGGTCGGCAGCCGTGCCGAGGCGACCGAGGATGCGCAAGCGCAGATCCTCGGCGAGCTGCCGCAACTGCCCCAATTGATCCGGCAACACGGCATCCGCCGGCTCTACATCACCCATTCATTGCAGGACGCCACCCACATTGAGGCGTTGTACCTCAACCTGCTGGAGATCAGCGTGGATGTGATCTGGGTGCCCGACCTCAATAACATGCTGCTGCTCAACCATTGCGTGGCCGAAGTGGATGGGCTGCCGGCGATCTACCTCAACGAAAGCCCGCTGACCAGCCGCCCCACCGCTGCACTGAGCAAGTCGCTGCTGGACAAGAGCCTGGCTGCTCTGGCGATCATCGTGCTGAGCCCGCTGCTGTTGCTGGTCGCCCTGCTGATCAAGCTCACCTCCCCCGGCCCGGTGATCTTCAAGCAGGACCGCCACGGCTGGAATGGCGAGGTGATCAAGGTGTGGAAATTCCGCTCCATGCGTGTGCATGACGACCATGAGGTACGCCAGGCCAGTCGCAACGATTCACGCATTACGCCGGTGGGCCGGTTTATCCGGCGTACCTCCATCGATGAATTGCCGCAGCTGTTCAACGTGCTGCAAGGGCACATGGCCCTGGTCGGCCCACGCCCCCATGCGATTGCACACAACGACTACTACTCGGGGAAAATCCGCGCCTACATGGCCCGCCATCGGATCAAACCCGGCATCACCGGCCTGGCGCAGGTCAATGGCTGCCGGGGCGAGACCGAGACCCTGGAGAAGATGCAACAGCGCGTCGATATCGACCTGCGCTACATCAATACCTGGTCGCTGTGGCTGGACATCAAGATCCTGTTGAAGACGCCGTTTACGCTGCTGTCCAAGGACATCTACTGACCCCCTGCGTAGCAAGGCTGCGTCAGCGGTGTGCCTGGCAGACCGTAAACGCAGCCTCGCCGCGGCTCGACAGCTGCTACGAGTGCCAATCCCCATCACCACCTCACCCACGTAGCGCAACCGAGGCTGCGTCAGCGGTGTGCCTGGCAGACCGTAAACGCAGCCTCGCCGCGGCTCGGCAGCTGCTACGAATGCCAATCCCCATCACCACCTCACCCCCGTAGCGCAAGCAAGGCTGCGTCAGCGGTGTGCCTGGCAGACCGTAAACGCAGCCTCGCCGGGGCTCGACAGCTGCTACGAGTGCCAATCCCCATCACCACCTCACCTGCGTAGCAGCTGCCGAGCGCAAGCGAGGCTGCGTCAGCGGTGTGCCTGGCAGGCCATAAACGCAGCCTCGCCGGGGCTCGACAGCTGCTACGAGTGCCAATCCCCATCATCACCTCACCTGCGTAGCAGCTGCCGAGCGCAAGCGAGGCTGCGTCAGCGGTGTGCCTGGCAGGCCGTAAACGCAGCCTCGCCGCGGCTCGGCAGCTGCTACGGATTTGAGCGGTGTTGGATGAGACAGTATCTGTGTGGGTGCATTTATTCGGTGATCTTGTCGATGTTCTTGTAGAACAGCTCACTGTCGCGCCCATCGGTCATCGAATGCAGTGAGTAGGCGCGGTTCAAGCGTGCGCCGCCATCGCGGGTCAGTGGCGCCCATACCAGGTTGGCGCGCCGCATCGTCGACAGGCTCATCAACTCATCGAACGGAATGGACAGGTACAGGCCTTTGTCGAAGCTGCCTTCGCCGTACTCTGCGCTGGATGCAGTGGTGCGGGTGATCCACGCGCCAATCCGCACGCCATTGTTGAATTCCCGCGACAGGTCCAGGGTCGCGCCCCAGTCCCTGGCCAGGTAGCGGCCGACACTCAAGGCGCCCTGAATGTTGAACGGCAGATCGGTGTAGCCGGTGATATGTCCGGTGAGGGTGCGGTAATCGCGCAAGCTGAAATCCTGCTCGAAACCACGCTGACGCACGTAGTTCAGGTCGGCCCCCAATGCCCAGCGTTGGCCCATCGGGCGGTACAGCACTTCACTGCCGACACCGGCGTACATCGACTCCAGCAAACCACCGTAGACCATACCGTAGAGGTCCTGGTCCAACTGCTGCGCATGGTTGAGCTGGAAGGTCGGCAGGGTCACATCGGAGGTGGTCATGTACCGGCGCAGGTCGGTCCGCACCCGGGGCAAGCCACTGGGCGCATCGTAGGTAAACCCGTCGTAGTTGTTCAGCAGGTTGACGCTGAGCAGGCCGCTCCACCAGGTATTGCGGGTGAAACGATACTCGCCGTCGAGGTCGGCGGACACCTGGTAGAGCAAGCCATCCGGCCCGCCGACGTTCTGCTTGTAGCCCAGCCCCACCCCATAGGTGAAGGGTTTGGGCGGCTGGGTGTACAGCACTGTCTGGCTGCGGTTGCTGGCACGATTGACCTCGACCTGGCGATGCAGGTTCTGCAGGTCCTCGCGGTGGTTGACCACCTCGCGAAAGGTCTCGCGCGGCACGCTGGTTTCTTCGATCGGCAGCGCATAACGCTCGCTCACCAGGGTGAACCAATCGATCTGGTCATTCACGCTGCCATCCAGAATCCGACTGGCGCGGCCCACCGCCTTGGCGCTGTAGAAATAGCGCTGCTGTTCGCCGTACACCAACAACTCCGGCCCGCGCTGGGTAATGCGCTGCACGTTGTAGCCGGCATTATCGTGCAGGCGCCGGGAGACGGCGGCCCAATCCACCTGGTCCATCGGCGTGGTCGGGGCCTTGGCAGGCAACTTGGGGGCCGGCGGGTCGTAGGTTTTTACCGGGGCCTTGCGGCTGACGAAATTGGTGTGCAGGGTGATGCCGAACATGGCGGTGTTGCCACGTTCCCAGGCGGCACTCACATCGATGGAGTCGGCCAGCTTGTAGACCAGGCCCAGGTTGATGGGCGAGTCCTGGCGCTGGTTGTTGTCGCGGGGTTCGTTCTGATAGTCGTTGCCCTCGTATTCCAGCTTGAGGCTCAGCGGTGCCCAGGGTGTCTGATAGGCAATCCCGCCGAACAACGCGGGCCGGCCGCGAAAGTAGCCGTTGGAAAAACTGCCGGAGCCTTCGGCGGTGGGCCGCTGGTTGAAACGATCATCCAAGGCGCCCAACGGGTTGCCGAAATCACCGCGACTGCCCAGGTACCCCCAGGCGATGCCGGCACTGAAATCCACATCACCGTAGCGCTTGTTGGCCACCAGGTACTCGCTGGAAAACAACCCGGTGCCACCCAGGTCCATGAACCCCAGCGCCACCTCGGGCAGCCAGTGGCTTTCCTGATACAGACGCACTTTGGCGTCGACGGCCTTGTCCTTATAGCTCTGGCCGCCGCTGAAGGACTCGGCGCCATAGGGGCGGTTGGTGATCGCGGTGTAGCGAAAGGTGCCCTCCAGCCAGTCCAGGGGTTGCGCCGAAAAACTGTAGCGGCTGTAGGGTTCGGTGCGGTTGGCATTCACGCTGAGTTCGCCGGCGGGCGCCATGCGGGCGGTGGGGGTTTGCAGCAGCCCGACGCCACCGAAATCGCTTTGGGTGTAACGGGGATCGCCATGGGCGACGCCACAGGGCACCAGCAGCACGGCTGCAATACATAATTTCAAGGCGTGACCTCGGCCAGGGGTTGGGTGGCAAGAAACTCGGCCAGTTGCTGATTGAGTTCGGGGGTGAGCGGGTCCAGGTCGTCGCTGCGGATCGGCACCAGCAACGTGCTGCCCGGCGCGGGAGGCGTGCCCTCCTCGCGATTCCATGCCGCGATACCCAGGCGGGTGACATGGCCGTCGGGCTGGATCAGCCACAGGTAATCGCGGTCCGCTTCCGCCAGGGCCGGACAGGCGTGGAGGTAATCGAGGGGCCGCTGCATCGGCCGGAATGCCAACGTGCAGGCCACGGCGACGGCACCCACGACACGCACGCTGTCCGGCCTCGGCGGATAAACCAGGCTGTCGCCCTCACTGACCAGCGGGTTCGGCGCAAAGCCGACTTCCACCGCCACCGGATCCAGCATCGCCTGTTGGCGGCCGGTCACCGGCAAGGCCTGCACCTGTTGATAGAGCCGAGCCGCCGCATGCGCGCGACCTTCGCGACCGGCCGCCAACGCCGCACGCTGCAGGGTTTGCAGGTCAAACAGCACACCGGCCTTGAGCCGTGCCTGCTGTGCCAGCAAGGGTTGGCGCAGCCAGGCCGCACCGAGCCAATAGCCCTGGGCATCCGGTTGCGACGCCGTGATCACATCCAGCAAGCGCGCCGCGGGCGCCAAGGGGATCGGCCCCGGATTGCGCACCTCGCCGCTGACGGTCATCGCCGCCTGGGACACACTGGCGCCACTGCACAACAGCACCAGCGCGGCCAATTTTCGCAGCATCATGGGGCATCCTTGCGAGTCGGTTGCAGTTGGGTAATGGTGAGCGTCAGGTCGGGCGTCAGGTGCTGCTCGCTCTGCACGATAAAACCGTCGCCGGGGTCGACCCAGTAACGGTTACGCGCGTGAAAGCCGGCGGCCTCGATGTCTTCATCCACCCGCAGCAAGGCATAGGATTTGTCGAGAATCTCGACGCTCTCCAGTCCCTGGCGCGTCATGCGGCTGTTGACCGTAATGCCCAGGCGATAGCCGTCCACCACGTCGATCTGGCGCGTGCTGCGATAGCCGTCCGGGACACGATGCAACCCTTGCTGGAACGGTGACCGGCCCTGCCAGCGCGTGCCATCCAGGTCAGTGCCCAGGCCCACCGTGCGCACCACCAGACCATCGCGCAGCAGCAGCACCTGTTTGCCGGACGCCACCCAGAACTGCAGGTCGTCACGCTGGCGAATCAACGCCATCACCCCAGCGCCGGACACCGTGGTGACCTTGATCTGGGGGAACGGCACCGCATCCACCTGGGCCTGGCTCAACACCAACGGCGGCGGGCCGCCG
This sequence comes from Pseudomonas sp. 8 R 14, assembly GCF_900005955.1. Classification (NCBI taxonomy): domain Bacteria; kingdom Pseudomonadati; phylum Pseudomonadota; class Gammaproteobacteria; order Pseudomonadales; family Pseudomonadaceae; genus Pseudomonas; species Pseudomonas sp. 8 R 14. The sequence goes on along the minus strand of NZ_CVTH01000049.1, from coordinate 29,275 downwards.
ACGGCAGCCTTGAAGGTATCCAGCGAGGCCTGCATCAGCGGATTGCAGCCAGCCAACAGCCACGCCAACCCTGCGTACGTACCGATTTTCAGATTGTTCACGCAGGTACCACCCTATCGGCTGCTGGCTTCGCTCAGGTTGTTCTGGGTGGATGCACCAATGCCGATGATCGACGCGGACGGCACCAGTTGGCTGATAAAGCGGTTCCAGCGCGTGATATTCGCCGGGCCGACAAACACCACGTCCTGGGGCTGCACATCAAAACGCGTGGCCAGGGCCATGGCCGAGGGGGAGCCGGCTTCCAGCTGGAACACCTTGGCCGGTTCCACATCGATGTTCTGCGCGCCGCGAATCACGTAGATGGCATCGGCGTTGGAGGTGTTCTGGTTGACCCCGCCCACTGAACCCAGCACGTCGGAGAGGTTCATGCTGCGGGTCTTGAAACTCAGCGCGCGGGGTTGCATCACCTCGCCCATCACGTAGATGCGCTTGCGATCGTTGTAGGCCAGGTACAGCTGGTCGCCGTCCTTGAGATAGATGTCATTCAGGCGCGACTGCTCAAGGTTGAGCGTGTCGAGGTCCAGGGTGTAGCGCTTGCCGCCACGGGTGAGGGTGAGGTTCGACAGGTCGGCGTTGATCGGGTCGATCCCGGCGGCGCCGAGGGCCTCGCTGACGTTCATCGCAATCGTGGTGAGGGGCACCGGCCCGGCCTTGATCACCGCGCCGCTGATCACCACTTTCTGGCTGGCAAAACGCAACACGCTGACATCCACCTGAGGGCTGTCGATGTACTGGCGCAGCTTGTCGGTGATCTCGCTGCGCAGCGCTTCAATGCTGCGACCCTTGGCAACCACCTCGCCGACGTAGGGATAAAACAGGTTGCCCTCGGGGCTGACCAAGCGACCGTTGGCATCGATCTGCTGCTGCGGGCCGGACGGCGCGGTAAGTTCAGGGTGATCCCACACCGTGATATACAGCGCGTCATTGGCGCCGATCAAATACGGCCCGGGTTTATAACTCAAGAGTTCTGCTGGAATGGAATAAGGCACATGACTTGCCGCGTCCATGGCCAATAACTTTGGCGTAATCGGAATTAAATCCACGCGACTGTTTTCAGGCCCGCCCTCTTCGGTCAGGGCGGCCGTATCCATATATTGACCCGGGGAAAACATGCAGCCTTGCAATAATGCAGCGGCCACGGCTGCAATAGAAAAAATACGCATCATAGTGCTAGGACACTCGCGATAGACGACAAGAAAAAAAGACCACTTGGGCGGGGATTCCAAGCGGTCTTAAAAGCGGAAGGTGTACGACTAGTTGCTGGTACCCGTAGTGCCGGTGGTGCCGGTAGTACCCGTGGTGGTGCCGCCATTGGAGCTGCCGCCGCTGTTGGAAACAGCGGCAACACCGGCAACCAGGGCAGTGCCGACCAACAACGTTTGCCCCACCGTAACGGTTCCGGCCACTGTGGTATCAAGCCCCAACGGTAACTCGTCGGCCATCGCCGAAGTACTCAAGACACTGAGTACCAGAATAGCCAGTGATTTTCTCATTTCAGACTCCTTATCATCAGTGAGCAGGCAAACCGATAGTGCCATTCAACTAAACAGCACACCAGACAGATAATATTCAACCGACCTAGTTGAAAATAACGTTTTCCCGGCAAGCCCCGGCCTTCAATGCATTGCGCCCGGCGAAGTTATTAAAAACGTTATTAATTGTCGGAAAACCTCAGGCCCTGCCGTACTTGTCTTCGAAGCGCACAATATCGTCCTCGCCCAGATAAGAGCCCGACTGCACTTCGATCAACTCCAGCGGGATCACCCCCGGGTTTTCCAGGGCGTGCACCTGGCCGATGGGGATATAGGTCGACTGGTTTTCCGACACCAGGTAAGTCTGTTCGCCATTGGTCACCCGCGCCGTACCGCTGACCACGATCCAGTGCTCGGCGCGATGGTGGTGCATCTGCACCGACAACTTGGCCCCCGGCTTCACCGTGATGCGCTTGACCTGATAGCGCTGGCCGTTGTCCACCGAGTCGTACATGCCCCATGGCCGATACACCTCGCGGTGGTTGAGATGCTCATGGCGCCCGGCCTGCTTGAGCAGGTCGACGATGGCCTTGACCTGCTGCACCTGGTCCTTGTGGGCCACCAATACCGCGTCCTTGGTCTCGACAATGATCAGGTCCTGCACCCCCACCGTGGCCACCAGCCGACTGTCGGCGTGGACGTAGGTGTCACGGGTGTCCAGGCTCAGCCCGTCGCCGCGTATCACATTGCCGCTGGCATCTTTTTCGCTGGCCTCCCACAACGCCGACCACGAGCCGATATCACTCCAGCCGGCCTGCAACGGCACCATCACCGCGTCATGGGTGTTTTCCATCACCGCGTAGTCGATGGAGTCGTCCGGGCACGCGGCAAAGGTCGCGGCATGCACGCGGGTGAAGGGTTGATCCTGGCTGCCGCCTTCCAGCGCCACGCGACAGGCCTCGAGGATAGCCGGCTGGAAGCGTTCCAGCTCCTCCAGGTAACGACTGGCGCGGAACATGAACATGCCGCTGTTCCAGTAATACCCACCGTCGGCCACATACGCCGCAGCGGTGACGGCGTCGGGCTTCTCGACAAAGCGCTTGACCCGATAACCGCCCTCGCCCGCCGCCGCGCCTTGTTCGATATAGCCGTAGCCGGTATGGGCGCAAGTGGGCGTGATACCGAAGGTCACCAGCTTGCCGTCGCGGGCCAGCGGCAGCGCCACTTCCAGGCTGGCATGAAACGCCGGGACGTCTTCGATCAAATGGTCCGCCGCCAGCACCAGCAGGATCGGGTCCTGGTGCTCGGCCAGCGCCTTGCACGCCGCCAGCGCGATGGCCGGCGCCGTGTTGCGCCCCACCGGTTCCAACAGGATGCTGGCCTGTTCCAGGCCCAACTGGCGCAATTGCTCGGCCACCAGGAAGCGATGCTGCTCATTGCAGATCAACTGCGGCAGCGCGACGTTGGCGCCTTCCAGCCGCGTGATGGTCTGCTGCAGCATCGACAGGTGCGCGTCGGTCAGGCGCAGGAACTGCTTGGGGTTCAGTTGCCGCGAAAGCGGCCACAGGCGCGACCCCGAACCGCCTGCCATGATCACCGGTAACAACATGAGAGCGTCCTCGGGAGAGAGAGTCAGAAATAGGCGCGAGTGTGTTCATGCACCCGCGGGCTGATGCGCAGTTCGTCCTCGGGCCACCAGCGGTAATGCTGGTGTTGCTCCGTGGGCGGCTGAAGGGTCTGGCCTTCCGCCAGGTCCAGGCAATAGCCGAGCACCACATAATGGGTGTTCGGCCCGGCCCCGGCGTTGGCGAACACGCTGTCGTCGTAGAAGTGCTCGTACACCCCCAGCAGCCGCGCCTGGGCGCGCTCGAACGGGTGTCCCAGTTCGTCGCGGGTGATGCGCCGGAAGGCGTTGTCGAGGTGTTCGTTTTTCTGGATACGCCCGCCGGGCACGAACCAGAAACCATAAGCCGGCCGATTGACGCGCAGGCCCAGCAGGACCTCGCCACGGGTGTTTCTCACCACCAGGTCGATCGCCACCAGCGGCGTCGATGCCACGACCGTATTGAAGGTCGGTAAATCAAGCCACATACCCATCAGACCTGTGCCATAAAGCGTTGCAGAATACGTTCCTTGTCGAGGAACTCCTTGGCGTAGTTCAGCGCCACCTCATTGCGCGCGGGCAATGCCAGTGCCCGCTCGATCCCTATGTTCAGCGCGGCGACGGACTCCGGTTCAGCCAGCACCGCAATGCCCGGGTGTTCCTCGCACAGGCGGCCGAGGGTGGTGCCGGGGTCGGCGGTGATGATGGCGTGGCCGCCCACCGCCAGGATATTGGTCAACTTGGAAGGCAGCACCGCGTCCGCCACCCCGCGCTTCTGGATCACCAGGTGCACGTCGGCCGAGGCCAGCAGCACCGGCAAATCCTCGTAGGGCTGCAACGGCGCAAACAGCACGTTGCGCAGGCCATCGCGCTGCACACGCTCGAACAAGCGGGCCTTGCCGGTGCCCTGGCCGACGATCAGGAACACCAGCTCCGGGCGATCGGCATAGGCCTGGGCGGCGTCAAGGATCAGTTCCAGGCCCTGCTTCTCGCCGATATTGCCGGCGTACAACAACACCCTTTGGCCTGGCGCCACACCCAGGCGCTGCAGCAGCCCGGGGCTGCGGGGCACCTGGCGAAAGCGGGCGGTTTCCGACCAATTGGGAAAGAACAGCAGGCGCTTGCCGTTCACGCCTTTGCCCCGGGCCTTGTCGAGCATGCCGCTGGAAATCGTCGAGACCCGGTCAAAACGCCGCAACAGCCAGCGTTCAAGCCCAAACGCCAGGCGCCGCACAAGGGAGCCGCCACCGATGCCGAGGCCGAACATCGCGTCCACTTCGTAATCCTGGATATGCAGCACCGAGCGCGCGCCACTGAGCTTGGCCAACAACAGTGCCTGGGGCGCACAAAACAGCGTGGGCACCACCAGGATCACCAGGTCCGGTTTCCAGCGCCACTGCCCCATGACCGCCAAAAACGAACTGGCGGAAAAGCTCATCAGGTGCAGCAGGCGCGTCAACGCCGTGGGCTGGCGTGGCACATACAGCGGGCAGCGAATCACCGTCACGCCGTCGTCCTGCTCGGTGCGAAAGCGCCACGGCGAATAGCCCTCGCCCACCTGCCACTGCGGGTAATACGGCGGCGCCGTCACCACTCGCACCTCATGGCCCTGGCCTGCCAGCCAGCGCGCCTGTTCACCGCTGTACTTGCCGATGCCGGTGAGCTCCGGGCTGTAGTTGATGCCGTACAGGAGGATCTTCATCAGTGGCCCCGAGGCTGTTCGAGGGCCGCGAGATAGGCGTTGTAGGCGTCGCGCAGCCCCTCTTCCAGCGGCACATAGGCTTCCCAGCCGAGGGCGTTGATCCGGCTCACATCCAGCAGCTTGCGCGGTGCGCCGTCGGGCTTGCTGGCGTCGAAGCGCAACTGCCCCTTGAAGCCGGTGACCCGCACCAGCGCCTGGGCCAGTTCGGCGATGGTGCAATCCACCCCGGTACCGACGTTCAAATGCGAACGCATCGGCTGGGTCTGCTCGCGGTAGCGTTCCTGGCTGAGCTCCATCACATGCACGCTGGCCGCCGCCATGTCATCCACATGCAGGAACTCGCGCCGTGGTTTGCCACTGCCCCAGATCACCACTTCCTCATCGCCACGCTGGGTCGCCTCATGGAAGCGCCGCAGCAAGGCGGCGATCACATGGCTGTTCTGCGGGTGGTAGTTGTCGCCCGGCCCGTACAGGTTGGTGGGCATCACGCTGCGGTAATCGCGGCCATGCTGGCGGTTGTAGCTTTCGCACAGCTTGATCCCGGCGATCTTGGCCACCGCGTAGGGTTCGTTGGTGGGTTCCAGCGCGCCGTCGAGCAACACCGCTTCGATCATCGGTTGCGGGGCATGCACCGGGTAGATGCATGACGAGCCGAGGAACAACAGCTTCTCCACGCCATGGCTGTGGGCGGCGTGGATCACGTTGGCCTGGATCATCAGGTTCTGGTAGATGAAATCGGCCGGGTACGTCGCGTTGGCGTGAATCCCGCCGACCTTGGCGGCCGCCAGGTACACCTGGTCCACACGGTGCCTGGCGAAGTACGCCTGCACCGCCGCCGGGTCGAGTAGGTCGAGCTCGTCACGGCCGGCCGTGAGCAACTGTGTGTAGCCCAAGGCCCACAGGCGCCGCACGATGGCCGAGCCGACCATGCCGCGATGGCCGGCCACGAAGATTCGCGCATCAAAGTCACGTGCCATGCTCAGTTCTCCACGGCAATCGGTGCGTCATGCCCGTGCAGGCGCAACAAAGCGTGGCGCTGGGCGACCTTGAGGTCTTCGCGAACCATCTCCGCGCACATTTCCTGGGCGCTGATTTCCGGCACCCAGCCGAGCAGGCGCTTGGCCTTGGACGGGTCGCCCAACAGCGTCTCGACTTCGGCCGGGCGGAAGTAACGTGGGTCGACGCGCACAATCACATCGCCCACCAGGATGCCCGGCGCCAGGTCGCCGTCGATCCGCTCGACCACCGCCACCTCTTCCACGCCCTCGCCGACAAAGCGCAGATGCAGCCCCAGTTCCGCCGCCGACCAGCGAATAAAGTCGCGCACCGAATACTGCACACCGGTGGCGATGACAAAGTCCTCGGGGTGTTCCTGTTGCAGCATCATCCACTGCATGCGGACGTAGTCCTTGGCGTGGCCCCAGTCGCGCAGTGCATCCATGTTGCCCATGTACAGGCACTGTTCCAGGCCCAGGGCGATGTTGCTCAGGGCGCGGGTGATCTTGCGGGTCACGAAGGTTTCACCGCGACGCGGCGACTCGTGGTTGAACAGGATGCCGTTGCACGCATACAGCCCATAGGCTTCGCGGAAGTTCACGGTGATCCAGTAGGCGTACAGCTTGGCCACCGCATAGGGCGAGCGCGGGTAGAACGGCGTGGTTTCCTTCTGCGGGGTTTCCTGCACCAGCCCGTACAGCTCGGAGGTCGAGGCCTGGTAGAAGCGGGTCTTCTTTTCCAGGCCCAGCAGGCGGATCGCCTCGAGGATGCGCAAGGTACCGAGGGCATCCACATCGGCGGTGTATTCCGGCGAATCGAAGCTCACCGCCACATGGGATTGGGCGCCGAGGTTGTAGATTTCATCGGGTTGGATCTGCTGGATGATACGCGTCAGGTTCGATGAATCCGCCAGGTCGCCATAGTGCAGGACCAGGTTTTTACGCAGGGCCTGCGGGTCCTGGTAAATATGATCGATACGCTGGGTATTGAACGACGAAGAACGGCGCTTGAGGCCGTGCACGGTATAGCCTTTTTCCAGCAGCAGCTCGGCCAGGTACGAGCCATCCTGACCGGTGATCCCGGTAATAAGCGCGACTTTATTCATGTCTGTCTCCCAATTGATAGGCGAGCGAAGGCCGACACCCAAACTTGGGTGTTTGTTAAAAACGCTCAGTTACTTCGGTGTGGGCAGGTTCAAGTTATGGCCGGTCAACTTTGAGAGTTCCCGGACAATGGCTTCCTTATCGTTTAAGTGCGCAATCGCGGTTTCCAGTTCGAGCACTTTGGCGCCCACCAGAAAGCGGTACCAATAGCCCTGGAGCAGGTGATAGACCAGGCCGCTGCGGCCATCGAGAAACCCCAGCTGGATGATGTAGCGCCACAGGAAATACGCGGTGGAACTGAGGGTGAACGGCACGCGGTTGTACACGCGGTTCTTGACCAGGCGCTTGGCCTTGGCCTGGAACGAACTCTGCCCGGCATGCAGTTCATCGCGTATCGCAAACAGCCCCAGCCGCGCGTTAAGCACTTCAATCGCTTCGCGGGTGGCGTACTGGTTGTGCTTGTGGGTGAAGAAGGTCAAGTCATGCAGGTTATGGTCGGCAAAACCGCCGTCGAGGGTGATGGTGCGGCCCTCGGCGACCGAGATGTGCTCGTCCATCCAACGGTCCTCCATGCGCCCCTGGCCGGTGCGCCACAGCCGCAGCATCTTCAACGGGTAGCGGCCGCCATGGCGCACCCAGCGCCCCATGAAGATATGCTTGCGCTTGAAGTTGATGCCGGTGATGTCGCGGGCCAGGGCCGGCAGCCGGGTATTGATCGCGGCGGCAAGGTCGGCCTCGATGATTTCGTCGGCGTCCAGGCGCATCGTCCAGTTGCCGGTAATCGGCAGGTGATCCAGCGCCCACTGGAACTGCTTGGCCTGGTTGATGAAGGCGTGCTGCACCACCAGCGCGCCATGGCGCCGGGCGATGTCGCAGGTGTCGTCGGTGGAAAACGAATCGACCACCAGCACTTCGTCGCTGAAGGCCCGTACCGACTCGATGGCCCGGGCGATATGCAGGCTTTCGTTGTAGGTGAGGATGATCACACTGACGGTTTCGCGCTTCATATCAGCCACCGTGCATCTGCAGGACTTCGGTGGTGAGCCGGCGCGGTGAACGCGCGGCCCGGAAGTGGCTTTCCAGGGGCAGCCCCACGGCGATCATCATGATCAACCGCTCGCTGGCCGGGATGGCGCCGATGCCACGGATCTTCTTTTCCACCGAATTGAGGATCGCCAGGTTCAGCGGGCACGCGCCCAGGCCATTGGCGTGGCAGGCCAGCAGCAGGCCCATGGAAAACAACGCACCGTCGACGTAAAGCTGGTTGCGCTGCCCCGCGCCGCCCCAGGCGGTGACTTCGGACGTGACCACAAACAGGTTGTCCACCGACTGCGCAAACCCGCGCGAGCCGCCTTGCAGCTCCAGCAGCTGCGCGATCACCGCGCGGTCCTGATACACATGCACCCGCGACGACTGCCGGTTGCATTGCGAGGGTGACGACTGCGCCAGCTCCACCAGGGACGTCAGCAGGCCACTGTCGATCTTGCCGGCCTGGAACATGCGGCAACTGGAGCGCGATTGCAGGAACGCCTTGGCATCCAGCCCGCCATTGCCCAGCCACGGCGCTGCACGCTTGATACCACCGCTGCCGGCGGTGCCGTCGCGCTTGAGGTGCTCCACATAAGCATCCAGGTAAAACACGAAGTCGTCGCTGATGCCGAGGGTGCGGTGCAGCTCGAGGTAACCCTGGAACGCGCCGAGGGCCATCTCCACCGGCAGCGCCGAATACGTGCGGTCGTATTCGTTGAGCATATGGATGATGCCGTTGATCTTGTCCTTGCCGAACAGCGGCTTGGGTTCCTTGAGGGACAGGCCCTTTTCCACGGTGTGGGTTTCGATGAGGATTTTGTAGAACAGCTTCTTGTTGCGGCTTTCCAACGGCGAGTAACCGTTGTGGCGAATAAACGTGAGCATGTCGCGAAAGAACTCGCTGACGAAATACATCAACTTCCATGCCTTATCCATCATGGGTTTCACCTGTTTCATAGTGCGATGTCTCTCGTTTTGAGGGGGCGGCACGGCGCACCGACGCAAATCATCCAGGCCGGCTGGCTGGCCGTGACCACCGAGCGCGCGCCGACCACGCAGCCCTCCTCCAACACACAACCGGGGTGGATAAAGGCCTCGGCGGCGACCCACACGTGGTCCTTGATCACGATCTCGCGAGTCACCAAGGGCCGCAGCAGGCTGCGGGTGTCGTGGCTGCCGGTGCACAGGAAGCTGCGCTGGCTGATGGTGACTTTGGAGCCCAGCGTGATTTTGGCCATGGCGTACACATCGACCCCATCGCCGATGGCGGTGTAGTCGCCGATCTCCAGGTTCCACGGCGCCCAGATGCTGCACGTGGGCGCGATGCGGCAGCCCACGCCGACCTTGGCGCCAAAGCAGCGCAGCAACCAACGCCGCCAGTTGTGCAGCATCCAGCGCGGCGTAGGACGAAACAGCAACTGATAGACCATGCCCCACAACAGCCGGCGCGCCTTGTTGCTGCGCGGCAGGGTGTCGACGTACTTGAGTTGCGCGAAGTCGCTCATGGCCGGATCGCCGCGAGTTGTTCCAACAGGTAGCGCTCGCCCACCTGTTGCAGGGCCTGGCGCCGGGCCCGCACCGCCACCCAGTCGATGGGCGCCGCGATCAAGGCGTGCACCTGGTCGGCATCGTCTGCCGGCAGGAAGCGTTGCGACAGCTCCAGCTTCTCCAGCAGGTTGCGCACACGGGCGTTCAGCGAGGCCTTGTTGCCCGGTAACCCCACGGCGATAAACGGCTTCTCGAAAATGATCGCGAACACCGTGGCGTGGAAGGAGTTGGTCACCACGTAGGCGCTCTCCTTGAGCAACTTGAGCCAATCCTGCGGGCCCATCTGCACGGTCTCGCCGATCTGCCGCCAGCGCCGGTGCGCGTTATACGGCGAGACAATCGGCCCGGCCACCTGACGCGACAGCGCCTGGGCCACTTCGCGCACGCCCACGCCGGTGCGCAGCGCATAGCAGAACACGTGGCCGGTGCGGGTCTGGGTGGACGTGGCGAGCAGCGCCGAATAGTCGCGGTGCAACAGCGTCGGGTCCGGCACGCAGTGGGCAGCCAGCCCCGAGACCTGGTGCACGATGCTCACCCCGCTCTCCTCGCGCACGCTGATCGCCGACAGTTGCTTGAGCAAGCCCTCGGCTTCGGCGTGGTACTGCGGCTCCAGGTATTCCTTGCCGAAACTCGCGGCGTAGGAGATGCGCCGGATCGTCTGGTCGCAGTCGAAGGCCAGGAAGTACGCCGGGTCGAGGCCGGTCTGGCCCGAGGGGTTCCAGATCTGGTCACTGCCGGCCACCAGCAACTGCTGGCCCGCCACCGCCTGGTTGAGCTGGTGGGCGTGGGCGTAGCGCGGCGCCTGGATATTCAGGAAGCGCGTCTTGAACGCGTGGAACTGGCGCGACTGGGCATTCGGCCCCAGCACCCGGGTTTTCAACGCCAGGGCCTTGAGGTACAGGGCCTTGAGGTTGGCCTTGAGCTGGCGCGGGTTGAACAGCTGGCGGATCTCGCTGCCATCCTCCACGTAGGCCGGGTGGTAGTTGATCAGGCTTACCTGCAAGCCCTGTTGCTGCAACCAGCGCTGCAAGGCATAGGCTTGCAGCACCGCGCCGAAGTTTTCGCTGAAGTGGTACGTCAGTATCCCGGCCCTGATGGGGCTAGCAGGTGCGCTCATGATCCAGCCTGTTTCAGTAAGTAATTGGGGTAAACCGCCTGGCGTGCAGGCGCAGCCTTGTTGAGCAGGCCGATGAACATCGACCACACCAGCAGGTAGCTGCCATCGAAGGTGGTGAAGAACTGGTAGCTGGTCTTGAACGAGAAAATCAGCAGGATCGCCACCACGGCCAGGGATACCGGGCTGCGCGGCAAACCGCTGAACAGCAGGCAAAACAGCGCCACGCCGACCACTCCCAGCTTGGCGATGACGCCCCAGTAGCCGTTCTCGATATCGAACTTGGAGTTCTCGAACCAGCGCTCGTCATTGGTGGGCACGCCGGGGGTCAATTGCTTGGCCAGGCCATTACCCAGGAACACCGTGGCGGGGTTGTCGAGAAACGATTCCTTGGCATGGGCGATCTCGAACGCACGGGTTACGTCCTCGCCCTTCTCCTCGAACAGGTAAGTGGCAAAGCGCGACACCGCCAAGGGGCTGGCATAGAACGTCAGCGTGCCCAGCGCGCCGATGGCCACCACCAGCACCGCCAACGACTTGAGCTTGCGCTGGGTAATCGCCGACAACAGGATCATCACCGCCATCGCCGCGAGGATGGTCTTGGACCCGGCCGCCAGCAACGTGACCGCGAGGATCAGCATCAAGCCGACCCTGCGCTGGCAACAGGCATAGAAAAACAGCAGCACCGCCGAGCTGGTGGGAAACAACATGATCCGCCCGACTTCGTCGCTGGACTTGGACGCGGCGTTGGTCAGGTCGATGCCCACGCCATACAGGCTGACCTGCAGCAACTGGCCAAGGGCGAAGATGTAGATGATGCGTTCGAGGATGCGCCGGTAGTTGACGCTATGGGCCAGCGCGATTTTTTCCACATTGGCCAACACATAGCTGTACCCGGCCAGCAGCAGCACAAAATAGAAAAACGGAATGCCGGAACGCAGGAACTGGTACAGCGAGATCTTCGCCCCACTGCTAACCAATACCTGCAACACACTGGACGCGACCACCAGCGCCAGCAATGGCAGCGCGCGGGTAAAGCCACGCGCCGCGTACACCACGAACGGCAGCAACAGCAGCAGCGCCAAGGGTTGCGAGAGGTTGTTGCTCAGCGCCAGGGGCAAGGCGAAGAACGTCAGCGGCAGGTAGAGGGTCAGGCGCGCCTGGGACAGCATCATGGGCCGACCTCCCCCACGCGAATCACCCGCAGGTACACCAACACCACCAGTTCCGGCAGCGACAGCAACAGCGACGCGCCCAGCAGCGGATCGATGCGCTCCTTGCATGCCAGCCACAGCAGCAAGGCCATCACGCTGCTTACGGCATAGATCACTGAGGTGAGGGTGTGGCGATTGGTGGAAATCAGCATCGCCGCGAGGATGAACCAGGCCACATTCAAAATCGTATGGGAGCCGATCAGCGCCAATGACAGGCGATCGACCTGCACCAGGCCATGGCTCCACAGCAGGATGACCTGCGGCCCGGCCCAGATCCCGGCGACATACACCAGCAGGCACAGGCCCAGTACCAGGGAGCTGGCGCGCTGGGTAAAGCGTCGTGCCTGTTCGAACTCGCCGCGCCCGGCCAGCCGTGAGATCTCCGGGGTCAGGGCGTTGCTGCAGGTGATGCCCAACTGGATGATCAGGCGCATCAGGGTGCGCGCCATGGTGTAACCCACCACCACCGCCGGGCCGGCGATCTGGTTGAGCACTTGCAGGCCGCCTTGCAGGGTGATCGCCTGCGCCAGCGGGATCGCCGCGCTGCCCAGCGCCGGTTTCCAGATACCACGGAACTCGGCCCAGGACGCCGACGCCAGCCCCAGCAGCGGCCAGGGTGAAATCCGCCGCACAAACAGGGTCACCAGCACCAGGAACAGCACCTGGCTGAAAAACATGCCCTGGGCCAATTGCAGTTCGGAGCCACCCAGCAGCAGTACGACGATGGACAGCACAATGTCCAGGGTCCTGCGGTTGGCCATGATGAAGACGCCGCCGACGGTTCTGTCGATGGTGCGAAACCAGGCGTCGATCGGCCCACCCAGCAAGCGCGTGCACAGGTAGCCGGACATGAACAACACCACCAGGCCGGCTTGCTCGGCGGTCAAGGTCTTGAGCCCGAGCAGTGACACCCAGTCGAGCCACTGGCCCAATGTCAGGGCGAATACCAGCACCAGCGCCACCACCGCCAGGGTAAAGGCCAGCGCGGTCTGCACACTGCGTCGCGCCCCCGGCACATCGCCCTGGCTCGCACGCAGCGTGGCGCTGGTGGCCGACGCCTGGGCCACCCCCAGGTCCAGCAGGCTGAGCATCGACGGAATGCCGGTGAGCACCAGCCAATCGGCATAGCGCCCGGTGCCCCAGGCGTGCAGGAAGAACGGCACCAGCACCAGTTGCGCCGCCAGCGTCACCAGTTGGGTGTAGCCGTAGCTCAGCACGTTGAGGCGAAACCGTCGCGACAACGAGCGCGGCATTTCAAGCACTTTGCTCATGGTCATCAGGCCTTGTCGGACTGATAGGCGTAGCTGTAGTAGCCGTAGTCGCCATAGCCGTAGCTGGCGGACCGGCGTTTTTCCACACCATTGAAGATCGCACCCTTGAGCTCGATGCCGTTCTGATGGAAGCGGCGCAGGGTCAACTCGATCTCCTTCGCCGAGTTCACGCCAAAACGGGTGACCATCAGGCTGGTGCCGGCCTGGCGCCCGACAATCGCGGCGTCGGTCACCGCCAGCAATGGCGGCGTGTCGATGATCACCAGGTCATAGCGCTCGCTGACTTCGGCCAGCAACGCGGCGAAGTTGGGGTGCATCAGCAGTTCAGACGGGTTGGGCGGGATCTGCCCACGGCCGATGAAATCGAAGCGCTCCACGGCGGTCGGGTGAATCGCTTCCTGCAGATCACAGCGCTTGGCGAGCAGGTCGGACAACCCCGCCTCCACCGCCTTGCCGAGCATCTTGTGCAAGTAGCCCTTGCGCATGTCGGCATCGATCAGCAGCACGCGCTGGCCCGACTGCGCGACAATCGCCGCCAGGTTGGCCGAGACAAACGTCTTGCCCACCTCGGGGCTCGGGCCGGTGATCATCAGGCGGTTGTTCCTGGCCTCGAGCATGGCGAAGTGCAGGCTGGTGCGCAGGCTGCGCATGGCTTCCATCACCAGGTCATGGGGGTGATTGACCGCCAGCAGCGACGGCGCGCCGGAACGTCCCTTGGCCGCGTTGGTTTCCTCGGCCTTTTGCAACAGGCTGAAGGGGATCGAGGCGTACACCGGCAGGCCGAGTTTCTCGATCTCATCCGGGCTTTCCAAGCCACGGTTGAGCAGGCTGCGTACCAGCACGATGCCTACCGAGAGCATGCCGCCGAGCAGCATCGCCAGCAGCACCACGATGACCTTGCGCGGCGCCACAGGCTTGGCCAGGTTGACATCGGCGCTGTCGATCAGGCGCACGTTGCCCACGGTGCCGGCGCGCATCACATCAAGCTCTTGGGAGCGGTTGAGCAACTGGGTGTAGATCTCGGTGCCCACTTGCACGTCGCGAGTCAGGCTGAGTAATTCCTGCTGGGTCGTGGGCAAGCCTTCGACGCGCTTGGTCATCTGCGCCTGCTTGGCGTTGAGTTCCGCCAACTTGGCGATCAAGGCACGATAAGCCGGGTGCTGGGGGGTGAACTTACGGTCCATCTCAGCCTGTTGCAGCTTGAGTTCGGAGATGCCGGTATCCAGGGCCACCACCTGGTCGAGCACCGCCTTGGCTTCGAGGCTGATGTCGATGGATTTGCTGCGGGTCTGGAAGCGGTTCAAGGCGTTCTCAGCCTTCTCCAGGTCGCGCCGCACCTGGGGCAACTGGTCATTGAGGAACGACAGGCTCTGTGCCGCCTCGGCCGAGGTACGGTCGACGTTCTGCTTCACATACAGGTTGGAAATTTCATTCAGCGTACGCACCGCCAGGCCCGGACGCGTGCTCTCCAGGGACAGGCTGATAATGCCCGACTCCTTGCCGCGCTCAATGACCGTCAGCAGGTCCTGATAGTCGGCCACCGCGTCCAGGCGCGGCTTGCGCACGATCTTGAAATGCGCGCCCGGATTGGCCCGCAGCTCCTTGACCAGCACCTCGACGCCCTCGGCGGCAAACGGCACGCCGACGCTTCCTGCGGCGATCTCGACGCCGTCCTCATCAAATAACGTGTAGGCCTGGGCCTCGCCGGCCACCAGTACCAGGGTGGTCCCGAGCAACGCCGTCGGCAGGGTCAAGCGGCTCAGCACCAGGGCCTCGCCTCCCGCCGAGTAGCGATTGAAACCGAACAGCGGCGGCGCAACATCGCCCTTGTGTTCAGGCGCATAACGCCGCGCGAGGAAGCCACCGATCAACGGAAAATGCTGCGGCGTGACAGTGATGTCCAACGCCAGGGTATCGACGGTCTTGCCAATGATGGTGCGCGACTTGATCAGCTCGATCTCGGTCACCGCCGGCGATTCCTTGCCCAGCAGGCTGCTGACGTCGGAGAAACCGAGCATGTCGTTCTTCTTCGGCTCCACCTGGATCAACGCATTCGCCTGGAACACCGGCGCCGACAGAATGGCGTAGGCGGCACCGATCAGCATGCAGGTGCCGGTGATCCCGGCGATCAGCCATTTGTGATCGATCAGGTTGCCGAGCATGCCGAGCACATCGATCTCGTCACGGTGAGGGCTTTCAGGGGAAGCGTTCTGGGGTGAATACATAAATCGCGTCTTCGTCCTTGCAATCGTTTAAAGAGGGAGCGTCAGCGCGCCAGGCGCTGGGCCCAGGCCTGTGCGGCCTGTTCGATCAAGGCATAGGCCTGCACAAAGGCGGGCTTGCCCTGGCGATAGGGGTCGGTGATCTCGCGATCGTGCTGCCACTTGCCCAACAGGAACACCTTGCCCCGCGCCTCGGGGGCGAGGTCGAGCACGCCGTCGATGTGCCGTTGTTCCATCACCAGGATCAGGTCGGCCTCACTCACGGCGCCGGCGTCGAGTTGCCGGGCCCTGTGCACCTGGGGCACATGCCCGTGCTCCGCCAGCACCTGCCCGGCCAGGGGCTCCAGCGGATGGTCACGCAAGGCCGCCAGGCCCGCCGAACTCACCTGGATCCCGGAAGGTGCAAGCGCAGCACCCAGCAAGTGTTCCGCCGTGGGGCTGCGGCAGATGTTGCCGATGCACACAATCAATATCTTTTTGAACAAGGCAACCTCCCACGCACCGCACACTTATTCTTCGGCAAAAGGGACGACCTTATTTAATGAGCTGCAACTAACGACCGAGTAATTATGACCACAGCCTACAAACCGAGACCATCTATCGCGCAAGACAAAAAATAACAATCCCGGTATTGACCGACTAAAACTAACATTCCGGTATTTTTGCACCGCCCCATAATAAAGTGCGATTTGAATGCACCAGACAGGGGACGGCCATGAACACGTCAAAGTTATTGGTAGAGCGTATTGGCCTATTTCCTTCTTCGGGAAATATTCATGTGGAAGTGCATGATTCAACCCATGTCGTCGAACGCCTGCAGGTGCTGTATGCGGATAACTCACTGGACAGCGACGCGTCCGGCGCCGGGTTTTCCATGGTGTTCGCCGACTGGCGCTTCAAGTTGCAGGTCAGTGACCCGTTGTCGGTGTGCCTGTGCGTGGAAAGTCGCGGCGACAGCCAGTTCATGCAGGTCAAGACGGCCGAACTGCTGGCCAATATCTGCGGCACCGAGGAGCGGCCATGAGCCTGTGGGCGGGCTTGAGACGCGGCTATGCGTTGCGCAGGCTGACGGGGATGTTCGAGGGGTTTGCCGAACCGGTGCAGGGCGCGCAGTACCAGCGCAACACCCGGGCCATCGGCCATTGGCTGGACCTGTTGCGCGGCAGCTCCCCCCAGCAGATCACCCATGCGCTGTTCCAGCAGATGAAACGCGCGCGGCGCCGTGGCAATGCGCAACGGTTCAACGCGCAGACCACCCTGCTGGCGCTGATGGTGGAAAGCAACCTGGCGCTGGACCTGGCGACCTACTCGGCCTTCCTGTGCGCGGTTTCCAGGCGCCAGGCAGGCTCCTGATGGGCCTGGTCGGCACCTGAGAGGGTCACTGCGACGCGGTTGAGCAGCCACTCCGCGTTGTACTTGGGCACCAGCCCACAGACCAGCAAAAACACCAGCCCGCCGCCGATGAACACGGGGGATACCTTGATGGGCGCGGCATCAATACGCCACAGGAACACACTGGCCGCTGTCGCACCCAGTGCGGCACCGGCCAGGGCTTCATTCAGCGGATGTATATAAGGCGCGACACAATAAGCACTGAACCCGATACTTATCACTAACCCCACCAACGCCGCCGGCCAGCGCCAGGCCAGGTTGAACTGGCGGGCCAGCAAACTCGTTGCCACCGTGACCATCAAACAGGTGTTCATGGCATGGCCACTTATTACAGCAATATCCAAGTGCTGGAAGGATAAGCCCCAACCTTTAAACAGCAACTTGCTGGCCGCCACGATCGAATAAGTAATACCCAGCGTTATTATCCAGGCCCGCAATGCCCACGGCGTGGAATACCTTAACCAGACAGCAATCATCAGTGCGGCCGGAATCATGACGGTAATGCCGCCATATTGCGCAAGTTCTGCCCGCATCACTGCTTAACCTTCGAGGTGCCGTTTTCGGCGCTCATCAGACCTCAGGCCCAAAAAAAACACAACGTTATCTAGCGTCAGCAACACCTGCAAAATGCAATTTACTGATTACTACATACAGATATGATTCTGTATTTTAATAATTAGGTTAGAACCAAACGGCATTTTACACAGGCTGTCGCGGCCCCTACCGTGGACGAGCATGACCGACCCCCTGCCCGGCGGAGGTACTCACTCCCTACTCGACAAGGACAGACCATGAGCATTGAATTCATCGGCTATATCGGCGGTCACCACGCTTCCGAGATCCACCCACGCAGCGGCCCTGCCCTGCAACCGGACTACGTGGAAACCGTGGCCCGCGCCCACGAAGACGCCGGTTTCGACCGCGCGCTGGTGGCGTTCCATTCCAACAGCCCGGACAGCACGCTGATCGCCGCCCATGCCGCCAGCGTGACGAAAAAACTGCAGTTCCTGATCGCCCACCGTCCGGGCTTCGCCCAACCCACCCTGGCCGCCCGCCAGTTCGCCACCCTTGATGTGTTCAATGGCGGGCGCACCGCCGTGCATATCATCACCGGCGGCGACGACCGCGAACTGCGCGCCGATGGCAGCCATATCGGCAAGGACGAACGCTATGCGCGCACCGATGAATACCTGAGCGTGGTCCGCCAGGAATGGACCAGCGATCAGCCCTTCGACTTTGCCGGCACCTACTACCAGGTCGAAGGCGCGCACTCCGCGGTGAAGTCGCCGCAGCAGCCGCATATCCCGCTGTATTTTGGCGGCTCTTCCAAGGCCGCGATTGAAGTGGCGGGCAAGCATGCCGATGTGTACGCGCTGTGGGGCGAAACCTATGAGCAGGTACGCGAGATCGTGACCCAGGTGCGCGCCGAAGCGGCCAGGCATGGGCGTACGATTCGCTTCAGCCTGTCGCTGCGACCGATCCTCGCCGAGACCGAAGAACTGGCGTGGGCGCGTGCCGACAGCATCCTGCAACAGGCCACCGAGTTGGCAGAGAAGAATGGCTTTGTGCGGCGTGAACCGCCGAATGAAGGCTCGCGCCGGTTGCTGGCGGCGGCGGCGCAGGGCTCGCGGCTGGACAAGCGCCTGTGGACGGGGATTGCGGGGTTGCTGGGGGCGCAGGGCAACTCCACCTCGTTGGTGGGGACCGCCGAACAGGTGGCAGAGGCATTGGTCGATTATTACGACCTCGGTATCACCACCTTCCTGATCCGTGGGTTTGATCCGCTCAATGATGCGATCGACTATGGCAAGCGGTTGATCCCCCTCACCCGGCAGCTGATTGCTGAACGCGAGCAGAAAGTCGCCTGACCAAACAACACAGAACCCATGTGGGAGAGGCTTGCCCCCGATGGCAGAGTGTCAGTCAAAGATAAATTGACTGATCCACCGCCATCGGGGCATGGGTATCTACACATCTTGAGCCGAGCCCCGTGCGTAGCAGCTGTCGAGCCTTGGCGA
Source organism: Pseudomonas sp. 8 R 14 (assembly GCF_900005955.1). Taxonomy (NCBI): domain Bacteria; kingdom Pseudomonadati; phylum Pseudomonadota; class Gammaproteobacteria; order Pseudomonadales; family Pseudomonadaceae; genus Pseudomonas; species Pseudomonas sp. 8 R 14. The sequence goes on along the minus strand of NZ_CVTH01000049.1, from coordinate 10,531 downwards.
GGCTGCGTCGGCGGTGTGTCAGACGCGCCGCAAACGCAGCCTCGCCAAGGCTCGACAGCTGCTACGCGTCATCCTACTGAAGTTGTGTAGATACTGATGGCTATCGGGGCAAGCCCCCTCCCACATTTTGATCTTCACTATGCTCAGGATCAGTTCTTGTAGTCGGTATCGTTGCGCTCCAACTGCCGAATCAGCGCATTCCAATGCCGCGCCACCCCCGGTCCTTCGCCACTGGCAAACACCTTGGCCTGTTGTTCGACTTTCTCCACCACTTCGGCCGGCGGGAAGATCAACTCCGCATTCCCCGCCGCCTGCGCCGCCACCTGGATATTGCACGCGCGCTCCAACTGTTGCAGCTGCACAAACGCATGTTCAACGCTGACACCGGCGGTCAACAAGCCATGGTTGCGCAGGATCATCACGCTCTTGTCGCCCAGGTCCGCCACCAGCCGCTCGCGTTCGCCCAGGTCGAGGGCCACGCCTTCATACCCGTGGTACGCCACACGCCCGGAAAAACCAATGGAGTGCTGGGAGATCGGCAGCAGGCCGTCCTTCTGCGCCGACACCGCGATGCCGTCGCGGGTGTGGGTGTGCAGCACCGCCTGCAGGTCATGGCGTGCGCCGTGGATCGCGCTGTGGATCACATAACCGGCGTAGTTGATGCCCAGGCCGGTAGGGTCATCGACGATAGTGCCGTCGAGGTCGACCTTGACCAGGTTGGACGCACTGATTTCATCGAACAACAACCCGAAGGCGTTGATCAGGAAATGCTCCTCCGGCCCCGGTACACGGGCGGAGAAATGGGTATAGATGTGGTCGGTCCACTTGTACAAGGCAGCCAGGCGATAAGCGGCGGCCAGTTTGACGCGCACCTCCCACTCTTGCGGGGTAACGCGCTGGCGAACATTGCTGGTGAGGTTAGTGATCGAGGTGACGCTGCTCATGGCAAAAATTCCTGGATGGCCTTAAGGACTTCCAGGCAAGCCTAGGGGATGGCCAAAAATAATAAAAAGCACATTTTAATCTAAGCTAATTATTATTTTTTTTCATATAACCCTCACCAACAGCACAAGGCAAATGGGAGCAGGCTTGCCCCCTCCCACATGGATCAGGCTGCGTCGCGGACTTTATGCAGCGACGCCGCCACCCGCTTGCCAAACGCATCCACCGGCCCCTGCAGGTTACCCAGGAAGTGCGGATAGATCAGCCACAAATCCATCACCGGCTTGAAATCCTTGAGCGGCATCACCGCCAGTTGCTCGCGGTGCGCACTGCGTTCCAGCAATGGCCGTGGCACCAGGCCCAAGCCCAGGCCGTCGGCCACCAGGCCCAGTTGCAGTTCGGTGCCGAAGGTCTCCAGGTTGACCCGCAGGGCCAGGCCCTGATCGGACAAGGTGCGCTGCAACCCGGCACGGAAGCCGCAGCCGTCCGGGTTGAGGACCCAGCCGTTCTGGTACACATCGGCCAGCTTGCAGGGTTTCTTCGGCAGTTGGGCCTTGGCGCAGACCACCACCAGTTCCATCTTGCCGATGGACTCGCCGACGATGTTGTCCGGGAAGATCTTGCCTGCCGGGAACAGCGCCGCCGCCGCGTCCAGTTCGCCGCGTTCGATCTTGCCCACCAACTGGCTGCCCCAGCCGGTGGCCACCTGGGCACGCAAGTCGGGGTATTCGCTGCGCAGGTGCTTGAGCGCGTCCAGCAGCACCACGTCGCCGATGGTCTGCGGCACACCCAGGCGCAACAGGCCGGTGGGCGGTGCGTCGGTGGCCACCAGCTCGCGCAGGGCATCCATCTCGCGCAGGATCAACCGGCACTGCTCATAGACGCGGGTGCCGATCAACGTCGGCTTGAGGGGTTTGGTGTTGCGGTCGAACAGCTCCACGCCCAGCGCCTGCTCGAAGTTCTGCACGCGGCGGGTAATGGCCGGCTGGGTCAATTGCAACGACTCGGCGGCATGGCTGATGGACTGGCAACGAATCACTTCGACAAAGGCATCGATATCGTCAATTTTCATTTGGGCCGCACATAGAGAACAGTCATTAAGATGTGTGTGAAGCATAGTTGCAGGAACGTGGCGTGAATAGCCCGTGCTGCAATCGATAACGTCTAACGCTATTCAGACCGGTTCTAAATTACCTTCAGCTATAAGCTAATCATTAAAAAATAGCATATTAACTATAAACATTATGCTTAGATAAACCCATCCCTGCGACCACACGATGGAAGTGCCATGACCCAGGCCCGACACCCCGAGAGACTCAGAGCCTTCATAGGCGCCCTGGCGGAATTGATCGACGGCAATCCACGCGAAGGCGACCTGTTGCACCGTGGCGGCAAGCTGCTGGCGCAACTGGTCAGCCATGACGACTGGCTCCCCGATGAATTTGCCCAACCCGATCCCGAGCGCTACCAGCAGTTCTTGCTGCATGCCGATTCGCGCCAGCGTTTCAGCATCGTCAGCTTTGTCTGGGGGCCGGGGCAAAGCACGCCGATCCACGACCATCGGGTGTGGGGGCTGATCGGCATGCTGCGCGGCGCAGAGTTCTCCCAAGGCTTCGAACGCGCGCCCGACGGCAGCCTGGTCGCCGAAGGCCAACCGATTCAACTGGTGCCGGGCCAGGTCGAGGCGGTGTCGCCCAAGGTCGGCGACATCCATCAGGTGAGCAATGCCCACAGCGATCAGGTGTCGATCAGCATTCATGTGTACGGCGCCAATATCGGCGCGGTGCGCCGTGCGGTGTACCAGCCCGACGGCAGCGAGAAACTGTTTATCTCCGGTTATTCCAACGCCTTCCTCCCGAATATCTGGGATTTGTCCAAAGAAAAGAGCCCTGCCCTATGACCACCGTACCGACCCGTAGCTTTGCCCGGATTCGCCAGGCCCTGTTGGACCGTGAAGAAGTCGCCCTGGTGGACGTGCGCGAAGAAGCGCCGTTTGCCGAATCCCACCCGCTGTTCGCGGCGAATATCCCGCTGTCCAAGCTGGAACTGGAGGTGTATTCGCGCATTCCACGCCGCGATACCCAGGTCACCGTCTACGACAACGGTGAAGGCCTGGCTGCCCGTGCCGCCGAACGCCTGGTTGCGCTGGGCTACACCCAGGTCAGCCTGTTGGAAGGTGGCCTCGACGGTTGGCGCCGGGCCGGTGGCGAGCTGTTTATCGATGTGAACGTGCCGAGCAAGGCCTTTGGCGAACTGGTGGAGAGCGAGCGCCACACGCCGTCCCTCGCCGCCGAAGAAGTGCAGGCGCTGCTCGACAGCCAGGCCGATGTGGTGGTGCTCGACGCCCGCCGTTTCGACGAATACCAGACCATGAGCATCCCCACCGGCATCAGCGTGCCCGGTGCCGAGCTGGTGTTGCGTGCGCGGGAACTGGCGCCCGACCCGGCCACCCGCATCATCGTCAACTGCGCCGGGCGTACCCGCAGCATTATCGGCACCCAGTCGCTGATCAACGCCGGCGTGGCCAACCCGGTGTCTGCGCTGCGCAATGGCACCATCGGCTGGACCCTGGCCGGGCAGAAGCTCGCCCACGGCCAGTCGCGGCGCTTTGCGCCAACCTCGGAAGAGCATCGCCAGATCGCCGCCGTCGATGCACGCCGCGTCGCCGACAAGGCCCGCGTCGGTCGCGCCACCCTGGCCGACCTGCAACGCTGGCAGCAAGACGCTGCACGCACCACCTACCTTTTCGATGTGCGCACCCCGGAAGAATTCGAAGCCGGCCACTTGCCCGGCGCGCGCTCCACCCCCGGCGGCCAACTGGTGCAGGAAACCGACCATGTCGCCAGCGTGCGCGGTGCGCGCCTGGTGCTGGCGGATGACGATGGCGTGCGGGCGAACATGTCTGCGTCGTGGCTGGCCCAACTGGGCTGGGACGTGCATGTGCTGGATGACCTGCAAGCGGCGCACTTCAGCGAAAAAGGCGCCTGGGTCGCTCCAGTCCCCGCGCCCCCCCAGGCGGAACTGATCAGCCCGCACACCCTCGCCGAATGGCTCGAGCATGGCGACACCGTGGTGCTGGATTTCACCGCCAGCGCCAACTACGTGAAGCGCCATATCCCCGGTGCCTGGTGGGTATTGCGCGCACAACTGCCCCAGGCCCTGGCCAAGGTGCCCGCCGCCCAGCGTTATGTGCTGACCTGCGGCAGCAGCCAACTGGCGCGCCTGGCGGTGGCTGAAGTCGAAGCGATCACCGGCAAGCAAGTGTTCCTGCTGCAAGACGGCACCGCCGCCTGGATCAACGCGCAACTGCCACTGGAAGAAGGCGAAACCCACCTGGCATCGCCGCGCATCGACCGCTACCGCCGGCCGTACGAAGGCACCGACAACCCCAGGGAAGCCATGCAGGCCTACCTGGACTGGGAATTCGGTCTGGTGGAGCAACTGGCCCGCGATGGGACCCATGGGTTTTACGTCATTTGACCCCAGGCACGCCTGCCCCCATTGCGGGAACAGGCGCTGCCCCATGCATGGGGCGGGGGTACTGCGTTACTTTTTTTCTTCTGTGTCGGTGCAAGAAACCGTCTCCGAGCTACCGCTCAACTGAGACTGCATGGCGTGGACACCCGCCTCCATTTGCGAGGCCGCGCTGAACTGGGCGCCAAGCAGCAGGCTGAACATGACGCATGTGGTTGCCAATAATTTGAACATGACGAATCCTCACTGGTTCGCTGAGAGAGTAAAAATACCCCCATCGTTTATTCGCAGCTGACTTGGCTGCGTACTGCCATTTTCTGCCCGGCGCAACGCCTGGACACCTGTGAAGAATGACAGTGGCCTAGACAACTTCGCACTATGCAAACCTGCGCTGAGAGCGATTGGCGCCGCCCCCCCTTGCACACCCAGGCACCCCAGCCGCAATTACACAGCTTAAAAATACATAAAATGCATATTAGATGACAAACTATCTTAATAGTTTTAATAATTAACATATAACCAAAAAGACTTTCACAGCAGGTTTTTATGGGCATAACGTGAACTCCTCACCGACCCCTTCTCCAGGCGGAGGTAGCCGAACCCTTTTTCGATCTGCCTGGAGCCTGCATCCCATGGTCTTTTCCACTCCGTTCAAACGCCTGCTCCTGGGCACCGCCCTGGCCCTTGGCCTCGCCACCAGCGCCCACGCCGCCGACCTGCAACCGCTGCGGGTGGCCAATCAGAAATCGACGATCAAGACGCTGCTGGAAGTCTCCGGCGAAACGAAAAACGTGCCCTATGAAATCCAGTGGTCGGAATTCCCGTCCGCCTCGCCCCTGGGCGAAGCCTTGAATGCCGGAGCCGTGGACATTGGTGCCCTGGGCGACGCGCCCTACGTGTTTGCCCTTGGCGCCGGCGCCTCGCTAAAGGTGGTCAGCATCATCCACGCCGAAGGGCGTAACACCACCGCCCTGCTGGTGCCCAAGGATTCGCCGATCAAGACGGTGGCCGACCTCAAGGGCAAGAAAATCGTCACCGGGCGTGGGTCCATCGGCCATTACCTGGCGATCAAGGCGCTGGCCACGGCCGGCCTGACCACAAAGGATGTGCAGTTCATTTTCCTGCTGCCCAGCGAGTCGCGCCTGGTGCTGGATAACGGCACTGTCGACGCCTGGTCGACCTGGGACCCCTACACCACCGTCGTCACGTCCCAAAGCCAGGCGCGGATCCTGGCCAGCGGCAACACGCTGTTGAGCAATCACCTGTACCTCGCCGCCACCCGCCAGGCCATCGCCGACAAGCGCACGCAGCTGGACGACTTTGTCGCCCGCGTCGACCGCGCCTACGCCTGGGCCAATACCCACCCCGACGAGTACGCCGCCGCCCAGGCCAAAATCACCGGGCTGCCGCTGGCCGTGCATGTGGCCGTGGCCAAGGAAACCCGCCTGAGCCCGGTGCTGATTGACGACAGCGTGATCAGTGGCCTGCAGGCCACCGCCGACACCTACCAGCAAGAAGGCCTGCTGCCCCGGCACATCGACGTGTCCCAGGGCTTTGACACGAGCTTTAACGCCAAGCGCGTCCCCAACAACCAAGCATCACGCTGAAGGAGCAGAACATGAGCACGCCACATCAATTGAAACCCCGCCATTTGAAATTGGGCGCCATGGTCCACGGTGTCGGACACGGCTGGGGCGAATGGCGCCATCCGCAGGCGCAACCGAATGCCAGTACGAATTTCGGCTTTTACAAACAGCAGACCGAACTCGCCGAAGCGGCCAAGTTCGACTTCGTGTTCATCGCCGACAGCCTGCACATCCATGCCAAGTCCAGCCCGCATTACCTCAACCGCTTCGAGCCGCTGACCATCCTCTCGGCCCTGGCCGCACTCACCAGCCATATCGGCCTGGTGGCCACCGTGACCGTCAGCTACACCGAGCCCTACCAGGTGGCGCGCCAGTTCGCGTCCCTGGACCATATCAGCGGCGGTCGCGCCGGCTGGAACGTGGTGACCTCGTGGCTCAGCGGCACCGCCGACAACTTCGGTAAAGCCGAACACCCACCCCACGCCGTGCGCTACCGCATCGCCAAGGAACACCTGAACACGGTCAAGGGCCTGTGGGACTCCTGGGAAGACGACGCCTTTGCCTACAACAAGCAAAGCGGCGAATTCTTCACCCCGGGCAAGCTGCATGCGCTGAACCACAAAGGCGAGTTTTTCTCGGTCAAAGGCCCGCTGAACATTGCGCGCTCGCGCCAGGGCCAACCGGTGATTTTCCAGGCGGGCACGTCCGAAGACGGGCGTAACTTTGCGGCGCAGAACTCGGACGCCATCTTTGTGCATGTGGAGAGCATCGAAGAAGGCCTGGCGTATACCCAGGACCTCAAACGGCGCGCCAAAGGCTTTGGCCGTGACGCCGACAGCCTGTCGATCCTGCCGGGCATCCGCCCGATTGTCGGCCGCGACGAGGCCGAAGTGGAAAGCCGCTACCAGCAGGCCGTGGAGCTGGTCACCGTGGAAGACGCCATCGTCGCCCTCGGCCGCCCGTTCAACGACCACGACTTCAGCCAGTACCCGCTGGACGCGCCGTTCCCGGAACTCGGCGACCTGGGCGCCAACAGCCAGAAAGGCGGCTCCGACCGCATCAAGCAACTGGCCAGGGACGAAGGCCTGACCCTGCGCGAAGTGGCGCTGCGCTTCTCGCGGCCCAAGCGTGATTTTGTCGGCACCCCGGAGCAAGTCGCCGACGCGATCCAGACCTGGTTCGAACGCGGTGCCAGCGATGGTTTCATCATCAACTCGGTGCTGCCGGACGGCTTGCAGTATTTCACCGAACTGGTGGTGCCGGTGCTGCAACAGCGTGGCCTGTTCCGTAGCGAATACACCGGCCACACCCTGCGCGACAACCTTGGCCTGGCCGTACCGGCCAACCGTTACAGCGTCACCGCCGAGGTCGAAACGCAACAGGAGGCGCTGGCATGAGCGAATCCCTCAACCGTCAGTTGGCGGCGCTGCACGCCGAGCGTGTAGCGACCTGGGCGCCGGCGGCGTTGCAGGTCAATATCGACCAGCGCCAGCGCCTGGTGAATGAAGCACGGGTAGACGACTACGTGCAGCTCGGCGATGAACTGGACCCCTTCACCCTGCTCAATGTGGAAGGCGGCGAACTGACCCGCGAACGACTGCTGGCCGACGGCCCGGCGGTGCTGATCTTCTTCCGTTTCGCCGGCTGCCCGGCGTGCAATATCGCCCTGCCCTATTACGAACGCCAACTCTACCCACGCCTGCGCGAACTGGGCGTGCCTCTGGTCGCGGTGAGCCCGCAAGTGCCAGAACGCCTGGTTGAGATCAAGAGCCGCCACGCCCTGCAATTGCTGGTGGCCAGCGACCCGGACAACCACCTCGGGCGCCGCCTGGGCATCCTCTACAGCTTCGACGAAGCCTCGCGCAATGCAGCCTTGGCCAAGGGCAATCACATCGGTGAAACCACCGGTACGGGGACCTGGGAGTTGCCACAACCGACCGTGGTGGTGATTGCCCAGGACGGCACGGTGGCGTTCGTGGACGTCAGCCCGGACTGGCTGGTGCGTACCGAAGCCGAGCCGGTGGTGCGGGTGGTGGAGCGCTTGTTGGGCCAACAGCCTGTACGCATCGCCATCTAAGCCCACCGTCCCCTGTGGGAGGGGCAAGCTCTCTCCCACATTTTTGACCGAGTACACTCTTATGACCCAACCGTCTCTACGCTCCGTGGAAGTCGCCAACTTCGACGCCCTGCTCGAACGCCTCAGCACCGAACTGGCCGGCACCGCGCACCTGTATGACGAGAGCGGCGCCTTCCCCCATGCCAACTTCCAGCGGCTGCATGACCACGGCCTGGTCGCCCTCACCGTGCCCAAAGCCCTCGGTGGCGGCGGTGCCAGCCTGCCGCAGGCGCGCAAGGCGATCAGTGCAATTGCCAAGGGCGAACCGTCCACCGCACTGATCCTGGTGATGCAATACCTGCAACATACCCGCCTGCAAGACAGCAAGACCTGGCCGCCCCATCTGCGTACACAAGTGGCCGAGGACGCGGTGCGCAACGGCGCATTGATCAACGCCCTGCGCGTCGAACCCGACCTCGGCACCCCGGCCCGTGGCGGGCTGCCGGCGACCACCGCCGTGCGCACCGCTGAGGGTTGGCGCATCAGCGGGCGCAAGATCTACTCCACCGGCAGCCATGGCCTGAGCTGGTTCAGCGTATGGGCGCGCAGCGATGACGCCGACCCGCTGGTGGGCGCCTGGCTGGTGCCCAAGGACAGCCCCGGCGTGAGCATCATCGACACCTGGGACCACCTCGGCATGCGCGCCACCTGCAGCCATGAAGTGCTGCTCGACAATGTGCTGGTGCCACTGGACCACGCCGTCAGCGTCAGCCCCTGGAGCGCGCCGCAACCGGAACTGGATGCCGAGGGTTTCCTGTGGATGTCGGTGCTGCTGTCCTCGGTGTATGACGCCGTGGCCCAGGCTGCGCGGGACTGGCTGGTGAACTGGCTGGAAGAGCGCCAGCCATCCAATCTCGGTGCGGCGTTGTCGACATTGCCGCGTTTCCAGGAAACCGTCGGCCATATCGACACCCTGCTGTTCGCCAACCGCAGCCTGCTCGACGCCGCCGCCGACGGCCACACCCCGGCCGCCAACGCCGCGCAGTTGAAGTACCTGGTCACCCACAACGCCATCCGCGCGGTGGAGCTGGCCATCGAGGCCTCCGGCAACCCCGGTCTGTCACGCCATAGCCCGCTGCAACGCCACTACCGCGATGTGCTGTGCAGTCGCGTGCATACCCCGCAGAACGATGCGGTGCTGCAAGGTGTCGGTAAAGCCGTGTTCGCCCAACGCCAGAAGGAACGCACATGACTCAGGTGATTATTGCCAGCCAGTTGGACGAAGACTACAACGAGGTGATCCGCGCACGCCTCACTGCGATCCACCCCGGAGCCCAGGTGATCGGCGTGCCGGCGGGCGTGCCGAGCGACCTGCCGCCCCAGGCGAATATCCTGCTGCTGCGCCCGATCAACGTGCGCGGCTACACCGCCCCGGACACCCCACCACCGGGCTGGCCCTACGGCGCGCAATGGGTGCATTTGGTCTCATCGGGCATCGACTTCTACCCGCAATGGCTGTTCAACGGCCCGCCGGTGACCACCTCCCGGGGCAGCGCCGCCGACAACCTCGCCGAGTTCGCCCTGGCGGCGATCTTTGCCGCGGCCAAGCATTTACCGGACATCTGGGTGAAGGACTCGCAATGGAATTTCACCGCCCTGCGCCCACTCAAGGGCACCACCCTGGGCATCCTCGGCTTTGGTGCGATTGGTAAAAGCCTGGCGCAAAAAGCCCTGGGCCTGGGCATCAAGGTGGTGGCGTTGCGCAAGAGCCAGACACCGTTCGGTATCGGCGTAGAGGCCGCCCAAGACATCCACGACCTGTTCGCCCGCGCCGACCACCTGGTGGTGGCCGCGCCACTGACCGACGCCACGCGGCATATCATCAACCGCGATGTGCTGGGCAGCGCCAAGCCGGGACTGCACCTGATCAACATCGCGCGCGGCGGCTTGCTCGATCAGGAGGCATTGCTGGAGGCGCTGGATAACGGCCAGATCGGCCTGGCATCGCTCGACGTGACCGAACCGGAGCCTTTGCCGGATGGGCACCCGTTGTACAGCCACCCACGGGTGCGGTTGTCGCCGCATACGTCGGCGATTTCGACCAATAGCCGCAACGAGATTGCCGATACGTTTTTGGCGAATCTGGAGCGCTACGTTTCAGGGATCGAACTGGCGAATCTGGCTAACGCCTGACGCCGTTCAAAAATGTGGGAGGGGCGGTGCGACGATTCGACTTGCTCCCGATTGCAGTGGGTCAGTACCAAATCCACCAACTGACACTCCCTCATCGGGGCATAGGTATCTGCACAACTCTTAAAGGCTGACACATAACTCTGTGGTGAGCGGGCTTGTCGAATCGTCGCACCGCCCGCGCTGGGTTGCGAAGCGGCCCCAATAAGGTCACCGCAGAGTGCCAGAATCAATCGAGGTGAAGGTTTTGGGGCTGCTTCGCAACCCAGCGCGGGGCAAGCCC
>NZ_CVTH01000051.1:0-52019 GCF_900005955.1 Pseudomonas sp. 8 R 14 | reverse complement strand
TCTAAAGATCGATCTGATTCCCCACGCCACCCGATTCCCTTCCTGCGGCGGCTGCCAAAAACCTTGTTCAACCACTCATGAGTATTGCGAGCGAACCGTTCGTGATCTGCCCATTCTCGGTCGCGCGGTGCGCCTCAGCATTTTGCTCAGGCGTGTTGGCTGCCGCGACTGTGGAAAACGCATGGAGGCCGTCAGTTGGCTGGATCGCTATGCCCGCATGACGCGCCGCTTGGCCGAGGCGGTCATTCAGGCCTGCGAGCGCCTTCCCACCCTGCACGTGGCCCAGATGTTTGGACTGCATTGGGACACTGTTCGGTTGCTGGAGCGTCGAGCCTTGCAGGCGGTGTTGAGTGAGTTGCCGAAGGCGCAACCACGACGCCTGATCATGGACGAGTTCGCGTTATTCAAAGGTCATCGTTACGCCAGCGTTGTGCTGGATGCCGATACACGACGAGTGCTGTGGATCGGTGAAGGCCGTAGCCGAGCGGCAGTCAGGCCGTTCTTCGAGGAGCTGGGGCCGGAGGGCTGCGCTCGAATCGAAGCGGTGGCGATGGACATGAATACTGCTTTTGATCTGGAGGTTCGCCAGCATTGCCCGAAAGCGCGAGTGGTCTACGACCTTTTCCATGTGGTGGCCAAATATGGCCGAGAGGTGATTGATCGGGTCCGCGTCGACGAAGCTAATCGGCTGCGTCATAACAAGCCGGCTCGCAAGGTCATCAAGCAGGCACGATGGCTGTTGCTGCGTAACCCACAGAACCTGAAAACGCCGGAACAACAGGTCCATTTGCAGGATTTATTGGAGGCCAACCAATCGCTGATGACAGTTTATTTGATGAAGGCTGAACTCAAAACGCTCTGGACACCGAGCACTGCCTGGACCTGGAGATCGGCCTGGAAGCAATGGCTGCGCCATGCATATGAAAGTGAAATACCGGCTCTGATCCAGTTTGCCAAACGGCTAAAGGGTTATTGGCGGGGCATCGTCAGTCGGGTTCGCTGGCCGATGCACACCGGTCAGTTGGAAGGAATAAACAATCGAATAAAGGTCATCAAACGGATGGCGTACGGTTACCGGGATAGCGAATTCTTCTTCATGAAGATCAAGAGCGTCTTTCCCGGTAATCCGTGATGAACCTTTTTTTTTGCCGGTAAAAACCTGAGGCCCACCTTTAATCTCTGCTTAGCTCGGTAATGGCATTGACCAGGACATTGATGTCCTCCGCCGACGTCACCAACCCCGGTGTCACGCGGATACAGGTACCAAACGCCGCACCGGTGCGCGTAGTAGTGAACAGCCCATAGTCCTTGAGCATGCGATCCACCATCACCTGCTGATCCCGCCCGCTGAACTTGAACGCCGTAATCCCGCAATACAGCCGTGGATCATCCGGCGTCAGCACCTCGATCCCCGGCAACGGTCGCACCTGTCTCACCCATAAATCCCGCAGGTAATTGATCCGCGCGCCCTTGGCCGCCGCGCCACCCAGCGCGCGATGTTCTTGCAGTACCAGCGGCAAGGTCATCAGTGCCGGAAAGTTCGGCGTGCTGTACGACGTACGTGCCCGCACGTCGGTGGCGGGGTAGTGGAACTCGCCCATGTCCGGATCAATATCTGCCAGGCGTTCGGGGGCGATATAGAGAAACCCCAGGGTCAGCGGCGCGCCGATCCATTTGTGCAGGTTGAAGCCGGCGAACGCAATGCCCAGTTCGGCGAGGTTGAACTCGATCTGGCCCAGTGCATGGGCGCCGTCGAGGATCACGTCGATGGCATGCTCACGCGCAGCCTTGGCGATGGCCTCTACGGGCATCACCAGGCCGGTGCGGTGGGTCACATGGGTCAGTGCCATGAGCTTCAGGCGCGGGTATTGGGCGAACGCATCGCGATAGGTCTGCATCAGGCTGTCGAAACTGGCCGGGTGGGTGTGGGACAGTTCTATCACCTCCACACCGCGAACCCCCGCCAACCAGCGCATCGCGCCTTTGACCGTGTCGTACTCCAGGTCGCTGATCAGCACCTGATCGCCGGGTTGCAGGCGGTTGTAGTTGCGGATCAGCGACTGCAAGGCTTCGGTGGCGTTGCGGGTAAAGGCGACTGCCTCGGGGTCGACGTCGATCAGGCCTGCGAGTTGGCGACGGATCTCGACGTTTTCACCTTGCTCGAAGTGCTGGCGCACATACAGCGAGTTGCTGCGGTTGATAAACGCCACATGCTCCAGGTACTGCGCCTGCACCTCGCGGCTCATACGCCCGAAGTAGCCGTTCTCCAGGTTGATCGGGCCGGGCTCCAGCGCATAGCGCTGGGCGATGGCCTGCCAGTGAGGTTCGTTGTCAGCATTCCTTGGCATGGCGAGTCTCTTAATGGCGGGGGGCGGGTTTGCCGTGTTTAACGCGCAGCGGTTCCAACAATTCAGACAAGCCGTTGTGGTCGATTTCCTGCATCAATGCCAGCAACCCACCCAGTTCGCCGTGGGGAAAGCCTTCGCGGGCGAACCAGTTGAGGTAGGGACCCGGCAGGTCGGCGATGATCCGGCCCTTGTACTTGCCGAAGGGCATTTCGCGGGTGATCAGCAGTTCGAGTTTTTCGGGATTCATGGGCTTCGTGTGAATAAGACGAGGTCTTCGAAAATACAGGCATTCTGCATGAAGGCCAAATGACAGATCATGCAAATAACGCACATACAGATGGTTCAAATATTTTTAAGTCATTGAAAATAAATATAAAAGTAATTTTTCAAAACCTGGCACGAGCGCTGCAATCATTAAGGCAACCCTTCTTCACCTGCCTAAGGAATTGAAAAATGACTGACATCAACAAAGAATCGATCTCCGTACTGAACGACCTGATCGAGACCAGCATCGACGGCCAGAAAGGCTTCAAGGAATGCGCAGAAGACATCAAGCATCCGGAACTCAAGGCGCTGTTTGCCAAGCGCTCCGCTGACTGCGCTACCGCCGCCGCCGAATTGAAGACCGCCGTGCGTGCCCTGGGCGGTGATCCGGAAGACTCCGGCAGCGTAGCCGGCGCCCTGCACCGTGGCTGGGTCGACGTGAAGTCGATGGTGACCGGTAAGGACGAAGAGGCTGTGCTGAACGAAGCCGAGCGCGGCGAAGATCACGCACTGAAGGCTTATAAAGAAGCCATCGAGAAGATCAACAAGCACAACCTGCTGGGCATTCGTGACCTGGTTGAGCGTCAGTACCACGGCGTGCAACGCAATCACGACCAGGTAAAAGCCCTGCGTAACCAGGCTCGCGCTCAGTCGTAAGCGCTCCTAAGCGCTGCTGTGTAAGACATGTGGGAGGGGGCTTGCTCCCGATAGCGGTGGATCAGTCGATATTTCAATGACTGACACACCGCCATCGGGGGCAGCCCCCTCCCACATTTGCAGGGTGTTGGCCTTGAAAACCGTACTCAGCCGATGCTGATCGGCGGCAACTCGGTCAAGGTCACGACCTGCTGCTTGCGTGGTGCAAGAATTTCCGCCTCGCCATCCACGACCAGCTCATCGCGCTGGTTGAACACACGGGTGGCAATGCGTACGCGAAACTTCGGCAGCTTCTCGAGGATTTCCAGGCGCACGGTCAGGGTATCGCCGATTTTCACCGGCTTCTGGAAGCTCATCTGCTGGCCGATATAGATAGTGCCCGGCCCGGGCAGCTCACACGCAACGGCCGCGCTGATCAGGGCGCCGCTGAACATACCGTGGGCGATACGCTCCTTGAACATGGTCGCCTTGGCGTATTCGGCATCCAGGTGTACCGGGTTGTGGTCGCCGGACATGGCGGCAAACAGCTGGATATCACGCTCTTCGACGGTCTTGCTGTAGCTGGCGGTCTGGCCGACTTCAAGGGCTTCGTACGGGGTGTTGGTTACCTGGGTCATCTAAAGGTGCATCCTGTGGCTAATCGGTAATTTAACTATCTGATTTTAAACGTAAATTTATTCGCAGTGGGCCGGCCTGCGCAAGGTCAGGGCCTGGTCGAGCCACGTCAGCACATCGGCGGTGACTTCGTCGCGATTGGTTTCGTTGAACACTTCGTGACGCGCCTGCGGGTAGATATTCAGTTGCAGGTGCTGGCTGCCGGCCTCACGCAGGGCATGGGCCAGGCTTTTGAGACGCTTGCCCTCACTGACCGGATCACATTCGCCGCCCATCACCAAGATCGGCAGGCCCGGATCGATCTGGGCGAGATTGGACGCTTTGCTGATTTGCTGCAAGCCGCCGAGCAGATCGATCCATAGTTGGTTGGTACAGCGGAAGCCACAGAGTGGATCGTTGATGTATTTGTCGACTTCGTTCGGGTCACGGCTGAGCCAGTCGAACGCGGTGCGAGTGGGCTTGAATGCCTTGTTGAACGAGCCGAACGACAGGAACTCGATCAACGCACTGCGCCCGCGCACACCCTGGCGCAGGCGTTCGGCGCGAGCGATCAGCCGTGCGGCGCGGTACAGCGCCACGGGCTGGAAATTCGAACCGCTGAGAATCGCTCCATGCAGGCTGGCGCTGTGGTGCAGCAGGTAGGCCTGGGCGATATAGCTGCCCATGCTGTGGCCCAGCAAAATGATCGGCAGCCCCGGCTGCTGCTGGCCGATGTGCTGGTTGAGGCTGGCCAGGTCGCCGACCACTTTGTTCCAGCCATCCTTTTCGGCATACAGGCCCAGCGTACCTTCGTCGGCGGTGCGGCCGTGGCCACGCTGGTCCGGCGCATACACGCCATAGCCTGCACTGCACAAGGCTTCGGCCAGCCGCGCATAGCGCCCGCTGTGCTCCGCCATGCCGTGGGACAGCATGACCACCGCCTTGGCCGGGCCGTCGGGCATCCAATGATTGACGTACAGGCGGCTGCGGTCATTCGCGGTCAGCCAGAAGGTGCTGTGGTTCATGGGGTTCCCTTTCTCAAGGTCTGCTCAAGGTCTGCTCGACGTTGTTGCAGTGTATAGCTCATCTGTCAGGCGACGGGGTATCTGCCTGCGCATCAGGGACAAGATTCATACAATCAATGACGCAATTTGCTGTATTTGCCTGCTTGGCCATAGCTGCTAACGTCCCCCAAGCTCCGCTTTCTATAAAAGCGGCCAGACACCTTCAGGTAAGGGGACAAGAATAATGCAACCTGATTTCTGGAATGACAAACGCGCGGCGGGCGTTCCCAATGACATCGACCTGTCGGCCTACAAGTCGGTAATCGAAGTCTTCGAGCGCTCGTGCAAGGCCTTTGCCGACCGTCCGGCATTCAGCAACATGGGCGTCACCCTGACCTACGCCGAGCTTGAACGCCAGAGTGCGGCGTTCGCCGGCTACCTGCAGCAGCACACCGACCTCAAGCCCGGCGAGCGCATCGCCGTGCAGATGCCCAACGTGCTGCACTACCCGATTGCCGTGTTCGGCGCACTGCGCGCCGGGCTGATCGTGGTCAACACCAACCCGCTCTACACCCCGCGCGAGATGCGCCACCAGTTCAAGGACGCCGGCGTGCGTGCCCTGGTCTACCTCAACCTGTTCGGTTCGCGGGTGCAGGACGTGTGCACCGACACCGAGATCGACTACCTGATCGAAGCCAGGATGGGCGACTTCATGCCCGCTGCCAGAGGCTGGCTGGTCAACACCGTGGTCGACAAGGTCAAGAAGATGGTCCCGGCCTACCACCTGCCGCGTGCGGTGTCGTTCAAGCGCGCCCTGCGCATGGGCGCGGGCCTCGGCGTGACGCGCCATCCGGTGAACCTGGACGATATTGCCGTGCTGCAATACACCGGCGGCACCACCGGCCTGGCCAAGGGCGCGATGCTCACCCATGGCAACCTGGTGGCGAACATGCAACAGGCGCGCGCGTGCATGTCCCAGGTGGGCGACGACGGCCACCCGCTGATCAAGGAAGGGCAGGAGGTGATGATCGCGCCGCTGCCGCTGTACCATATCTATGCCTTCACCGCGAACTGCATGTGCATGATGGTCTCGGGTAACCACAACGTACTGATCACCAACCCCAGGGACATCGGTGGGTTTATCAAGGAGCTGAAAAAGTGGCGCTTTACCGGGCTGCTGGGGCTCAACACGCTGTTTGTGGCGTTGATGGACCACCCGGAGTTCAAGAACCTGGATTTCTCCCACCTCAAGCTCACCAACTCCGGCGGTACGGCCCTGATCAAGGCTACGGCCGAACGCTGGGAGCAGATCACCGGCTGCTCGATCGGCGAGGGCTATGGCCTGACGGAAACTTCGCCGGTGGCCAGCACCAACCCCTACGGCAAGAAATCACGCCTGGGGACCGTGGGCATCCCGGTGCCCGCCACGGCGATGAAGGTAATTGATGACGAAGGCACCGAGCTGCCCCTGGGCGAGCGCGGTGAGTTGTGCATCAAGGGCCCGCAGGTGATGAAGGGCTACTGGCAGCAACCGGCGGCCACTGCTGAGGCCCTGGACGCCGAAGGCTGGCTGAAGACCGGTGACATCGCGGTGATCGACGAAGATGGGTTTGTGCGCATTGTCGACCGCAAGAAGGATTTGATCATCGTCTCGGGTTTCAATGTATACCCCAACGAAATCGAGGACGTGGTGATGGCCCATCCGGCCGTGGCCAACTGCGCGGTGATCGGCGTGCCGGACGAGCGCACGGGGGAGGCGGTGAAGCTGTTCGTGGTGGCGCGTGCAGAAGGGGTGAGCCTTGAGGAGTTGAAGGCGTACTGCAAGACCAACTTCACGGGTTACAAGGTGCCCAAGCACATTGTGTTGCGCGACTCGTTACCGATGACGCCGGTAGGGAAGATCCTGCGCAGGGAACTACGCGACATCGCCTGATGTGAGATGCGGTAAAAATGTGGGAGGGGCGGTGCGACGATTCGACTTGCCCCCTCCCACATTTGTCGTGCGTCGTCCTGAAGGCCTTATTCCAGAGCCTTTCATCAAGGTATTTCACTTCTGTTTAAAGTGTGACCAAATATTGTAGGACAGTCGTGATTATGACTGCGGGACCCTCTTTAGGCTCTAGTCGGCCCTTGGCAAAGCTGCTACTCTCGGCGCGCTTTGTGACGTCTAGGCCTGCTTGAAAGCGCCAGATTCACCAAAAAAAACATACACCAATAATAATCGCATCAAATGCGATGATGAATTCGCGTCGCTGAGGAGTGGGCTTCCATGCACGAAGACTTTTGGAAGGATAAGTACCCCGCCGGGATTGCTGCAGAAATCAATCCAGACGAGTATCCGAATATTCAGGCGGTATTGAAGCAGTCCTGCCAGCGCTTCGCCAACAAACCGGCCTTCAGCAACCTGGGCAAGACGATCACCTACGGTGAATTGTACGAACTGTCCGGCGCCTTCGCCGCGTACCTGCAACAGCATACCGACTTGAAGCCCGGCGATCGCATTGCCGTGCAGTTGCCCAACGTCCTGCAATACCCGGTCGCCGTGTTCGGTGCCATCCGTGCCGGCCTGATCGTGGTCAACACCAACCCGCTGTACACCGCGCGGGAAATGGAACACCAATTCAATGATTCCGGCGCCAAGGCGCTGGTCTGCCTGGCCAACATGGCCCACCTGGCGGAAAAGGTCGTGCCCAAGACCGCCGTCAAGCATGTGATCGTCACCGAAGTCGCCGACCTGTTGCCGCCGCTCAAGCGCCTGCTGATCAACAGCGTCATCAAGTACGTGAAGAAAATGGTCCCGGCCTATCACTTGCCCAAGGCGATCAAGTTCAACGACGTACTCGCCAAGGGCCAGGGGCAAGCGGTCAACGAAGTCTGCCCGGCCAGCGGCGATGTGGCCGTATTGCAATACACCGGTGGCACCACCGGCGTGGCCAAGGGCGCGATGCTCACCCACCGCAACCTGGTCGCCAACATGTTGCAATGCAAGGCGCTGATGGGCTCCAACCTCAATGAAGGTTGCGAGATCCTGATCACGCCGCTGCCGCTGTACCACATCTATGCATTCACCTTTCATTGCATGGCGATGATGCTGATCGGCAACCACAACATCCTGATCAGCAACCCGCGCGACCTGCCGGCGATGGTCAAGGAACTGTCGAAGTGGAAGTTCAGCGGCTTTGTCGGCCTGAACACTCTGTTCGTGGCGCTGTGCAACAACGAAGCCTTCCGCAAGCTGGACTTCTCCGCGCTGAAAGTCACCCTGTCGGGCGGCATGGCCCTGCAACTGGCGGCGGCCGAGCGTTGGAAAGCCGTGACCGGTTGCGGCATCTGCGAAGGCTACGGCATGACCGAAACCAGCCCCGTGGCCACGGTGAACCCGATCCAGCATATCCAGATCGGTACCATCGGCATTCCGGTGCCGTCGACCCTGTGCAAGGTCATCACCGACGACGGCGTCGAGCTGGCCCTGGGTGAAGTCGGCGAACTGTGCGTCAAGGGCCCGCAGGTGATGAAGGGCTACTGGCAGCGCGAAGACGCCACCGCCGAGATGCTCGACAGCGAAGGCTGGCTGAAGACCGGCGACATCGCGATCATCCAGCCGGATGGCTACATGCGCATCGTCGATCGCAAGAAAGACATGATCCTGGTCTCCGGTTTCAACGTGTATCCCAACGAGCTGGAAGACGTGCTGGCGGGCCTGCCGGGCGTGCTGCAGTGCGCGGCCATCGGTGTGCCGGATGAAAAGTCCGGCGAACACATCAAGCTCTTCATCGTGGTCAAGCCGGGCGCCACCCTGACCAAGGAGCAGGTCATGGAGCATATGCGCGCCAATGTCACCGGCTACAAAGTGCCAAAGGCCGTGGAGTTCCGCGATGCGTTGCCGACCACCAACGTGGGCAAGATCCTGCGCCGCGAATTGCGCGATGAAGAGTTGAAGAAACTCGGTCTTAAAAAGTAATCCGATCCAAATGTGGGAGGGGCTTGTCCCCTCCCACATTTTTTTGACCGCGTTCTTACACGGCGAACTGCGCGAAGCTGACACCCGCACCCGCCGGCCGCACATCCTTCAAGAACGAATCCTTATCCGCGCTCAGCTCCAGGGTAATCTCCGGCTTGCGCTTGCCTGCGTTGCGCACCACCAGTCCCTCGAGCTTTTCACGCAGGAACACGGTCGGCACCTTCAGGTGCAGCAGCTGGTCGGTCTCGGCGTTGTGCATCAACAGGTGAATCCACTCGTACTGGCCGACGGCAATACGTCCCACCGGCAGATCGAACCACCAGATGTTGCGTTTGCGGTCCAGGTCGGTGAAGTGGCAGTTATTGACGCCGAGTACGGCACCGCCCAGTTCCTGGTTTCTGCGGGCGATGGCCTGTGCTTTATTGAGTTTCATAACCTTCCTACGGGATCTGTTATTCAGCGTTGGAGCCTGAATGTGCCGGGCATTCTCGTGGGTTGGCTGCAAAACATAAAGCCAAACCTGTCGTTGGCGATGAAATGTTCACCGAAAAATAATTGAAACTCTGCCGAACGGCCTTGGGTCAATCTCTACGTAATGACCAAAACCCTTTGATTGTTCTTTCGGAGAAATACCATGGGCAGCACAGCGGATAAGGCAAAAGGTTTGAAAGACGAAGCCGTCGGTAACATCAAGCAAGGCGTCGGCAAAGTCACCGGCAACGACAAACTGCGCGCTGAAGGCGTCGTGCAGGAAAAGAAAGGCCAGGTTGAAAAAGCCGTGGGCGACACCAAGGACGCGGTGAAAAAAGCGACCAAGTAAGACTGCCATCGTGCAGCCCGACGGCCATCCACGGATGGCCGTTTTTATGTCACATGCAGTGATTAAAGTTTCGAAATTGTTTCAAGGTCGCCAAATAGGCTACCTTGATGTAGAAAACGGCCCCTGAGTCGCCCACGACCCCCTTTTTGCGGCGAAAGGAGACGCTATGATTTTTCCGGTTCTCGATGGTCTCAAGCTCCACACAGTGCTGGTGCGCACCGTCAAGGAATTCGTCGATGACGAGATGTCCACCTACGCCTCGGCACTGGCCTACCAGATGCTGTTTTCGTTATTTCCCTTCCTGCTGTTCCTTATCGCCCTGATCGGTTTCCTGCACCTGCCGGACTTTTTCACCTGGCTGCGCCTGCAATCGGAGCTGGTGTTGCCGCCCCAGGCCCTGGAGCAGGTCAACCCGGTGATCGACCAGTTGCAGCAATCCAAGGGCGGCCTGCTCTCGGTGGGTATCGTGATTGCCCTCTGGACCGCCTCCGCTGGCGTGCGCCTGATGATGAGCGCCATGAACGCCGCGTACGACGTCGTGGAAGGCCGGCCGATCTGGAAGCGTTTCCCGCTGTCGGTTTTCTACACCATCGGTATCGCCGGCATGCTGCTGGCCGCTGCCGCGTTGATGGTGCTCGGCCCGCAGGTGATGGAATGGCTGGCCGGCCAGATCGGCATGCAGGAATTCGTGGTGACCTTGTGGACCATCGTGCGATGGCCGCTGATCGTGATCCTGCTGATGTTTGCCGTGGCCCTCATGTATTACGTGATGCCGGACGTCGAGCAGAAGTTTCGCTTTATTACCCCGGGTTCGGTGCTCGCGGTGGTGGTGTGGATCGTCGCCTCCCTCGGTTTTGGCTACTACGTCAAAACCTTCGCCGACTACAACGCCATGTATGGCAGCATCGGTGCGATCATCGTGTTGCTCCTGTACTTCTACATTTCCGCCGCCGTGCTGTTGCTGGGGGCGGAGATGAATGCCGTGATCGAGCACATGTCGGCCGAAGGCAAGGAGCCAGGCGCAAAGGATTTCGATGAGCCCGCGCCCGCGCACGAAAAACAACATGTCTCCGGCCTCGGCCGCGACCACTCCAAACCCACTACCGATGAAGTCTGATCGATGATCCGTGAAATCCTGAAAATGGGCGATGAACGCCTGCTGCGTATCGCCCCGCCGGTACCGCCGGAAATGTTCGACAGCCCCGAGCTGTGGCAATTGATCGACGACATGTTCCAGACCATGGAGCACGTGGGCGGCGTCGGCCTGGCCGCGCCGCAGATTGGCGTCGACCTGCAACTGGTGATCTTTGGGTTCGAAGCCAGCGAGCGCTACCCGGATGCGCCGCCGGTGCCGCAGACCATCCTGATCAACCCGTTGATCACGCCGCTCAGCCCGGTGCGGGAAGAAGGCTATGAAGGCTGCCTGTCGGTGCCCGGACTGCGTGGTGCGGTGGACCGTTACCAGCAGATTCGCTACGAGGGGTTTGATCCGAAGGGCGAGCCGATCGTACGTTTTGCCGATGGCTTCCACGCGCGGGTGGTGCAGCATGAATGCGATCACCTGATCGGCCGGCTTTACCCCTCGCGCATTACCGACTTCAGCAAGTTCGGCTTTATTGAAGTGATGTTTCCCGACATGGACCCAACCGCTGACGAGTAATCGCCGACCCGTTGAGAACAAAATGTGGGCGGGACCAGGTTATTTGGCCGGTTTGACGAACCGCAACGTCATCCGGTCTGACTCGCCAATCGCCACATATTTTGCCTTGTCCTGCTCCCCCAATTTCAACGTCGGCGGCAACGTCCACACGCCGGCGGGATAATCCTTGGTGTCCTTCGGGTTGGCGTTGACCTCGCTCTGGCCTGCCAGCTTGAACCCCGCGTCGGTGGCCAGTTTCACCACCTGGGCGGTGGTCAGGTAACCGCTGTCCTTGATCGCCTCCAGCTCGGCCCCGTCCTTGGCCCGGTGATCTTCCACACCCAGCACGCCACCCGGTTTCAACACCGTGTAGAACGCGTGGAACGTGGCCTCGGCGGTATCGGCCAGCACCCAGTTATGCACATTGCGGAACGTCAGCACGGCGTCAGCCGAAGCAGGTTTGCCGAACACCGGTGCCTTGGGGTCGAACTCGACCACGTCTGCCTTGGCATAGCGCGTAGGGTCGGCGGCGAATTTGTTTTTCAGGTTCTCTTCGGACGTGCGTGCATAGGCGCTGCTGCTCGGCGCTTGTACGGCGGCGATGTAATGCCCGTGCTCCTTGAGCAACGGTGCCAGCAGTTCGCTGTACCAACCGCCCCCTGGGGTAATTTCGATCACGGTCTGCCTGGCGCGCAGGCCAAAGAATTCCAAGGTCTGCTGCGGGTGGCGATAGCCGTCGCGGGCGCTGTTGGCCGGGTCGCGCCAGCTGCCGGCCAACACGCTGGCGTATTGCTGGGCGCTGATCGGTGCGTCGGCGGCCTGGCTGAACGTGGGAACGAGGAGGGCGGTAAGGGACAGCGCTGCAAAGGTCGCTTTCATGATCATCCGAAAAGTGGGCCACGGTGTCGCCGAGGCTAGCATGGGGCCCATGCGGGGCGATCACACATTATCCGAGGACGACCTCACTAAACGATCTAAGCCCATCGCGATCATCGGTTTGTTACGTTTGTAGCGCACCAGTCGCTCGCTGAGGGATTGCGGCAATAGCGTGTCCTGGGTGAAACCCATGCGCTGATACAAACCCTCCAGGTCCGGATGGCACAACAACCACAGCGTGCCTTGCACCTCGGCCGCCGCCGCGGCTATCAATCGCCCCGCCAACCCCTGGCCGCGATACGCCGGGTCGACAAACACGCCGGTCAACCACTGTCCGCCGATCACGGGTGTCAGGCACAGACCGGCGACAATCTCGCTGTCGCGCGCTACCCACAAACGCCCGCCCTTGAGTGCCTTCATCGGTGAGTCATGACGGCGATAAAACTTGTTCAGCAGCGGCCATAGCGGCTCAGCCAGGGGGGCGATGTGCAGTTCGGGCATGGTGTTTGGGCAACATAATCAAGGGCCGGGGATTATAAGCGCCTTCTGTGCGGCAATAGGTGGTATACCCAGTGTTACATCCCCTGTAAGTGGAGCATGCATCATGGCCAAAGGTATGGATTCAAAGAAAGCCGCAAAGAAGAAACCGGCAAAGACCGCCGACGAAAAACGCGCCGACAAGAAAGCCAAGAAAACCGAGACAGGCCTGTTCGGTCACTGAGTTAATGATCATTCCCACGCACCCGCGTGGGAATGCCGCCAGGGACGCTCGGCGTCCCACCTGTGACTTAGATCGCCGCCAGGGTTTCCTTCACTGCCTGCGCCTGCGGGTCAGTGGTCTTCGCCGCTACCTGCTGCTCTTGCTGCTGCTTCAAACGTTCGGCCACTTGCTTGGAAATGGCGTCCTGCTTTTCCTGTGACATGTTCTGCACATCCGCCTCGGTCAACCCTTGTTCCTTGAGCAATTGCTCACGGATACGCTCGGCCGGGGTTTTGCTCATGTAATCGGTGAAGTCTGTGCGGGCGGAGCTGGTGGCGGGGACATCCGTCGTCACCGTGGTGGCCGCTGTGCTGGCCTGCAACTGCACGCGGGTCTTGGCGAAAGCTTCGTCGATGCGATCGCCCGCCTTGTCCAGATCCTTCTGCGCGGCCGGCAGGGTCACGCTTTGCTGCGCCGCTTGCAGGGCGCCGCTGTACAGCGTGCTGGCGGCGGCGTTGGCAGGGTCCATGTCGGGACGCGTGATCTTTTGAAGGGTCGACACGGCTTGGGGGTTGTTGTTAACCAGCATGATCGGTCACCTGGGAAAATGTTCGGTGCCATAGCGGGAGCAAATAACATGCCGGGTCCGATAACCCCGGTTTGACTGGATTTGGCCTGGCCGCCGCGGCAAACATTGTCCCGCAGGCGGCCAACCGTTGCCGTCAATGGGCGATATTTTCCAAGGCCAGGTTGCGCGTACGCGGGCCGAACCAACTGATGGTGATCATCACGATCAGCATGCTGCTGGCAATAAACGCCAACACACCGGGTGTGCCCAGGTGTTCGAGGATAAAACCGATCAACAGGCTGCTGAACACCGTCGACAAGCGGCTGAACGAATAGCAGAACCCCACCGCCCGCGCGCGGATATTGGTCGGGAACAGCTCGCTCTGGTAGGAGTGGTAACTGAAGCTCAGCCAGGCGTTGCAGAAGGTGATCATCACCCCGCAGATTACCAGCCCCACCGCCGTGGTTTGCAGGGCGAACAGGCTGCCGAAGATCACCGCACCCATGGCGGAGCCGACGATCTGCCATTTGTTTTCGAAGCGGTTGGCCACCTTCACAAACAGCAACGGCCCCAGCGGGTAGGCGAGGGTGATGATAAAGGCGTACAGCAAGCTGTGGGTCACGCTGACACCCTGGCCCGAAAGCAGCGCCGGCAACCAGTTGCCGAAACCAAAGAAGCCGATGGCCTGGAACACATGGAACACAATCAGCATCAACGCGCGGCGGCGGTATGGCGGTTGCCAGATGTCGGCAAAACGGCCGCTGCCTTGCACGCTGACGGTTTCGGGTTCGGGTTCATCCAGGGGTTTGCCATGGTCTTTCCGGCAGCGTGCCTCCAGGGTGTCCATGATCCTGCCGGCTTCTTTGAAGCAGCCTTTCTGCGCCAGCCAGCGCGGTGATTCCGGCAGGCGCTTGCGCAGTTGCCAGATAAACAGCGCAAACACCGCACTGCTCAGCACCACCCAGCGCCAGCCCGACACCCCGAACGGCGCCTGGGGCACCAGCCACCATGACATCAATGCCACGGCCGGCACCGACAGGAACTGGATGAAAAACGCAAAGGCGAACGCCGAACTGCGCATGCGCTTGGGCACCAGTTCCGATAGGTAGGCGTCGATGGTCACCAGCTCGATGCCCAGGCCGATGCCCACCAGGAAACGCATGCCGATGATGCCCAGCGCGGACGTCTGAATGCCCATCAACACCGTAGCGACGGTGTACCAGATCAAGGCAAAGGTGAAGATCGCCCGGCGCCCGAAGCGGTCGGCGATGGGGCTGAGCAGGCTGGCGCCGAGGAACAGGCCGAGGAAGGTCGCCGAGGCGAACGCCGCCTGGTCGGAGAAGCCAAACACGCCCTCGCTGCCGGTGTGGAAAATCCCGTCACTGATCAGGCCGGGGCTGATGTAGGCGGTCTGGAACAAGTCATACAGCTCGAAAAAACCGCCGATCGACAGCAGCGCCACCAGGCGCCAGACCGTGGCGACGGCGGGCAGGCGGTCGATACGCGCGCTGATATGGGCGGCGCGGATCGGGTCGATGCCGTCTGTAGCAGGGAGTGCAGGCATGGCGGGAAAAACTCAGTCAGTGATGGGGATATCGAAGGTCTGAAATGCATCGTCCAGCGGATGGTAACCCAACACCCGTGTGGTTTCGCTCAGGTCCAGGCGCTTGAAGCGGTTATTGGAAATGCCATGGGCGATCAGGTGTTTCACGCCCTCGGCCTCCACTGCACGCTGCAGCAGCTGCACGGCATCCCGCGGGCTGAGCCAGGCGCTGAGGTCGCGGGCGTTGTTCAGGTCGTGGGTTTCAACGAATTCGAACGCGCCGATGCGCAGGGCAATCGTCGACAGCGGGGTTTTCGCCGCGTAGTAGCCACACAGCGCTTCGCCGTAGCATTTGCTCACGCCATACAGGTTGGCCGGCATCACCTGCATGCCTGGGCTGATCTGCCGGTCTACCGGGTAGCCTTCGATGGTTTGCGCGCTGCTGGCGAACACCAGGCGCTGTACACCCGCCGCCACAGCGGCTTCGAACAGGTAGGTGGTGGCGAGGATATTGTTCGGCAGCAATTCGTCGAACGTGGCGCTGGCGTGGGGGATGCCCGACAGGTGCACGATCACATCGATGCCTTCGAGCAAGCTGGCGAGGCTGGCTTTGTCGCTGAGGTCGGCGTGCACGAAGCGGTGTTCGCCCAGGTCGAAATCAGGCGCGATGCGGTCGGTGAGGGTGAAACGGTAGCGGTCTTTCGATGCTTCGAAAAACGTCTTGCCGATTCTGCCGCAGGCGCCGGTGAGCAGTACGTTGAGTCCTTTCACGGGCATGTCCTTAGTTATGCCCGTCGAGGGCGAATAGCTGGAAGCCCTGGTGCTGGCCGAGGCGCTGGTAGTAGGCGGCAATGGCGGGGTAGGCCGGGCGCGCCATGGGCGTCATCTGCCAGCGGTGCACCGAGAGGCCGATCAGGATGTCGGCGAGGGTGAATTCATCGCCGGCAACAAAGGCCCCGGTTTTGCTCAGTTGTTGCTCGAGGATGCCCATCTTGTCGTTCCATCGTTGCACGGCGGCTTCAATCTGCGCCGCGTCCAGGCCGTCCGGGTTATTGCGTACCAGGGCGGTGAAGGCATCGCCCCAGGCACGGTTGAGCTCGACGGCCTGCCAGTCGATCCACTGCTCGACCCGGGCGCGTGGGGCGGGCTCGATGGGCAGCAGGTCGTGGCGCTGGTAAAGCCCCACCAGGTAGCGGCAGATGGTATTGGACTCCCACAGCACGCCGTGGTCGTCGATCAGCACGGGTATCTGGGCATTGGGGTTCAGGGCGAGGAATTCGGCGGACTGGGTGGGCTGGAAGCCGATGCCCCAGTCTTCGCGCACGTAGTCGATGCCCAGTTCCTGGCAGGTCCAGAGCACTTTGCGCACGTTGATGGAGGACGTGCGACCCAGGATTTTCAGTGAATGTGCCATGGTGCTTTCCTTGCGATGGAGAACAGCCAATCTAGCAGGAGGGAGAAGCTACGGCGATGCCTCCGAGCGGGCGGGGTTAAATGTGGGACTACGTGCTCTCGCGAACCTGCAACTCAAACCCCATATCCACCACCGGCTTGGCGATCCTGTTGCCCGCCATGATCGTCAACAAATGCTCCGCCGCCCGCCGCCCGATCGCTTCCCTGGGGGTACTGATGCTGCTCAGGCGCGGCACCATGAAGGACGACGCCGGCAAGTCGTTGAAACCCAGCACCGCGACACGTTCTGGCACTTTGATGCCGTGGCGCATGGCTTCCAGCAGCGCGCCCTGTGCCAGGTCGTCGTTGCCGAAGAAGATCGCATCCACATCCGGATGGGCGGCCAGCAGTTGCAGGAACAGTTCGCCGCCCAGGCCCACCGAGGAAGGGCGTGGTGTCAGCAGTTCCAGCGCCGGGTCGTACAGGCCCGCCTGTTGCAGCGCACGGCGAAAGCCTTCGCCACGCAGCAGGGTGCGTTGGTCCAGTTGCGCGCCGATATACGCCAGGCGCTTGCGCCCACGGGAGATCAAATGTGCGGCCGCGGTTTCACCCGCCGCCAGCTGCGAGAAGCCCACGCAGTTCACGCCGGCATTGGGGTCCAGGTCCATCATGTACACACACGGCACATTGCTGGCCTCGACCATCCGTCGGGCGCTTTCGGTGCGATCGAAGCCGGTCAGCAGCAACCCGCGTGGCTGATAGGCCATGTAGTTGCGCAGCAGGTTTTCCTCTTCGTCGCGCGAATAGTGGGAGTTGCCGATCAGCACTTCAAAGCCCTTGGGCTGCAGCACCTGGTGGATGGCTTCGAGGGTTTCGATAAACAGCAGGTTGGACAACGACGGCACCAGGACTACCACCGAATGGCTCTGGGCCGAAGCCAGGGCACGGGCGGCGGGGTTGACCACGTAGTTGAGTTCGGCAGCGGCGTGCTGGACTTTTTCCACCAGTTCGATGGCCACGGTGCTGATGCCGCGCAACGCGCGGGAGGCGGTAATCGGGCTGACGCCGGCCAGGCGGGCAACTTCGTTGAGGGTAGGGCGACCGGTGGTGCGGGTATTTTTATCGTTCTTGGAGGTCATCAGGCGGCTTGCCAAACAAAAATCGAGGCACTAAGGTAGCGCTGTCTCCAAAAGGCTGCAAATTATTGAACTATGGGTTGCCTGATCCGGTTCAAATGATTGGAGCGGATGCACGCGTCACTCCATAAAAATGACAAGACGGCGCGGGAAAAGCCTGTTTTTGCACTCGCCTCACGGCGTGCAAAGGTAGCGCTATCTGCGTCTTGAGGTGTTCCATGAGTCAACCTGTTACCGCCCTGGTCATCATGGGTGTTGCCGGCTGTGGCAAGACCAGCGTCAGCGAGGCCCTGTGCCGCCTGAACGGTGCCACCGCCATTGAAGGCGACAGCTTTCACCCCGCCGCGAACATCGAAAAGATGAGCGCCGGCCACCCCCTCAACGACGACGACCGCGCCGGTTGGCTCGACATCCTGTGCGATGAACTGCGCCGTTCGCTCAAAGCCGGTGAACATCCGGTACTCACCTGCTCCGCGCTGAAAAAGAAATACCGCGACCACCTGCGCGAAGCCGCGCCGGGCCTGGGTTTTGTATTCCTGGAGTTGACCCGCGAAGTCGCCGCCGACCGCGTGTCCCATCGCCCCGGCCATTTCATGCCGGCCAGCCTCATCGACAGCCAGTTCGCCACCCTTGAATCGCCCCAGGGCGAGCCGCTGACCCTGGCCCTCAACGCCAGCGAAGACAGCGTCGAGGAGTTGGCCAGGCAGACCAACGCCTGGTGGCTGACACACGGTTTTGAACCATCCAACTGATTTTTTGCCGGAAAAGATAGCGCTATCCCCGGCAGGAAATTCAACACCCGCTTTAATAACAACAACAAACAGGAGAGACCCCCCATGTTTGGCATGTCCCACGAGTCGTACCTGCTGTTAGATGCAGTCGTTACCATCATCGGGCTGATCGTCTTGATCACCCGCTTCAAGGTTCACCCATTTATTGCGCTGATCATCGCGGCCGGCTTCCTTGGCCTGACCTCGGGCATGCCGGTGGACAAGATCATCAAGGCGTTCCAGGACGGTTTCGGCGGGGTGCTTGGCTTTGTCGGCATCATCCTCGCGCTGGGCACCATGCTCGGCAAGATGATGGCCGAATCCGGCGGTGCCGATCAGATCGCCCAGACCCTGATCCGCGCCTTTGGCAAGGACAAGGTCCAGTGGGCCATGATGTTCGCCGCATTCCTGGTGGGCATTCCGTTGTTCTTCGAGATCGGCTTTGTACTGCTGATCCCGCTGGTGTTTATCGTTGCGCGCCGCACCGGCGTGTCGCTGATCAAGATCGGCATCCCGCTGCTCGCCGGCCTCTCGGCAGTCCACGGCCTGGTGCCGCCGCACCCGGGCCCGCTGCTGGCCATCGGTGTGTTTGGCGCCGACATCGGCAAGACCATCCTGTACGGCCTGATCGTCGCGCTGCCGACGGCCATCATCGCTGGCCCGATCTTCGGTACGTTTATCGCCAAGTACATTCCGGGCAACCCGTCCCAGGAACTGGTCGATCAACTGGCCCGCGAGCCTGAGAACAAAAACCTGCCGAGCTTCAGTATCACCCTGGTCACCGTGCTGCTGCCGGTGTTCCTGATGCTGCTCAAAACCTTCGCCGACATCGCCTTTGCCGAAGGCAACGTGGTGCGCAACTGGATGGACATGATCGGTCACCCGATCACCGCCTTGCTGCTGGCGTTGCTGCTGTCGCTGTACACCTTTGGCAGCCGCCAGGGCATCCATTCCAAGCAGATCCTCAAGCTGCTCGACGCCAGCCTTGCGCCGACCGCCGCGATCATCCTGATCATCGGTGCCGGTGGTGGCTTCAAGCAGATGCTGGTGACCAGCGGCGTGGGTGACGTGATCGGCCACATGGCGGTAAACGCACAGATCAACCCGATCCTGCTGGCGTGGCTGGTGGCGGCGGTGATTCGTGTGGCGACCGGTTCGGCCACCGTGGCGACCATTACCGGCGCGGGCATCGTAGTGCCGGTGGTGGGGATGATTCCCGGAGTTAACCGTGAGCTGCTGGTGTTGGCGACGGGGGCGGGTTCGTTGATCCTGTCGCACGTCAACGATGCGGGGTTCTGGCTGGTGAAGCAGTACTTCAACATGACCGTGGCCGAGACCTTCAAGACCTGGACGGCGATGGAAACCATCCTCTCCGTTGTGGCACTGATCTTTATCATGTTGCTGTCGTTGGTGGTCTAACAGACACGCTACAAGGCAAGGGTGAAAACCCAATCAACTGTGGGAGGGGGCAAGCCCCTCCCACAGTTTGACCACATTTGTTCAGGTGGATCGGGTCAGGCTTTAGCAACCAGCCCATCCGCCCGGAACATCCCGCGAATCCCGCGCACCGCCTGGCGAATCCGGTCCTGGTTCTCGATCAGCGCGAAGCGCACATGATCATCCCCATACTCGCCAAACCCAATCCCCGGCGACACACAGACCTTCGCTTCCAGCAGCAGCTTCTTGGCGAATTCCAGTGAACCCATGGCGGCATACGCCTCGGGAATCTTCGCCCAGACGTACATCGACGCCTTGGGGTTCTCCACCATCCAGCCCAGCTCATGCAGGCCCTTGACCAGCACATTGCGGCGCTGGCGGTACTGCTCGGCGATATCCTTCACGCACTGTTGGTCGCCTTCCAGTGCGGCGATCGCCGCCACTTGCAGCGGGGTGAAGGTGCCATAGTCGTGGTAGCTCTTGATCCGCGCCAGGGCATTGACCAGTTCCGGGTTGCCCACCATGAAACCGATGCGCCAGCCGGCCATGTTGTAGCTCTTGGACAGGGTGAAAAACTCCACCGCAATGTCCTTGGCGCCCGGCACCTGCATGATCGACGGGGCTTTCCAGCCGTCGTAGACAATGTCGGCGTAGGCCAGGTCATGCACCACCAGCACGTTGTACTGCTTGGCCAGGGCGATCACCCGTTCGAAGAAATCCAGCTCCACGCACTGCGCGGTCGGGTTGGACGGGAAGCCGAGGATCATCATCTTCGGCTTGGGGATCGACCCACGGATCGCCCGTTCCAGCTCGGCGAAGAAGTCCACGCCAGGCACCAGCGGCACCGAACGCACCTGGGCGCCGGCAATCACGGCACCGTAGATATGAATCGGGTAGCTCGGGTTGGGCACCAGCACCGTGTCGCCCTGGTCCAGGGTGGCCAGCATCAGATGCGCCAGGCCTTCCTTGGAACCGATGGTCACGATGGCTTCGGTCTCGGGGTCGATGTCGACAGCGTAGCGATCCTTGTACCAGCGCGAAATTGCCCGGCGCAGACGTGGAATGCCTTTGGAGGTGGAATAGCCGTGGGTGTCTTCACGCTGGGCGACGGTAACCATCTTCTCCACGATATGGGGAGGCGTGGCGCCGTCGGGGTTACCCATGCTCAAGTCGATGATGTCTTCGCCGCGCCGACGCGCAGCCATCTTCAGCTCGGCAGTGATATTGAAAACGTAAGGGGGGAGTCGATCTATGCGCGCAAAGCGGCGCGGCGAACCAAGGTCTGCCATTGTTGCCTCGAGAGTACGTAAGCGCCCGGAACCGTCCGAGCGACGTCGGCCACTGCGGTGGCCTGCGGGGCAGACAATACGGTCGATGATGGCCAGTTGTCCAGATGCGTAGGAAAATTTTCTGCATGGAGTACTGCAAGGATATGCCCCTATACTCGATACGGGTTTGTTCCCTCATAAGAAGGAGACTGTTCAGATGGACCAGCAGACAAAACAACCGTTAAAGCCACGCATGGAAGACGGCAAGGCCCTGGTGATCGCCGGGGTGCAAGGGCGTTATTCGAAGGCTACCGTGGGGGATATCCCCAAGTTGTGGAGTGTGTTCGACGAAAGCGTAAAACACATCAAGAAACGCGTCGGCGGAGTGACCTACGGCGTTTGCCATAACCCCAGCCACGGTGAATTCGATTACATGGCCGGGGTGGAAGTACCGTCCAAAAGCGATGTGCCGAGCAACTTCGAGTGCGTCGAACTGCCTGCGCACCACTACGCCGTGTTCCCGCACTATGGCCCGGTGCAGGCACTGGAGCAGACCTACGAGCGCATCATGTTCGAGTGGTTGCCGCACTCGGGCTACAAGGTGGCGGGGGCGGATTTCGAGCGGTACAGCGCGGATTTTGATGGGCGCAAGGGCACGGGGACGGTGGAGGTCTGGTTGCCCGTGGAACACAAGTAACCCACTGGCTGAACGCTTGTCTCGCCGCAACCACAGGACGTTCAGCCACCAAAGCTGAGTTGATAGCCCTGCGCAGATTGACGTATGGCTTTCGCTACATCAGGGGCCAACCGGCAGTAATCGTCTTCGCGCTTGAGCACGGCTTCCAGGGTTTGAAGGAGTGCCTGAATGCGCGCTTCGGGATTTTCAATTTCGCAGGTTCTTGCAAATTCCAGGATGCCCAGGCGTGCAGCAAACAATGATTTGTTGCCGGACAGGTCAAGTGCCAGTGAGTCCTCAGGGAGATAGGCGGTGGTGTTCACAATGTCGTATACCGGTGCCAGCCGGGTATCCGATTTCAGCGGGTCGCTATAGAGCACGCCGAAGTTCTTCAAGTGAGCGTCGCCATTACCCACTATGCAGCTCAGTGCCACGCTGTCGAACAATTGATCAAGCGAGCTGCGTTGATGTTCTGGGGCGCAGAACACGCG
Organism: Pseudomonas sp. 8 R 14; assembly: GCF_900005955.1. Taxonomy (NCBI): domain Bacteria; kingdom Pseudomonadati; phylum Pseudomonadota; class Gammaproteobacteria; order Pseudomonadales; family Pseudomonadaceae; genus Pseudomonas; species Pseudomonas sp. 8 R 14. The sequence goes on along the minus strand of NZ_CVTH01000051.1, from coordinate 29,875 downwards.
TACGGCCTTGGCGATTGCTGCGTAACTCTTGGTGTACTTCTGCTCCGCAGACAGGCCCATCAAGGTGGTCATGTCTTCGAAACCCAGCGGGTTGAGCTGCTCGTCCCGATCAAAGCGCCGCATGATGAACAGCTTATGATTCTGCGACAGGTAAAAAGGTGGCACCGGCAAGCCTGCATCCCGGGCGATGGACATGCACAGGTACTCATTGATGGCCAACCCCGGAAACTCATCGCGCCCGCTTTTGATAATCAGGTCGTTGATTTTCGACGTGAACTTCTGCGCGGATGCCTGCGGTTTTTCCGGCACCAGTACTTTGGGCTGCACGCCAGAAATACCTGCTCGCAGGATGTAGCGATCCACCAGTTCCAGGAACAGATCCTCCGCGCCGTCCCAGGCGAGAATTTCGTTGAGGTTTTCTCCGCTGGAGGGAGGGCTGTTGCGCAGGATCAGGTCGTTTACTTGATCCGAAGACACGAACACCCTACCAATCGGTGCACTGCTGCCCGAGAGTGCCAGCAACAACATCGGATCGACCTTGACCGTCTTGGCGAGGCGATTGCGCAATTGCTCCAGAACGTAGCCTTCCGGCAGGTTCATCTGGAAGATGGGGTGAAGTTCTCGGCGGCGATATTCTTCGGCGCGAACGGGCATCGTCAGGCTGACTGCGGTTTGTGCCCGCAGGTTTTCGCCGTAGCGGAACAAATAGTCGTTGGCACTCATCAACACGCTGCCGCTTTTACCTTGAGGGGTATGAACGCGTAAATGGGGGCTAATCATTGAACAAGTCCTCCAGTTCCTCCAGGGTCGGCATGGTCACAGGCACTAATTTGAATTCGCTGCCCAAGGCGGCGATCACTCGGGCATAGGCATTCATTGAGACCGAGAGGCTGCCTTGTTCGACTTCTATCAGCTTCTGCCGGGTAACCCCTGCAAGTTTCGCCAGATCCGCTTGTTTATAGCCACGGTTAAGTCGCATGGCGCGAATTTGGCTGCCCAGTCGCTGAGTGATAACCGAAGTATCCATGTCATATATTCATTACTTTTTAATTGGAAGTTATGTATACGTTACATTTAAAGTAAGTCAAGACCGCTTCGACCCAACACCCACCTCAACCTCCGCTCATACCCACCCCGCCCCTTATACGCCTCCCCGCTGTCCACCCATCCTGCGCCCAGATACAACCCCATCGCCGCCACATTGTGCGTGTCCACCGACAACTCCAGCGCCTTGATCTGCGGCCACGCCTGCAAGGCCGCCGCCGGCAAGGCTTGCAAACAGGCCTTGCCGAATCCACGCCCTTGCTGCTGCCGATCCACCTGCAACGCATGCAGCGTTGCGCTGTGTTCATCGGCCCAGTGGGGCAGGCAGGGCGGGCGTTTAAGCAGGAGGAAGGCTACCGGACTGTCGTCTGCCAGCAGGGCAAAGCCTTTGACGCCGGGGCTGGGCTTGGCCAGGAGCGAATTGAGGGCGCAATACATGTCGCCGCAAAACGGCAGCTGTTCAGGGTGAACTTCGATGGCGCTGACATGCTGTTGTTGCACGGTATTCAGCGTTTCGTAGGCGACAAGGCGGGTTTGCATCGGCGTGTCCGAACAGCGGCAAGGAAGGACGCAGTCTATCGGGTTTGTGCTGGACGACATTATTTTTCAACGGGCTGTCGATTTGCCCGAGGGCCGTTCGACTAAGGGTGTCTTCCGTGATTTTCCAACCCGAAGGAGTATCGCCATGAGTACCGCTATCAACACCCTGATCGAGCAATGGAAGCAAGCCGTGCTTTCCCGGAATATCGATAAGATTGTCAGCTATTACGCCGACGATATCGTCTCGTTCGACGCCGTGACCGCCCTGCAGTTCAAAGGCAAGGCGGCCTACCGTGCGCACTGGGAGGCCTGCATGGAGCACTGCCCCGGCCCGGGCATTTTCGAGTTCCACGAACTGCGTATCGTCGAATCCCAGGACAGCGCATTCGCCCACTGGCTCGCCCACTGCGGCGGCGCCGGGCCGGACGGTGAAGTGAAGGCCTGCTGGATGCGGGTGACCGCCGGCTACCAACGCTTCAACGGTGACTGGAAGGTGGTGCATGAGCACTGGTCGGCGCCGTTCGACATGGCAAGTGGCACGGCATTGTTCGACCTGAAACCTTGAGCGCCGCGAACTATAGTCAATAGTCCGAAGACGGAGACGCACATGAAATACCTCTGCCTGATCTACAGCAACGAGCAGGTGCTGCACACCTCGCCGGACAGCCCCGCAGACCCGGAGTGTCTTGCCTATGCGCAGTCCATCCAAAAAAGTGGCCGTATGCTCGCCGCCGAGCCGTTGGAGTCGGTAACCACCGCCACCACGGTGCGCATGCGCAATGGCAAGGTGTCGATCACCGACGGGCCGTTTGCCGAAACCAAGGAACAGCTCGCCGGGTTCTACCTGATCGAGGCGCGCGACTTGAATGAAGCGATCCAGGTGGCCGGTGGCATTCCGGCCGCCCGGGTCGGCAGTGTGGAAGTGCGCCCCGTTCGCCAATTGAATCTCTGAACACAACAACCATAACGCTTGAGGAGGTTTAGCCATGCCTACGCAACCTGCCGAATTTGAACTGTCCATCAGCCGCGTGATCGATGCGCCGCGCAGCCGGGTGTTCCGCGCCTGGACCGAACCCGCGTTGTTGCAACAATGGTGGGGCCCCCATGGCATGACCACCCCCGAGTGCGAAATGAACCTGTGGGTCGGAGGGCTGTTTCGCACCCTGATGCGCGCGCCGGATGGCAGCGAGTACCCGACCCAAGGCGTGTTCCTGGAGATTGTCGCCCCTCGGCGCCTGGTGTTTACCGACGCCTATACGCCGGGCTGGATCCCTTCGGGCAAACCGTTCATGACCGCCGAAGTGACGCTGCAGGAAGTCGAGGGTAGCAAGACCCTCTACACCGCTCGCGCCATGCACTGGAGCGCCGAAGACAAGCAGGCCCACGAAGCCATGGGCTTTCACGACGGCTGGGGCCAGAGCCTGGACCGCCTGGTGACGCTGGTGACCCAGGGCATGCGCGATTGACGCCTCCCATCGAGGCGATCTACCGCAGTGAGTCCCGGCGCGTCCTCGCCACCCTGATCCGCCTGCTGGGGGATTTCGACCTCGCCGAAGAAGCCTTGCACGAGGCGTTCTTCGTCGCGGTCGAGCGCTGGCCGCAAGAGGGCGTGCCGGACAACCCACGGGCCTGGCTGGTGTCGACCGGACGCTTCAAGGCCATCGACCGTTTACGCCGACAGGCCCGCTTTACCCCGTTATTGCAGGCGCAGGCCGACGCCCTGGAAGCCGCTGACTGGAGCGTTGAGGACGTGGAAGACGACCGCCTGCGCCTGATCTTCACCTGCTGCCACCCAGCGTTGGCGGCCGACGCCCAGGCGGCGCTGACCTTGCGTGAGATCTGCGACCTCACCACCGAAGAAATCGCCCGCGCCTTTCTGGCCACCCCGACCACCATCGCCCAACGCATCGTGCGGGCCAAGGGCAAGATTCGCGAGGCCAAAATCCCTTATCAAGTGCCGTCACTTGCCGAGCTGCCCGAGCGCCTGGACAGCGTGCTGCGCGTGATTTACCTGGTCTTCAACGAAGGCTATTCGGCGTCCATGGGCGCGGACCTCACGCGCGAGGACCTGACCCGCGAAGCCATTCGCCTCGGCCGCCTGCTGCTGGAGTTGCTGCCGGAGCCGGAAGTGATGGGCCTGCTGGCGCTGATGCTGTTGCACGAATCCCGCCGCGCGGCGCGCACCTCGGCCAGCGGCGAGTTGGTGTTGTTGGATAAACAGGATCGTTCGCGGTGGGACGCGTCGCTGATGGCCGAAGGTTGTGGGCTGGTGGAACAGGCCCTGAGCCGTCGCGGCTTTGGCCCGTACTGCCTGCAAGCAGCGATTGCAGCGGTGCATGCCGAAGCGCCCAGCGCCGGGGAAACGGATTGGCTGCAGATTATCGGGCTCTACGATGTGTTGCTCAGTGCCGCGCCGTCGCCGGTGATCGAGTTGAACCGCGCCGTGGCGGTGGCCATGGGCGAAGGGCCGTTGGCGGGGTTGCAGTTGGTGGAAGGTATTCTGGCGCGCGGCGAGTTGCTGGATTACCACCTGGCGCATTCGGCGCGGGGCGAGTTTTGCCGGCAATTGGGGCGGGTGGAAGAGGCCCGGGCAGCCTACGAAAAAGCCTTGTCGCTGACCCAGCAGATCCCGGAAAAACGCTTCCTCAAACACCGCCTGGCCGAACTCAATCTCCCCAAGCAATGAAGATCAAAAATGTGGGAGGGGGCTTGCCCCCGATGAGCATGGGTATCTACACAACTTCCAGTGAATACGGAATCTATGGCAATTAGGCTTCTGTGGTGAGCGGGCTTGCCCCGCGCTGGGTTGCGAAGCAGCCCCAAAACCTTCACCTCGATTGATTCTGGCACTCTGCGGTGACCTTATTGGGGCCGCTTCGCAGCCCAGCGCGGGGCAAGCCCGCTCACCACAGAGTTATGTGTCAGCCTTTAAGAGTTGTGTAGATACCTATGCCCCGATAGCAGGGTGTCAGTCGCTGCATTAGGTGACTGACCGACCGTCATCGGGGGCCCCACACATTAATCTCAATTGTCTGAAAAAAATCACTCCAACATCTTCCCCAGCAACCAACTCCCTGCCGGCCCCGGCGGATGATGCCGTGACCACAGTGCATCCACCGCCACCGAGCGCGGCCAACCGCGTGCCTTGAGTTCGACCAACTGCCCCCCACCAAAGCGCTCCACCAGCCAGCGCGGAATCGGTGCCCAGCCAAACCCCAACTGGGCCATCTCCAACAGCATCAGGTAACTGGGGGCCGACCACACACGGCCATTGGCGCGGGTTTCGTTCGGGTTGATGATGCTGGCCAGACGCAATTCGCGGTGCTGTTGCAGGGTGTGCGCGGTGAGGGTACCGACGCCCGCCAGCGGATGTCTGGGTGACACGAACAGGGCAATTTCCGTGCGCTCGTCCACGGGGGCGCGGGTCAGGTCTGGCGGATACTCTTCCTGGTGTTCAATAAACGCAATCTGCGCGCGGCCGCTTTGGACCAGGGCGATCAGGTCTTCGCATTCGGCGATCAGGCATTCCAGCTCCAGGTCCGGGTAGCGCTGTTCAAAGGCGCTGAGGGCGACTTCGAAACGGTCGGACTGGTAGGTATCGGACATGGCGATACTCAGCTTCGGCTCCAACCCCTGGGCCAACTGACTCGCCGCCAATTCCAGCCGGCTGCTGGCCTCCAGCACCTGCTCGGCGCGTTGCAGCAACACATGGCCCGCCGGCGTCAGCGTCGGCTTGCGGCTGCTGCGATCGAACAGCACCACATCCAGGTCAATCTCCAGGCTCGCCACGGCCGCGCTGACGGTGGACTGGCTCTTGCCGAGCTTGCGCGCTGCCGCCGAAAACGAGCCTTGGGTGGCCGCCTGCACAAACGCCTGCAGCACTTCGTTAGAGGCCATGACTATCGCCTTGATCGATGGTTATTGGTTATGAAGTATCGAGTCAAAGGCTAATGATGACAACCATCGTCACTCACGGAGCCGGGTCATGAACCCTACCAAGTCGATTACTGAACGTGTTTGCCAGGCCATTGGTTTCGAAGCCCTGGCGTTGTTGATCTGCACCCCGTTGCTGGCGTGGATCATGGACAAGCCTGCCCTGGAGATGGGCATGGTCACCCTGGCGATCAGCCTGTTGGCGCTGGCCTGGAACGTGATTTTCAACGGCCTGTTCGACCGCCTCAAGGCGCGCCTGCAACTGGCCAGCAACGGCTGGACCCGCGTGCTGCATGCCTTGATGTTTGAAGGTGGGTTGATCCTGGTGTGTGTGCCGCTGATTGCCGCCTGGCTGAACATCAGCTTGGTGCAGGCGTTTATCCTCGACATAGGCGTACTGCTGTTTTTCCTGCCGTACACCTATGTGTATCACTGGGGGTATGACGTACTGCGTGACAAGCTCCTACAGAAACATGCCGCCCGACGCCTCGATACGTTGGCCGGTGATCCAGGCACTACCGTCGGCGAGCAGGCTGGCAATCGCGCCGCCGATATCGTCCGGTAACCCGGCGCGGCCCAAGGCGGTATTGCTGGCGACCATGGCGTTGAGGTTGGCGTTGTCGCGCACGGCACCACCGCCGAAGTCGGTTTCAATGGCGCCGGGGGCCAGGATGTTGACGCTGATGCCACGGCCGCCCAGCTCTTTGGCCTGGTAGCGGGTCAGCACTTCCATCGCGCCTTTCATGGCGGCGTAAGCGGCGTAGCCGGGCAGGCTGAAGCGCGCCAGGCCACTGGAAATATTGACGATGCGCCCGCCGTCGCGGATCAACGGCAACAGCTGTTGGGTCAGGAAAAACGGACCCTTGAATTGGATCGCCACCAATTGATCGAACTGCGCTTCGGTGGTCTCGGCGAAGCTGGCGTGAATGCCGATACCGGCGTTGTTGATCAGAAAATCGAAGCGGTCCTGTGCGAAAACGTCCTTGAGTACGCCAGCAACCTCACCGACGAAATCAGCGAACGTCGCGCTCTGGCTCACGTCCAGTTTCAGCATCGCGGCACGGCCGCCCAGTTGTTCGATCTGTGCGACCAATGCCTGCGCTTCATCGGCCTTGCTGTGGTAAGTGCCAATGATGTCGACGCCTTGTGCCGCCAGGTGCAGGGCGGTGTTTTTGCCCAGGCCACGGCTGGCCCCGGTGATCACTGCGATTTTACGGGTCATGGTGATGTCCTCGGTGATTGAGTGTGGGAAGCAGTGTATTTGTCCGGTCGTAACGTGATAAACAGCGCTATGCCGGAATCACTGGCCGAATAAGGCGAACAATCCCATGAACAAACTGGAGCTGCTGCGCACCTTCGTGCGCGTTACCGAGCTGTCGAGTTTCACCGGTGCCGGCGAGAGCCTGGGCCTGCCGCGCTCCACGGTGTCGGAACATGTGCAGGCGCTGGAAGAACTGCTCGGCGCCCGCCTGTTACAGCGCACCACGCGCAAGGTGCAGGCCACCCAGGATGGCCGCGTGCTGTATGAGCGCAGCAAGGATTTGCTCGCGCACATGGAGGAGTTGGAGGGGCTGTTTCGCCAGGACGAAGCGCAACTGGCCGGGCGGATTCGGGTGGACATGCCCAACGTGATGGCGCGGGACTTGATCCTGCCGCGTCTGCCGCAATTCATGGACGCGCATCCGCTGATCGAACTGGAGATCAGCACCACCGACCGCCAGGTCGACCTGCTCGCCGAAGGCTTCGATTGCGTGCTGCGCGTGGGCGCGCAGCCGGACCAGAGCGTGGTGGCGCGGCTGCTGTGCAGCATGCCGATGATCAACTGCGCGAGTGCCACCTACCTGCAACGCTACGGCGTGCCCCGGACACTGGCCGACCTGGCCGACCATCACCTGGTGCATTACGTGCGGCCGTTGGGTTCACGTTCGGCGGGGTTTGAATACGTGCAGGGCAACAAGGTGCTGCGCGTCCCCATGGCCGGTCGGGTCACGGTCAACAGCACCGATGGCTACAAGTCGGCCTGCCTGGGCGGCTTCGGGATTATTCAGGTGCCGGCCCTGGGCATGGGTGACGAATTGGCCAGCGGGGAGCTGGTGGCGGTCCTGCCGGACTATCCCGCACCACCGCTGGATGTGTCCCTGCTCTACGCCGGTCAGCGGCATCTACCCCTGCGGGTGCGGGTGTTCATGGATTGGCTGGCGACCATTCTGCATTCGCAGCTTTAACGCCGCGCCGACAGCTGTTGCGGCGCCAGGAAGGCGTCGTGGAAGTAATCGCGAAATGCCTGCATTGCCGGGGTAAAGGCGCGTTCGCGGTGCCAGGCCAGGCCGACGCTCATGGGCGTGACGGGGTCGGTGACGGTCAGGGTCTCGATGCGCTTGCCTTCCAGCGACCAGGGCCGGTGCACCAGGTCCGACAGGATCGCCACGCCGCTGCCATTGGCAACCATGCTGCGCACCGCCTCCACCGAGCTGGTGCGCAGCCGCACCTTGGGCGTTTGCCCGGCCTGTTCCCAATAGCGCATGGCGCTGTGTTCGGCTTCATCGACGGTGAGCAGGATGTACGGCTCCTGCGCCACATCCGCCAGGCTCACCGCACCGCGTTCGCACAATGGGTGATGGCTGGGCAGCCATAAACGACGTTCCGAGTTGAACAGGATTTCCGAGACGATCGCCGGGTGAGTGAGGTTCGCGGTGAGGACCACGGCCATGTCGAACTGGCCATCGAGCAGGCCCTGTTCGATGGCCTGGCGCTCCTGCTCGAACACCTCCAGGGTCACATCCGGGTGCCAGTGCTCCATGCGCTGCAGGTGGTGGGGCAGGAAGTAACCCAGCACCGTGTAGCTGGCCGCCAGGCGCAGCACGCCGCTGGCGCGGTAGTCGGGCAACGGGCTGTTCAGCGCATCGTCGACACTGCGCACAATCACGTAGGCGCGGTTGAGAAAATGCCGCCCGGCATCGGTCAGGTTCATGCCCTGGGCCGAGCGCACAAACAGTTGCACGCCGAGCAGGGCTTCCAGCTCCTTGATCGCCGTGGTCACCGCAGACTGGGAGATGTTCAGGTGAATCGCCGCCTGGGAAATCTGGCCGATTTCGGCGGTGGCCACGAAGTAGCGGATTTGGCGCAAGGTCAGGGACATGGCTTTATCTGATTTTCAGAAGATAGGCCATCTGATAATAGATCTTCCCAAGGGGTCAAGCCGCAGCCTACTTTCGAGCATCACCTTTTGGCGGAGCGTCCCCGATGCAGGCAGTGGATTTCAATTCAGACATGGGCGAAGGCTTCGGTCCCTGGACCATCGGCGACGGCGTCGACGCGGAGCTGATGGCCTATATCAGCTCGGCCAATATCGCCACCGGCTTCCATGCCGGCGACCCCGGCACCATGCGCCGCACCGTCGCGCGTGCCAAGCAATTGGGCGTGGCCATCGGTGCGCATCCGGGCTTTCGCGACCTGGTGGGCTTCGGTCGTCGGCATATCAATGCGCCGGCCCAGGAGCTGGTCGACGACATGCTCTACCAACTGGGCGCCCTGCGCGAAATCGCCCGCGCCCAAGGCATGACCCTGCAACACATCAAGCCCCACGGCGCGCTCTACATGCACCTGGCCCGCGACGAAGAAGCCGCGCGCCTGCTGGTACAGAACCTGCAAATCATCGAGCCGACGCTGTTGCTGTACTGCATGCCCAACTCGGTGATCTGGCGCGTGGCCAAGGAGCTCGGGCAACCGGTGGTGCGCGAATTCTATGCCGACCGTGAGTACGATCTGACGGGCTCCATTGTGTTTACCCGCAACGTACGTGCGCTGGATCCGGCCACGGTCGCGGCCCGTGTCCTACGGGCGTGTCAGATGGGGCTGGTGCGTACCGTAGAAGGCGAAGACCTGTTTATTGAATTCGACTCCATCTGCCTGCACAGCGACACCCCCGGCGCGCTGGAGTTGGTGGAGGCCACCCGTGAAGCGTTGGACCAGGCCGGCATCACAGTCAAAACACCCTAATAAGATCGAACGTTCACTTTTTGCCTGCCTTTCTATAACGATTCCAAGAGGAACAGACATGGCTGAAACGTCCCCCATCCGCTACAGCTTCGGCGGTGATGAACACCTGTTTGCTGAAGTCAGCGAGAGCATGTCCCTGCAGGCTTTTTTCAAGGGCATGGCCGTGACCCGTGCCGTGGAGCGCCTGGCGCTGGAGGGCGTGCTGGATGTGTGCCTGGCCAATGCCTCGTTCCAGATTCGCTTCGACCCCGACCGCATCGCCCCCCATGTGCTGCTCGACGCCGTGCAAAGCGCCGAAGCCCAGGCCGTGGCCGAACGCACCTTGCACACACGCATTATCGAAATCCCGGTGCTCTATAACGACCCCTGGACCCATGAAACCCTGATGCGGTTTCGCGACCGGCATCAAGACCCCGGCGCCACCGACCTGGAATACGCCGCGCGCATCAACGGCCTGGCCGATGTCGAGGCGTTTATCGCCGCCCACAGTGGTGCGCCGTGGTTTGTCTCGATGGTGGGTTTTGTCGCGGGCTTGCCGTTCATGTTCCAGATGGTCGAGCGCGAGCGGCAGTTGCAGGTGCCCAAGTACCTGCGCCCGCGCACCGACACGCCGAAACTGACCCTCGGCCATGGCGGTTGCTTCGGCTGCATCTACTCGGTGCGCGGCGCCGGCGGCTACCAGATGTTCGGCGTGACCCCGGCGCCGATCTACGACCCGGCGCAGCAGTTGGCTTACCTCAAGGCGCATATGGTGTTCTTCCGGCCGGGTGACATCGTGCAATTCAAACCCATCGACCGGGACGCCTACGACCTGGCCGTTGCCGAGGTGGAGGCAGGACGTTTCGACCTGCGCATTCGCCCGGTGGAATTTTCCCTCGATGCGTTTCTCGCCGACCCCATCGGCTATCCGAAAACCCTGCAGGAGGCGCTGGCATGATCAAGGTCCTCAAACCCGGCCTCGCCACCTCTGTGCAGGACCTGGGCCGCGAAGGCTATTACCACCTGGGCATTCCGCCATCGGGTGCTTTGGACCAATACGCCTTGAGTGCAGCCAACCATCTGGTGGGCAACCCGGTGGGCGCGGCCGGCCTGGAATGCACTTTGATCGGGCCGGAATTGGAGTTTCAACGCGATACCCTGGCCGCGCTCAGCGGTGCGTTGATGTCGCCGCGCCTGGACGGTGAAGTGGTGCATCAGGACACCGCCTTTGAGGTGCGTGCCGGGCAGGTGCTGCGTTTCGAATTTCCCAAGGCCGGTGCCCGCACTTACCTCGCCGTCGCCGGTGGCATTGACGTGCCGTTGGTGCTTGGCAGCCGTTCCACCTACACCCTCGGCGCCCTTGGTGGTTTCCACGGGCGACGCTTGCAGGCAGGCGATGAGCTGCCCATCGGCGAAGCCAGCGGTCTCGGGCGGGCAGGCAACAGTTTGCCGATGGCATTGCGCCGCTCGGTGGGCGGCGATGTCACCTTGCGCGTGGTGCCAGGCCTGTATTACGAGCGATTGACCGCGGGCGCCAAGAGCAGCTTTTTTGCCGAACCGTGGACGGTCGGCTCCGAGGCGGACCGCATCGGCTATCGCTTCAAGGGCGGCAGTGCGCTGAGCTTTCAACCGCGTGAGCAGCCGTTCGGCGCGGGGTCGGATCCGTCGAATATCGTCGACAGTTGCTACCCGATTGGCTCGATACAGGTACCGGCGGGGCTGGAGCCGATTGTGCTGCACCGCGATGCGGTATCCGGCGGTGGCTACGCGATGATTGGCACGGTGATCAGTGCCGACCTGGACTTGATCGGGCAGATGCAGCCTAACCAGCGGGCGGGGTTTGTGGCGGTGACGTTGGAGCAGGCACTGGAGGCGCGGCGGGTGTACAAAAAACGGCTCAAGGCCATGGCGGGGCTCTTCAACAACTGACACGACACACATCCAAATGTGGGAGGGGGCTTGCTCCCTCCCACATTTTCAATCTGAGGTTGGTCAGAAGAGTTTGGTGAACAGCCAGTAGAGGCTGCCGGACAGCAGAATCGCCGCCGGCAAGGTGAGCACCCACGCCATCAGCAAATTGCGGATGGTCCGCATCTGCAACCCACCCCCATTGGCCACCATGGTCCCCGCCACCCCCGACGACAACACATGGGTGGTCGACACCGGCAGCCCGAACATATCCGCTGCGCCAATGGTCAGCATCGCCACGGTCTCGGCCGAAGCGCCCTGGGCGTAAGTCAGGTGGGTCTTGCCGATCTTCTCGCCCACGGTGACCACGATGCGCTTCCAACCGACCATAGTGCCAAGCCCCAGGGCGATGGCCACGACAATCTTCACCCACAGCGGAATAAAGCGCGTGGCATCGTCGATCTGTTGCTTGAACAGTTGCAGCTTGCCTTGGGTGTCAGCGTCGAAATTGCCGACCTTGCCTTTGTCCATCAGGCGAATGGTTTCGCTGCTCAGGTACATATCGTTACGCACGTTGCCCACGGCTTCGGCGGGGACTTTGGCCAGGGAACCGTAGCCTTTGACCTGGTCACCGATCTGGCCGGCGAGGGCGGCGAGGGCCGGAATCAACTCGGGCGTGGCTTCCTTGGTACGCATGTAGGTCGACAGCACCGGCCGAGGGTCACCCGCCAACGCCAGCGGCGCTGTTTTCATCAGCGCCACCTGGGTCACTTCGGCGACTGCGGCGAACTGCAACGATTGTTCGGCCGGCATGGCGCGGTTCAGCGCATAGGCCATGGGCAGGGTACCCACCAGGATCAGCATGATCAGGCCCATGCCTTTTTGCCCATCGTTGGAGCCGTGGGCAAAGGACACGCCGGTGCAGGTGGCGATCAGCATGCCGCGAATCCACCAGGGCGGCGGGGTGTCGCCCTTGGGGGCCTTGTACAACGCACGGTTTTTCACAAAGGCGCGCAGGGCCAGCAACAGCAAGGCGGCGAAGGCGAAGCCGATCAGCGGCGAGAGCAGCAGCGCATAACCGATCTTGATCGCCTGGCTCCAATCCACACCGCTGGTGCCGTCACGCCCGTGCATCAAGGCATTGGCCACGCCGACGCCGATGATCGAACCGATCAGGGTGTGGGACGACGAGGCCGGCAAACCCAGCCACCAGGTGCCGAGGTTCCATAGGATCGCGGCGATCAGCAACGCGAAGATCATCGCGAAGCCGGCCGATGAACCCACCTGCAGAATCAGCTCCACCGGCAGCAAGGCAATGATGCCGAACGCCACCGCGCCGCTGGACAGCAGCACACCGAGGAAATTGAAGAAGCCCGACCACACCACCGCAAACTGCGGCGGCAGCGAGTTGGTGTAGATCACCGTCGCCACCGCGTTGGCTGTATCGTGGAAACCGTTGACGAACTCGAAACCCAGGGCAATCAACAGCGCCACACCCAGCAGCAGGAACGGCGTCCACGTGGTGAGCTGGGCGCCCATTTCGTGCATGTCGTGCATGAGGCTGTAGGCGGTAAACAACAGGCCCATGGCAAGCACGGCGAAGAAAACGATCACCGTCACCAGGCCGGGTTTCTTGTCCAGGCGCGGTTTTGAATCGACGGAGGATGAGTGCGTTGAGGCAGTCAGGGAAGGGGTGGCCATGCCGGGCATCCGTGTGGGGAGGATGCCGTTCATATTCATTGCAGAATGTTACAGCGATGCTGCCGCAGGTCATTGTTTAGGTAATTGGATCTGCCACTGGTCTACAAAATACCGTAGTACTCATGTGGGAGGGGCGGTGCGACGATTCGACAGTTGATTGCATTTCAATTTGAAAACTTGCGAAACGCCCAGCGTCCGGCGATCAGCGTGAAGGTCGCGACCAATGCCACCAGGATCCAGAACCCCTCGGGGTCCTGTGAGAGGGGCACACCGCCCACGTTCATGCCGAAAAAACCGGCGATGATGTTGATCGGCAACGCCAGCACCGTCACCACGGTAAGGGTGAACAGCGTGCGGCTGCTCTGCTCGTTGAGGTTGGCGGCGATCTCTTCCTGCAGCAGCTTGATCCGTTCGCCCAGCGCCGTCAGGTCGTTGATGATCAGCGCAAACTCCTCGGTGGATTTGCGCAACTCCTTCACGTCTTCCTTTTGCAGCCATTGCGGCGGGCGGTTGAGCAGGCGCAGCAGCGAACCCGGCTCCAACGCGAGCAGGCGTTGCAGGCGCACCAGCACCCGGCGCGCCGCCCCCAGTTCCGCGCGGTTGGTGGACAGGCGCGAGGACAGCAACTGGTCCTCGATGTGGTCGACGCTGATGCTGGTCTTGCGCACGATCTGGGTCAGCACTTCCCCCTGGTCGCGCAGCAGGTGCACCAGCAGTTCCAGCGGTGAGCGAAAGCGTTCGCCGGCCTTGACCGACGAGCGCAACTTGTCCACCGAGTGCAAAGGTTGCAGGCGTGCGCTGATCAACAGCCGGCTGCGGGCGCAGACCCACAGCGTGGAAATATCCGACGAAACCATGCTGCTGAAGTTGAACACCACGTCGTTGACCACCGCCAGCAAGGCTGAGTCGACGTGTTCGATGCGAGTGGAGCGCGAGCCTTCGTGCAGGGCCTCGAAGAATTCTTCGGGTAAATCCAGGTTGGCCAGCATCCAGCGTTCGCAGGCGGCGTGGGCCAGGTTGAGGTGCAGCCACAGGAACTCTTCCGGGTCGGCGGGTTGCTGCAAGGCCGCGAGGGCAGCAGCCGAATCAATCTGTTCGCCCTTTTCACCGGGACGAAAACGAAAACCGTAAAGCAAGCCAAACAGGTCGGAGTCCTGGTGGCTGTGGTCGAGGCTGTGGTTCATGGAGACTCGCAGAGAAAGCGCCTGTAGGACGTTTCACAGGTTCGCGTGGGCGAATCATTGCAAGGAGGTATGACAGTTATATGACGTTTTAACGGTGCGCATAAAAAAACGCGCCACCCGGAGGTGGCGCGTTTTTTCTAGGTTCAACTCAAGTGTCTTGCTTGTTTTCCAGCACCGCGCCGGTCTTGGCGTCGAGCTTCACTTCAAAGCGCTTGCCAGCGGTGTCGGTCAGGTCGACTTCGTAGACCAGTACCCCGTTTTTGTGGTCAAGCTCGGTGTCGGTGATGCTGCTACCGGCGTGTGTGGCCACGGCGGCGGCATTGAGTTTCTCAAACGGCATCACGGCGCCGGACTTGAGCAGGCCTTCAATGTGGTCCGGGCGAACATCGGCCTGGGCCAGGCCGGCGGTCAGGGTCAGGGCGGTGGCGGCGAACAGGGCAGTCAGGGTTTTCATGGGGTGTGTCCTTCTCTGGTGAGCTGTTTAAGTGGCGCCAGATTAACCGGCGCAACTTAACTCATCCTTAATGGCGCACTGACACCAATGCCCGACTCACTCAGTACTTATAGTCGTTCAGCAGGTCTTGCACGCTGGACGACGGCCAGCGCTTGTAGAACTTCAACAGTTCGGCGGCGCGGTTGGTGAAGATGCCGTCGACGCCGGCCTTCATCACTTTGTCGAAGTCGACCGGCTCATCCACGGTGTAGACGTGCACCAGCAGGCCCTTGTCGTGGGTCAGCTTGTTCATTTCAGGCTTCACCAGGTCGGTGTAGCTCTGGTCGCCGTGGTCGGTCAGCTCAGCCGATGGGCCGGTACCGATGGCGCCGAGGCTCTTGGCTTCGTCGACCCACTTTTCGAACTCGGCGGCGTCTTTTGGCTCTTGCTTGGCGTAGTAGGCGGCCTTGGTCGGTTCGCCGGACTCGGCGAAGGTCTGCGTGGATTTCGGCTCGATGCTGCCTGGGCCAACCCACAACAGCAGGATCTTCGGCGTGTTCGGCATTTCTTTCTGCAGCTCTTTCAAGCTGTCTTTTTCAAACGTCTGCAGCACCACACGGCCCTTGCCCTGGCCGACGCCGGTGTTGCTCTTGCCCAGCTTGGAGCCGGCGGAGCTCAACCAGCCTTTATCCAGCAGCTTGTTTTTCAGGTCGGCTTCGATGCCCGGGAATTGCTTGGGCTCCTTGGTTTCGATGTACAGGCCGGGTTTGTGCTGCGGGTTGCCTTCGGCGATCTTGATGATGTCGTCCAGGCTCAGGATCTTCAGGCCAACGAAGCCTGGACGCGCACGATCCGGGTAGGCGGCGTTGAACCAGCTGCCGGCGTCGAGGGTTTGCAGTTCTTTCCAGGTGAACTCATTGGCCGGGGCGTCCTTGCGCTCAGGGAACTTGGTGGCCACGTCGGTGGTGCGCTGCAGGTTGTTGTCGTGCAGGGCGAACAGCACGCCGTCCTTGCTGCGCTGCAGGTCCAGTTCCAGGTAGTCGGCACCCAGGTCGCGCGCGACTTTGTAGGCGGCGGCGGTGGATTCCGGCGCGTCGTAGGACGCGCCACGGTGAGCGATCACGGCGGGGTAGGGAATGCCTTCGTTTGTCGCCAGTTCAGCCGGGCTGATCGGTTCGGCAGCCTGTGCCTGGCCGAGGCCAAGCGCCAGTGCGAGCAGCAGGGCGCTCTTGGAAAACGTGACAGGCATATGCGAAGTCCTTTCGTGGAGGTAGCTTTGAGAAGGCCTCCTTTTTAACAATTGATTGCGAAAGGCGCTATCACCAAACCGACATTAACGTGCGCACGTGCCAATTTTCTCGGTTTTTTTGCGCGGCATTGCAGTACTCTTGCTCGCAGCCGCCCCGCCAGAGGACGGTATTTTCTGCCACGCGTGTAAACCATCTTTCCAGTCCCTGTGGGACTTTTCAGTGAGGTTTACCATGCGCATCACCTCCGAGCTTATCTGCCAGGCCGCCGACCAACTCCGCGGTTTTGTTGGCCTCAACCGCAAGACCGGCCAGTACATCGTGCGTTTCAGCGAAGATTCCTTCGGCATGGACGTGGCCGACGACGGCATTATCCCCACCGCTGAATTTGTCTGGCTGCCGGCCCCCGAGCAGACCATGACCCTGTCCCGCGAGCGTATCCAGTTGCTGCTCGACCAGAATATCGACGACCGCATCAACATCAGCGAGCCGTTGCGCGTGTATATGAAACGGGTGGAAATTCCACAGATCAGTGCGCTGCGCAGTCTGGTGAGCTAGACGGCATAGGCGGTAAGCGAGCGTTCTGTGGCAGGCCGGCTTGTTGTGGTGAGCGGGCTTGTTGTGGTGAGCGGGCTTGCCCCGCGCTGGGGCGCGAAGCGGCCCCTGAACCAGACGCTGCGGTTAGTCAGGAGAACCGCGTCAACTGAATTGGGGCTGCTTCGCAGCCCAGCGCGGGGCAAGCCCGCTCACCACAACCGGCCCGCTCACCACAGCAGGCCTGCTCACCACAGCAGGCCTGCTCGCCACAGAGACTCAGCTGATATGAAGGTTACTGGCCTTGGAATGTGTAGGCCCGTTCCACCTTGCACACCCGTGTCTGAAACGCCGAGTACCAGGTGGCGCGTCCTTGTTCGCGCACCGCCCGGTGCTCGGCCTGCTGCTTCCAGGCCAGGATCGCGGCCTCGCTGCTCCAATACGACACGGTAATCCCCAGGCCATCCTCCCGCGCCGATTCCACCCCGAGAAACCCCGGTTGATCGCGAGCCAACTCCAGCATGCGGGCGGCGGCCTGGCCGTAGCCTTGATCGCCGTCGGTGCGCAATGAGCTGAAGATCACTGCGTAGTAGGGTGGGGCGGGAGTCTTGGCGATCATGCGCACTGCTCCTGGCACGCCTTGAGCCAGGCAATCGCCAAAGGCGGCGTGATGCCCTTGAGGGCGGCGCGTTCAGGCTGGAACAGGGTGGCGACGAAAAATGGATGGTCGAGCAACTCCACCGCGCGTAGATCGCCGGCTGCGTCATGCCCGCTGGGAATCATCTCGCGCTCGAGCAGGGCATCGGCGAATTCGGGGTTGATGCCGTAGCGGCAGCGGTAACCTTCCTCGATTTCAAGACGGCCGTAGGCCTCGGCGATGCGCGTGTAGGGTGTCAAGCGCAGGCTGTCGGTGGCTTCAACCAGTGCGCAGCTCAGGGGGGTGATCACTGCGCGTTCAGCGCCCGGCGCCAGCTCGCCATGTTCGGCATCGGCCCAGCCCAGCACGTTGCGGGCGTATTCCAGCACTGCATGTTGAAAACCACCGCATGTGCCGAGGAAAGGTCGCCGCTGTTCGCGGGCAAAACGGATCGCCCGCAAGGCGCCGTCGGTGTCGCGGTAGGGGCTGGCGGGCACGCACCAGAATCCGTCGAAGCCGTGCAGTGCTGTGGTGGGCGTGAGGGTGTCGGTGTCGAGCCATTGCAGATGAACCTGCAAACCGAGGGTTTCGGCGGCCCGTTGCAGCGCGACGGGAATGGCCTGGTGCGCGATGACATCGGGGTTGTAATCGCCGATCAGGGCGAGGTGCAGGGTGGTGGCTTTCATCGTGTGCGTCCCATGGCTTGTGGTGTCCTGATGCGCACTATAGATTGGTGCGCACGCAATCAATATTGGCGTTTTCCCACATGCTCAATGCAGCCACGCACTATCAACTCGATTACCCCGACCTGTCGTTGATTCTCGCCCTGGTGCGTGGCGGCACCCTGGCGCGGGCGGCGGCGTTATTGCGGGTGGATGTGTCCACGGCGTTCCGCGCGGTGCGACGGCTGGAGGCCGCATTGGGCCAGACGCTGTTTGAAAAAAGCCGCGCCGGCTACCTGCCCACCAGCCTCGCCAATAGCCTGGCGCAGCAGGCCGAACGTGCCGAACAAGCGCTTGAGGCGGCGCGCATCGGCGTGGAGCAGGGCGGCGAGGTGATCAGCGGCACGGTGCGCCTGACCTGTACCGACTCGGTGCTGCAAGGGTTGTTGCTGCCGGCGCTGGCGCAGTTCATGCCGGACTACCCGGCGCTGACCCTGGAACTGAGCACGTCGAATGATTTCGCCAACCTCAGCCGCCGCGATGCCGACATCGCCCTGCGCCTGACCAGGACTCCGCCGGCGCATCTGGTCGGCCGTTGCCTGGGGGCCGTGGCGTATCAGGTGTGTGCCAGCCCCACGTATGCGCACCAACACGCCGCACGCTCACTGGCGGACCTGGCCTGGATCGCGCCGGACGACTTCCTGCCCGACCACCCCACGGTGACCTGGCGCCGCGAACACCTGCCCGGTGTACGCCCCAGCTATCGCTGCAACAGCATGTTGTCGGTGACCGAACTGGTGCGGGCAGGGTTGGGCGTGGCGGCGCTGCCGGACTTTCTGCTGGATGACGGCCTGCAACCCCTGGGCCCCGCGTTGGCTGGGCACGACACCGCGTTATGGCTGCTGACGCGCCCCGATTGCCGCGCATTGCGCTCGGTGGTGACGCTGTTTGATGAGTTGGGCCGGCATGTGCAGATGAAACCCTGACTCACCGCGATCGGGAGTCAGCCCCCTCCCACATGGCATTCGCGTTGTTATTGAGGTTTTCGCACATAGTGCTCATGCATTTCGCACGTCAGGGTTTCGATGTGTTCGGTCAGTTGCTTGGTCATTTCCGTCAGCCGGGTGTTTTGCTCCAGCAATTCGAGCAACTGTCTGGTGGTTTGCGCGGCCTGGGCCTGGCGTTCGGTATTGGCGATGGCCAGGGCTTCACGGTGTTGCGCGTCGGCGTCGGACTGGGCTTTGTCGCGGGCGGCCTGGCGCGTCTGGGCCAGCAGGATCAGCGGCGCGGCATAGGCGGATTGCAGGCTGAAGGCCAGGTTGAGGAGGATGAACGGGTACACGTCGAAGTGGGTGATGCCGGTTACGTTCAGCACCACCCACAAGATCACGATCGCGGTTTGCGCACCGAGGAAGGTCGGTGTACCAAAGAAGCGCGCAAAGGCCTCGGCCTTGAGGGCAAAGGTATCGTTGCCGAAGGTCGGCGCCAGGTGGGCGTGGCGGCGGTGAAAACGCAGGTGATCGACGGGGGCGGTTTCGGGCTTGTCGGGGGTCATGGTGGGCTCGGGTCATCAACGTTAAGACAGTGAATCACTATAGTCCTGGCGACCTGTCTTACACATGAATAACCCGTGGCCTACTTAGTGGACACCCCGCTCATTGGCAAACGCACTCACCGCGTGCACCGCCTCGCTGGTACCTTCGCGAATCTGCAGGATCACCGTACCGGCCTGGTTGGCCAACTCCACGCCCAGGGCAGCACGGTCGCGGGTTGCGTCCATGCTGTCGATGGCTTGGCGGGTTTCAGCCTGGATCACCGCGATCATGCTGGATATTTCTGTGGTGGACCCGCTGGTGCGCGCCGCCAACTGCCGCACTTCATCGGCCACCACGGCAAAACCACGGCCTTGTTCACCCGCGCGCGCCGCTTCGATAGCGGCATTGAGTGCCAGCAGGTTGGTTTGTTCGGCAATGCCGCGAATGGTGTTGACGATGGTGGTGATCTGCTGCGAACGCTCGCCCAGCTTGGCGATCAGTTGCGAGGAGTTGTCGATGTCCGAGGAGATTTCACGCATGCCGCTGGCTGTTTTCTGGATCACGTCGGCACCCTTTTCCGCCATGTCCTGGGTGTGCAGGGACAAGTGATAGGCCTGGGCGGCACTCTGTGCGTCAGCGGCGTGTTGTTGCACGCGCGCGGTGATATCCGAGGCGAATTTCACCACTTTGCACAGGCGTCCGCTGGCGTCGTACACCGGGTTGTAGCTGGCTTCGAGCCAAACGGGCCGGCCGTTTTTATCCACGCGCTCGAACTGGCCGCTGAACAATTCACCCTGGTTCAGGCGTCGCCAGAACTCGCTGTAGGCTGAGCTCGCGGCGGTCTGCGGGGTGCAGAACAGACGATGATGCTGGCCCTGGATCTGCGCCAGGCTGTAGCCCATGCGTTGCAGGAAGTTGGCGTTGGCGGTGATGATCGTGCCGTCGAGGTTGAACTCGATGACGGCCATGGCCCGGCCGATGGCTTCCAACTTGGCGTTGGCCTCGCTTTCGGCCTGCAGGCGCGGGGTAACGTCCAGGGCGTACTTCACCACTTTGATCACACGGCCCGCGTTATCACGTACCGGGGTGTAGCTGGCTTCCAGCCACACCGACTGACCATTGCCGCCCACCCGTTCAAAGGTACCTGATTGGAACTGACCCTTTTGCAGGTTGGCCCAGAGTTGCTGGTACTCGGCGCTGCGGGCGAAGGCGGGCGTGCAGAACATCCGGTGGGATTGGCCTTCGATCTGCTCGGCGCGGTAGCCCAGGGTACTGAGGAAGTTGTCATTGGCCCGCAGCACGAGGCCTTGCGGATCGAATTCGATCACCGCCATGGAGCGTTCGATGGCGTCCAGCAGGCTGGCCTGGTGAGCCACGGTGTGTTGCAGGGTATCGATGGTTTTCTTATGGGCGTTGAATAACATGTTCGGGGGCTCGGGCAAGCACGCGTCTGGGAGTATCCATGTATAGGCGCCTGCCTCCGTAAGGCATTTGCCCTACGGTTGACCTGCTCATTGTCAGCTCCCTTGTGCTGACAGCGGGGGGGGAACAACGGGTTAAGAGTCATCAGCCTGACAAGAAGTTCGCCCCATGGGCAGGACCATTTTTGGGTAGGCGACCAATGGAGGCATTACGCCATCTCCCGCGGCGTTGCACAGAAGATCAAGACCAGGTGTCGTAGACAACGTCAGGCGGAGCAGGCTATCCGGTCGTCGTTGACACTGACTCGATTACGCCCGGTGTCCTTGGCGGCATAAAGTGCTCGGTCCGCCGCGTTCAGCCACATGGCTGCGTCGGTGAAGCGCGGCTGGAAGTCCGCCAGGCCGATGCTCAGGCTGACGCGCAATTCCGGTATGTGCGGGGTGCGGTAGTTGCCGAATGTTTCGCGCATCTGCTCCATGATCTGCGCTGCTTGCTCCAGAGGCATTTGCGGAAGAATCACACAGAACTCATCGCCACCATAACGTCCGGCCAGGTCGTTTTCCCGCAGGTTGCGCCGCAGTTCCAGGCTCAGTTGCCGCAGCACCGTGTCGCCGACGATATGGCCATGGGTATCGTTGATCTGCTTGAAGTGGTCAATATCGATCAATGCGATGGTGGCGTGGCTTTGCTGCTGCTGGCACTTGTGGAACTTGAGGTGCAGCAGGTCTTTCCACGAGCCGTGGTTGAGCAGGCCGGTGAGGCTGTCGGTGCGGCTCAGGGCACTGAGGGCGCGTTTATGTTCCGAGAGCTTGATCGCCAGTTGATAACAGACCATGCCGATGGCCATGGGGTAGAGGGTCAGCATCGGCAGGCAGGAGTAGACCTGAAGCAGGCTGACGTCGGGGTTGAACTGGATACCGAACAGCGCCCATGCCACGCCGATCCCCAGCACCTGGGCGAGCAGGCCACGCAGGAACAGGCGCCGGCCGCCGGCGGCGACGTTGTTCATGGTCATCATCGACAGGATGGTCACCGCTGTCAGCGGCGTGAACTGTGTGGCCGCCGCCCAGAACCCGCCGAGTACCGAGTCATACAGGAAGTTGCGCTGTTCAGCCTGGTAAGGAAACGGTGAACGGGTGGATAGCTGATACGCCAGGTGCGCCCAGGCAAACCCATTGAACAGCAGTAACGCCCAGACCCAGCCCGGCATGGCAAGCGGATACAGGGCGCCGGTAACGCTGATGCTGCCGACACCCAGGCCGATGATCCTTGGCTGGTAGATACGCCGGGCAAATGAGAGCCCTTTGCCTCGTCTGTTTTCCATAAATTCCTGGTTCAGCTGTTTTTCACATTTACCGCGGCGCGCGGACACCGGATCGACCGTTGATCGCATAAGGCCTGTGAATATTGTCAGTTATTCCCATGGGAATAATCAGTGGCCTTCCAGGCCATTTGCGCAAAACAGAGGGCGAATGCGTCAAAAACGACCAGGAATGTCGCTCCTGCAACGGTTTTTACTCGGGGCAGGGGGCGCTGACTTCGTAGCCGGCCAGGAACAGGTCGATGGCCGACTCAATGACACGCGCCTGGTGAGCGGCATCCAGGGTCGGCTGGCCCAACGTGATCTGCGGCCAGAACGCGAAAGCCTTGAGCAGGCTTTGAATCTGGTGGGCGGCAAACGCCGGATCGGTGCAAGAGAGGCGGCCGTCTTCCTGGGCGGCGCGTACCCACTGGGTAAAACCTTCTTCGCGCTGGCTCAGGCGGGTGACCATGTCTTGCGCACGTTCCGGCGAGTGGATGGTGGCGGCGATGGCTACCCGGGCCAGATCGAGGAAATTGGTGTCCGACATCATCTTCATCTTGGCTTCCAGCAAACCACGCAGTTGTTCGCGCAGGGGGCGCTCGCTGGTGTAGCTGACGTCGAGTTGGGCGACGCTGCTGGCCCAGAGCTGGTGAAGGATTTCGGCGAACAGTTCTTCCTTGCTGGGGAAATGGTTATACACCGTGCGCTTGGAAACCCCAGCGGTGGCGGCGACCTTGTCCATGCTGGTGACCTCGAAGCCGTTATCGCGAAACTCAGCGATGGCCGCTGCCACGATGGCTTGGCGTTTGCGGTCGGTGAGGCGTTGAGGGGCAGTCATGGTTGGCGTTCGGCTCTTGAGGGTAAATTACACTGGGTAGTTTACTTGCTGCGGATTTTGTTGCAATCTTGAAACTACACTGTTCAGTGTAACTTATGCGCGGACCGTAGGAGTCACTCTGTAATGGCCACCATCTCAACCCGCCTCAAGTCTTCACCTGCGGCGCCCAAGCCTGCCGATCTGGACCTGGGGCGCTTCAGCAACGAGGCCCCCGTGCAGCACGGTGGCTTTGGCAAGACCTTGCGTATCTTCTGGAACATGCTGTTTAACAAACCACGCAGCACGCGCCCGGTGGGGCAGATCCCGGTGCAACCGCTGACCCGCGAGCAATTGTTGGCGGCGCCTGATCACAGCGTGTTCCGCCTGGGGCATTCCACCGTATTGCTGAAAATGCGCGGCAAGTTCTGGCTGACCGACCCGGTGTTCGCCGAGCGTGCCTCGCCATTCAGTTGGGCTGGCCCCAAGCGTTTCCACCAGCCGCCTATCCGTCTTGAAGAGCTGCCGCCCCTGGAGGCGGTGATTCTTTCCCACAACCACTACGATCATCTTGACCATAAGGCTGTCGTCCAACTGGCCGACAAGACCCGTTACTTTCTCGCGCCGCTGGGCGTGGGCGACATCCTAGTCAAGTGGGGTGTCGACGCCAGCAAGGTGCGGCAGCTGGATTGGTGGCAAGGCACCGAGGTGGATGGCATTCGCTTTGTTGCCACGCCGGCGCAGCACTTTTCCGGGCGCGGCCTGTTTGATGCCAATCAGACCCTTTGGTGTTCCTGGGTGATGATCGACGGCACGCGCCGTATCTTTTTCAGCGGTGACACCGGCTACTTCGATGGCTTTAAACGCATCGGCGAACAGTACGGCCCGTTCGATCTGACGTTGATGGAAACCGGTGCTTACAACGTCGACTGGCCCCATGTACACATGCAGCCGGAGCAAACCCTGCAAGCGCATATCGACCTCAGGGGCCGTTGGCTGCTGCCGATCCACAACGGCACTTTCGACCTGGCGTTCCATGCCTGGCACGAACCTTTCGACCGCATCATGGCGCTGGCGTGGGAGCGCAATGTGTCGATTACCACACCGCCGATGGGCCAGGCGTTCAGCTTGAACCAGCCGGAGCGTGGGTATGCATGGTGGCTGGAAGTGGAAACCCAAGGTGCACAAGAGCACCTTGTGGGCTGAGGGCGCAGAGGCGCCGAAAAAGGAGTTTTCAAGCTGTTTCGGGTCTGCGACAGGCGCCGGCGAAGGATGCGATGATCCCTGGAAAGTGTTTTCAGGGGAGGCGTACCGATGGACAGCATACGCAGATGGTTTTTGCGAGCAGATGCGGTTTGCCAGGTTGGCCAGCCGTTGTCTGCGCTCTTGGGCATGACCGACTCGGCATCTCCATGCCGCCGTCCTTCCCCCGATCAAGTGCCCCCCCGCAGTATCGAGTTTGATGTCGATCCCCCCCCTCAAACCCACCCCAAGGGTGGCGTCCTGATCCCCGGGTATAACGTACCGGCAATTCCCATCAGACCCATGCCTGATCCCTCGTTGACGCTGATTGCCCTGAGCGGTATCGACCCAGAGGGCCCAGTGATGGTGGAGGTGCCCCTGGTGCAGAACAATAGCCGCTTTGCCGCCATGCAAGCGTTGGCCGGCAGGCGCGTGGGGTATGCCGACCGATATGGACGTGGCGATGGGCATGAACCGATTCGACACCGTGCGCCCTTCATGCGTGCGCTGGACGTACTGCGCCGGGCCGGGGCGCAACTGATACCCGTGCCGGCGCAACGTATCGACGGCACCCTCACGTTCAAACTGCACACCCATAATGAAATCGATGAAATCGTGAATGAATACCGGCTGGATGCCCTGGTGTCGGACAGTCAAAGTGCTGCATTCCATAGTGCGTGCTGGAGTGGTTACCCGAGGTTTGGCGAGGCTCTCGATGGTGGCGCGACGTTGTGGTTCTACGGTGCGCGATGGTCGAAGGAATCGTTGGCCGCGCTGGCGCTGGGTTATCGCAATGCCAGGGAGGGAAGCCATGGCCTATAGAATTCATATCCTCGGTGCTGCGGGGGCGGGCACTACCACCCTGGGCAGGGCCTTGGCGGAGAGTCTGAACGTCGCTTACTTCGACACCGACTATTTCTACTGGCAGCAAACCGACGCCCCCTTCACCATTGCCCGGCCCAAGGATGAACGCATCCGCCTGCTGCAGGAGCAGACTGTCGGCCTGGAAGGCTGGGTGCTGTCCGGTTCACTGTGCGGCTGGGGCGACCCGATGATCGCGCAGTTCACCCACGTGGTGTTCCTGCGCCTCGACCCGCAAGTACGCCTGCACCGTCTGCGCATGAGGGAGGTGCAACGCTACGGTGATGAAATCCTGGAAGGTGGCAGTCGCCACGAGAACAGCGTCGCCTTCCTGGCCTGGGCCGCTCGTTACGACAGCGGCAACCACAGCCTACGCAGCCTGCGTCGGCATGAAACCTGGTTGGCGGCACTGACCTGTCCGGTGATCCGCTTGGACTCTACGCACCATTCGGCTGGGGCGTTGGTGAATCAATTGATGCCGCTGTTGAGCCCATCAGCCGCGAAATAATGTTTTGTGCAGCGGGTTCGGCTGGGGCGGTCTCAAACCGCCGCACACTCATGCCCCACCCCGGCGCAAACCCCGGGAAAAACACCAGCCCTTGCGCCTCCAACCGAAACGCCAATGCCAGGCGGGTTTCATCACCCACATCGCCCTGGCTTTCAAACTGTTGGATGGCATCCACCGTCACACCCGCCTGGCGGGCCAGCTCGTCGCGGCTCCAGCCCAGCATCGCGCGGGCCTGTACGCTGTGTTTGGCGGTGAATTGGTGCAGGACGATCTGCTGTTCTACGAAAGAGCTCATTGCCAGAGAGGACATGGGGTTTCTCCAGGATTCGACGGGGGAGGGCAAACTATACTGTGTTTTTGTACAGTTGTTTTGACCGCTCATCAACTGGATGCTTATCGACCCACTATTCCAACCCCGGCGCCTCACGAATGATCAGGTGATCGAGGTTCTCGATATTCGCGCTGAACACCCCGAAGGTCTGCTCGGGGTTTTTCTTGCTGGGCACTTGTTTCAGCTCCGGTGTCACCCCGTAGAAGAAACAATACAACGCCCGCTCACTGTCCGCCGCCGCCCTGATCTGCTCCAGGAACGCCTTGCGCTTGCGGTAGTTCTCGATGAGCTTTTTGCTCAGGTAGACGTTGACCGAGTAGGGCTTTTTGTCGAGCCACACCTTCTTTTCGAAGTCGATGCGAAAGCTGCTGGTGTAGTCCTTGATCGCTTTGACCTTGCCCCAGTAGATCAGGCCCTTGTTGTCTTGCAGGTATTCGATCTTCTTGAAAAACGCCGCGTAAGTCGCGGTGTGCTCGCCGATTTTCAGCGGCATGCTTTTCAGCTTTTCCTTGTCGTCGATGTTCGACACAAAACACTCCACCGGGTGGGCAAACACGCTGGTTTTTTCCGGGGTGGTGTCGCTGGCGCTGACAGATTCGTCGCTGCGGGGTGAAGGTGTTTTCGCTGAATCTTGTGGGACCAGCCCCTCGGTGCCGACCTCCGCGGTTTTACGCTCGTACGTACGACGTGTCAGCACAAACTCCGATGGGAAATTATCCTCACGCTCATCGTCGTTTTCGCCTGCTGCACCCTTGTGGAGACTGGCATAGCGGCAGCCGTCGATATGCCGGGTGCTCGGCGTGTTTTTGAAGTGCGGGGTGCGTTGGTAGTTGACGTTCCTGGCGTTGAACGTGCTCAGCACATTGCCTGCTTCGAAGGCGGCGCGACAGGCATCGTTGGGGCAGAGGAAACTGTCCTTGTCGGAATCGAAGGTGTTGGTTTCGTCGAAATTCAGGTCTCGTACGTCATAGATCGACAGCTTGTCATCGAGACTCAGGCTGTAGGCCGTGTCGAATTTCATGGGGCTCGGGTCCGTGAGAGGTTTCGCTATTAATAGCGGGAACCCGCGTAAATATCAGCAAGAACCTGCAACCCGCCGTCCGCTGCGAGGGAACAAGTCCAGCTCAACCCCAAGCACCCCATGCTAGTCGCGACACTCAAGCCTAAACCGCTCAACTGTGGGAGCTGTCGAGCCCCAGCGAGGCGGCGATGGGATCGACTCGGTGTTCCCGGTGGATCCCACCCACCCGCATCACCGCTGCAACTTGGCCCGCTTTTTCTTCTTCGCATGAAAATGCCGAAAATGTGCATCCTGCGCCGCCGCCAGCAACTCCCGATCCCCTCGCGTATCGCCCCAGGCCCTGAGCCGATACTCCCCCAGGTCCCCGTACACCGCCTCAAGCCGCAGCACCTTATTCTCACACCGGCAGTTATTCCCGGTGAGCTTGCCGGTCAACACCCCGTCGACCACCTCAAGCTCAGTGCCAATCAACTTGATCCCAAGCCGATCGGCAAACGGCTGCAGCACCAACGCCGGCGACGCCGAACACAGCGTCACCACCGCCCCCGAGCCCAACTCCTGCTCCACCGACAACACCCCAGCCGGGCGCATCAACCGCGCCCAATTGCGCTGGCAATACTCCTCGGCCTTCTGCTGCACCCACGTCTTCTCCACCCCAGTCATAAAGGTGCGGATCAACTGAGCCTTCAACTCATCCCGGCTGATCTGCCGCACCAAAAAGCGCAGCCCAGGCACGGCCAGCTTGACCATCCGGCCATAAAACTCGCCGGTGCCAAAGGCAAACTTGAGGAAGGGCACGAAACTGTCGTGGTGGGTCAGGGTGCCGTCGAAGTCAAAGACGGAGAGTACTTTGGCGTCAACGGGGCCGGCTTCGAGCATGTCTGGGTTCACGGGTTGGCCTCGGTCCTATCTAGTATTTTTGAGCGTGCATCAGGTGTGACAGCAGGAGTCTACTCCCGTGCCAATCTTCCGACCTTGGCGTAAAGCCCCTCGGTGAAAGCCGCCCGGTCACTCGACCGGTGACAACGCTGATGGCAATTGGGGCACAAGGCTACAGCATTGGTGATGCGATCCGAACCCTTCTGGGCCAGGTGCTTGACGTGATGTACTTCAAGAAATGGCAAACCGTCGACCTCAAACGGCGCGTTAGCGCCGCAGCCTTCGCAGATGCCCTCGGCCTCTTTCAGTACCCAGGCGCGTACCTTTGGGTCGCGAACAAAAGCGGTGCTGACGGTCGAGACCTTCTGCGGCTGGGCAATGCCGTCCGGTAGCTGAGTGAAAGGTTGCTGCTGCAGTTTGGACGCGCGGCGGATAAGCGTTTGCTCGTCTGCTGTTTGGGCGGCGTCTTCGGATTCGAATACACCCTGCGCGGCCAGCGCTTGGCGGATGCGTTGTTCGACGCCTGACCCTACGTTCTTCGCGGGCTTAAAGCCTTTTATCGGCTCCAGGCCCATACGGATAAGAACGGTAGAAATGTTTAGCATGCGGAACTCTACGGAGCCTTTTGCACGACCGGCTATCGGCCCCTCGCGCAAAAGGCGGTTTTCGAGCGCTTTATTGTAAGGCTGGCCGTTCTTTTCCTTGGCCAGCATCTTCAAGTAAGCCTCGACCGCTGCTGCCAACTCCGCGTCGTTCCAGTCCGTGTTGTCTTTCGTAATATCCATACAGCCGCCGAGGGTAGAAAACCCTCGGACGATACTGAGTAGCCATTATTGCGTCTACGAAATTTCCTACGTTCTGGCAGGAATTAGCGGTCAACGCCATTGGTAAATGAATTCGCTGCTTTGTCTTGAAGGTTTCAAGCGAGCTTGCATAAAAAAGCCCTGAACAAGTCAGGGCTTCTCGGTTTAGCTGTGCTAAGAATCAATCCCAGCTCAGCGCACCGCCGGTCTGATACTCGATCACACGGGTTTCGAAGAAGTTTTTCTCTTTCTTCAAATCCATGATTTCACTCATCCACGGGAACGGGTTAGTCGTCCCCGGATACTCTTCCTTCAACCCAATTTGCGACAGGCGACGGTTAGCGATGAACTTCAAATAGTCTTCCATCATCGCGGCGTTCATACCGAGCACCCCGCGCGGCATGGTATCCCGCGCATATTCAATCTCCAGCTGAGTCCCCTGCAGGATCATCTGGGTCGCTTCTTCCTTCATCTCGGCATCCCACAGGTGTGGGTTTTCGATCTTGATCTGGTTGATCACGTCGATACCGAAGTTCAGGTGCATCGACTCATCGCGCAGGATGTACTGGAACTGCTCGGCCACGCCGGTCATTTTGTTGCGGCGGCCCATGGACAAAATCTGGGTGAAGCCGCAGTAGAAGAAGATGCCTTCCAGCACGCAGTAGTAGGCGACCAGGTTGCGCAGCAGTTCCTTGTCGGTGTCGACGGTGCCGGTTTCGAACTTCGGATCGGAGATCGAGCGGGTGTATTTCAGGCCCCAGGCTGCCTTCTTAGCCACCGATGGAATCTCGTGGTACATGTTGAAGATCTCGCCTTCATCCATGGCCAACGATTCGATGCAGTACTGGTAGGCGTGGGTGTGGATCGCTTCTTCGAAGGCCTGGCGCAGGATGTACTGGCGGCACTCCGGGTTGGTGATCAGGCGGTACACGGCCAGGACCAGGTTATTGGCGACCAGGGAGTCGGCGGTGGAGAAGAAGCCGAGGTTGCGCATGACGATGCGGCGTTCGTCGTCGGTCAGGCCTTCGGGGTTTTTCCACAGGGCGATGTCGGCGGTCATGTTGACCTCTTGCGGCATCCAGTGGTTGGCGCAGCCGTCGAGGTACTTCTGCCAGGCCCAGTCGTACTTGAAAGGCACGAGTTGGTTGAGGTCGGCGCGGCAGTTGATCATGCGCTTTTCGTCAACGGCGACGCGGGCGGAGGCGCCTTCGAGTTCGGCGAGGCCTTCGGCGACGTCGAGTTTGTCCAGGGCGGCCTTGGCGCGCACGATGGCGGCGGAGTCACTGGCGGTGACGGCGCGTGCTTCGATGGCGGCAGCGGCACCGGCACCGTCGAGGCGGTCCATGTTGGCTTCG
>NZ_CVTH01000053.1:0-3544 GCF_900005955.1 Pseudomonas sp. 8 R 14 | reverse complement strand
GAAACCCCACACTACCATCGGCGATGCATCGTTTCACTGCTGAGTTCGGGATGGGATCAGGTGGTTCCAATGCTCTATGGTCGTCAAGAAATTCGGGTACTGAGTCGTGGCCAGCTGGCCTCGCTTCAGCAAATTGGGTATGTGACAGCTGTCGGTGTTTTGTGAAATCTCGAACTTTCGGTTCATTGCGTCTTCACACACCGCAATCTGGCCTTTCGACGCAAATTGCTTGGGTGTTATATGGTCAAGCCTCACGGGCAATTAGTATTGGTTAGCTCAACGCCTCACAGCGCTTACACACCCAACCTATCAACGTCGTAGTCTTCGACGGCCCTTCAGGGGACTCAAGGTCCCAGTGAGATCTCATCTTGAGGCTAGTTTCCCGCTTAGATGCTTTCAGCGGTTATCTATTCCGAACATAGCTACCCGGCAATGCCACTGGCGTGACAACCGGAACACCAGAGGTTCGTCCACTCCGGTCCTCTCGTACTAGGAGCAGCCCCTCTCAAATCTCAAACGTCCACGGCAGATAGGGACCGAACTGTCTCACGACGTTCTAAACCCAGCTCGCGTACCACTTTAAATGGCGAACAGCCATACCCTTGGGACCGGCTTCAGCCCCAGGATGTGATGAGCCGACATCGAGGTGCCAAACACCGCCGTCGATATGAACTCTTGGGCGGTATCAGCCTGTTATCCCCGGAGTACCTTTTATCCGTTGAGCGATGGCCCTTCCATACAGAACCACCGGATCACTAAGACCTACTTTCGTACCTGCTCGACGTGTCTGTCTCGCAGTCAAGCGCGCTTTTGCCTTTATACTCTACGACCGATTTCCGACCGGTCTGAGCGCACCTTCGTACTCCTCCGTTACTCTTTAGGAGGAGACCGCCCCAGTCAAACTACCCACCATACACTGTCCTCGATCCGGATAACGGACCTGAGTTAGAACCTCAAAGTTGCCAGGGTGGTATTTCAAGGTTGGCTCCACGCAGACTGGCGTCCACGCTTCAAAGCCTCCCACCTATCCTACACAAGCAAATTCAAAGTCCAGTGCAAAGCTATAGTAAAGGTTCACGGGGTCTTTCCGTCTAGCCGCGGATACACTGCATCTTCACAGCGATTTCAATTTCACTGAGTCTCGGGTGGAGACAGCGCCGCCATCGTTACGCCATTCGTGCAGGTCGGAACTTACCCGACAAGGAATTTCGCTACCTTAGGACCGTTATAGTTACGGCCGCCGTTTACCGGGGCTTCGATCAAGAGCTTCGCGTTAGCTAACCCCATCAATTAACCTTCCGGCACCGGGCAGGCGTCACACCCTATACGTCCACTTTCGTGTTTGCAGAGTGCTGTGTTTTTAATAAACAGTCGCAGCGGCCTGGTATCTTCGACCGGCATGAGCTTACGGAGCAAGTCCTTCACCCTCACCGGCGCACCTTCTCCCGAAGTTACGGTGCCATTTTGCCTAGTTCCTTCACCCGAGTTCTCTCAAGCGCCTTGGTATTCTCTACCCAACCACCTGTGTCGGTTTGGGGTACGGTTCCTGGTTACCTGAAGCTTAGAAGCTTTTCTTGGAAGCATGGCATCAACCACTTCGTTAACTAAAAGTTAACTCGTCATCAGCTCTCGGCCTTAGAATCCCGGATTTACCTAAGATTCCAGCCTACCACCTTAAACTTGGACAACCAACGCCAAGCTGGCCTAGCCTTCTCCGTCCCTCCATCGCAATAACCAGAAGTACAGGAATATTAACCTGTTTTCCATCGACTACGCTTTTCAGCCTCGCCTTAGGGACCGACTAACCCTGCGTCGATTAACGTTGCGCAGGAAACCTTGGTCTTTCGGCGTGGGTGTTTTTCACACCCATTATCGTTACTCATGTCAGCATTCGCACTTCTGATACCTCCAGCAAGCTTCTCAACTCACCTTCACAGGCTTACAGAACGCTCCTCTACCGCATCACTTACGTGATACCCGTAGCTTCGGTGTATGGTTTGAGCCCCGTTACATCTTCCGCGCAGGCCGACTCGACTAGTGAGCTATTACGCTTTCTTTAAAGGGTGGCTGCTTCTAAGCCAACCTCCTAGCTGTCTAAGCCTTCCCACATCGTTTCCCACTTAACCATAACTTTGGGACCTTAGCTGACGGTCTGGGTTGTTTCCCTTTTCACGACGGACGTTAGCACCCGCCGTGTGTCTCCCATGCTCGGCACTTGTAGGTATTCGGAGTTTGCATCGGTTTGGTAAGTCGGGATGACCCCCTAGCCGAAACAGTGCTCTACCCCCTACAGTGATACATGAGGCGCTACCTAAATAGCTTTCGAGGAGAACCAGCTATCTCCGAGCTTGATTAGCCTTTCACTCCGATCCACAGGTCATCCGCTAACTTTTCAACGGTAGTCGGTTCGGTCCTCCAGTTAGTGTTACCCAACCTTCAACCTGCCCATGGATAGATCGCCCGGTTTCGGGTCTATTCCCAGCGACTAGACGCCCTATTAAGACTCGCTTTCGCTACGCCTCCCCTATTCGGTTAAGCTCGCCACTGAAAATAAGTCGCTGACCCATTATACAAAAGGTACGCAGTCACCCAACAAAGTGGGCTCCCACTGCTTGTACGCATACGGTTTCAGGATCTATTTCACTCCCCTCTCCGGGGTTCTTTTCGCCTTTCCCTCACGGTACTAGTTCACTATCGGTCAGTCAGTAGTATTTAGCCTTGGAGGATGGTCCCCCCATATTCAGACAAAGTTTCTCGTGCTCCGTCCTACTCGATTTCATGACTAAGAGATTTTCGCGTACAGGGCTATCACCCACTATGGCCGCACTTTCCAGAGCGTTCCGCTAATCTCAAAGCCACTTAAGGGCTAGTCCCCGTTCGCTCGCCACTACTAAGGGAATCTCGGTTGATTTCTTTTCCTCAGGGTACTTAGATGTTTCAGTTCCCCTGGTTCGCCTCTTGCACCTATGTATTCAGTACAAGATAACCATCTTATGATGGCTGGGTTCCCCCATTCAGACATCTCCGGATCAAAGTCTGTTTGCCGACTCCCCGAAGCTTTTCGCAGGCTACCACGTCTTTCATCGCCTCTGACTGCCAAGGCATCCACCGTATGCGCTTCTTCACTTGACCATATAACCCCAAGCAATCTGGTTATACTATGAAGACGACATTCGCCGAAAATTCGATCATACTCAATTAAGAGCCACTCACAAATTTTACCTTAGCCTGAGCCGTTACCAGTGAAAGTAACGTTCAGTCTATCTTTCTATCACATACCCAAATTTTTAAAGAACGATCTAATCAAAGACTAGAAATCAATATTCACTTCAGAATATTCATTTCTAAACTCTAACAGCAGAAACAGTTAATGGTGGAGCCAAACGGGATCGAACCGTTGACCTCCTGCGTGCAAGGCAGGCGCTCTCCCAGCTGAGCTATGGCCCCATAACAAAATTGGTGGGTCTGGGCAGATTCGAACTGCCGACCTCACCCTTATCAGGGGTGCGCTCTAACCAACTGAGCTACAGACCCAATTTCGAGC
>NZ_CVTH01000088.1:27331-28062 GCF_900005955.1 Pseudomonas sp. 8 R 14 | reverse complement strand
CATCGGCGTTGTGCAGCGTGACACGGCCGTCGTTCCCCCAGGCATACCGCGTATCCATCTGGGAAAAACTGGCCCAATGCCGAACACATCGCGCCGTTTTGCCGGACCGTTCCCACTCCCAGAAGAAACTCGCCCCTCCGGCCAAACCACGCTCAAGAATCACGTGCTGATCGTCGTAGCGATAAACCTCGCTTTCGCCGACGGCATTGGTCGCCGAGACCAGTCGGCCAGCGTCGTCGTAGGCGTAGGAAACGACGTTCTGCTCCGTCACCCATTCGTAAGGCTCATACCCCTTGGCCCGCTGAACCTGATAATCCACAGCCACGATGCGACCGGACGAGTAACGCAAAAACAGCGCACACCCCGCACCGTTATCAAGCCGCTCAATCCGCCCCAGAAAATCCCGAGCAATCCGCAACCGGTTGTCGTAGGCATCACTGATCGAGACCAGCACACCGTCGCGAAAGTGATAAAACCGCGACGCCTGGGACAACACCAGTTCGTCCGGCGATGCGCCCAAATAGATCGCTGCTTCGGCCAAGCTGTTGGTGATTGCAGGTCGAGCAACAGTCGGCAGTGGAAACCCAATCGAGCGATTCTCATGGTCCGTCCACACCACCGAATCGCCCGACACCGCAAGCCGATGCGCCAGCGAATGACTCCAGCCAAACCCCAACCCGACATCCACTTCCACCGCACTGGTGCGATATAACCGTGTCCACTCGAACGGC
>NZ_CVTH01000088.1:27032-27281 GCF_900005955.1 Pseudomonas sp. 8 R 14 | reverse complement strand
GCCGATGCGCCAGCGAATGACTCCAGCCAAACCCCAACCCGACATCCACTTCCACCGCACTGGTGCGATATAACCGTGTCCACTCGAACGGCAAAATCCCATCCAACGTGCCATCGGTGAGGGTGAGCAATTCCTCGCCGGTCACCATCGACACCGGGCAGCCGTTGGTGACGGTCTTATCCGAAGGGGCCGCCGCATCCCCGTTCGGGTTCTTCCCTGAAACGGGCACATCATCGACAGGCTCCTGCC